>JADKCZ010000010.1 GCA_016718565.1 Anaeromyxobacter sp. | reverse complement strand
GGTAGGTGCCGGCGGCGGGGTCGGCCGCGCCGCCGGCCTCGGCCAGGCTGCGCCAGCGCTTCGGGGCCTCGGGCTGCGGGGCCGGCTGTCCGTAGATGGGGAGGCCTAGCGGTGGCATGTCGTGCAGTTCACCTTCGGTTTGACGTCGTACTTCTTGGCCAGCTCGGCCCCCAGGGCCGCCCGGTCGGCCGGCGGCACCCAGCGCAGGTTGGCGATCTCCTCCAGCGGGCGGAGGCGCGGCTGCGGGTTGCGGTGGCAGTCGAGGCAGAAGCCCATGGTGAGCGGCAGGGCCTGCTCGATGGCGGCCATCTGGTCCACCCGGCCGTGGCACTCGACGCAGCCCACGCCCTTGTTCACGTGGATGGCGTGGTTGAAGTAGACGAAGTCGGGGAGCTTGTGCACCCGGGTCCAGCGGATGGGCTGGTCCTGGAACCAGCTGGCCCGCACCTGGTCGAGCAGGGGGCTCTTGTTCCAGACCTGGGAGTGGCAGGCCAGGCACAGCTCGGTGGACGGGATGCCGGCGCTGGGGGCCTTGTCCACCGACGAGTGGCAGTAGCGGCAGTCGATGAGGTCGTCCTGCACGTGGTGCCGGTGGTCGAACTGGACCGGCTGGACCACCGGCGTCGCCACGTTGAGGCCGTAGGGCGTGCGCCAGTAGAGCAGCAGGCCGCCGATGGTGCCGGCGGCCCCCAGGCCGACGACGGCCAGGACCGTCATGAGGAGGGCGTTCGATTTCGGGGAGAAGAGTGCGCTCATGGGCGAACGGTCCCCGGATCAGGCGACGAGACGTGCGCAGGGGTCCGGGGCCCGCGTTGGGTCGTAAATTGATCTGCATCAACTTTTTTGGGAAGGTCTCAAACGGGGTGCACGGCCTCTCTCTGTTCGCCCCAGGTGAACCCCCCGTCCGTGGACTGGCCCTTGTGGGGCAGGGTGGTTCGGACTAAGGAAGGGCGCTGATGGAGCGCACCGACCAGGAGCTGCTGGAGGCCGCCCGCGCCGGGGACCGCCCCGCGCTGGAGGCGCTGCTGGCGCGCCACCAGCCCCGCGTCTACCGGTTCGGGCTGAAGATGTGCCGGGATCCGGAGGACGCCAAGGACGTGCTGCAGGACACCCTGCTGGCCGTGGCGCGCGGGGTGAAGGACTTCCGCGGCGCCTCGCAGGTGTCGACCTGGCTCTACACCATCGCCCGGAGCTTCTGCATCAAGAAGCGCCGCCGCTCCAAGTTCGCGCCCGAGGTGGAGGAGTCGCTCGACGCCCACGCGCCCGGCGAGGAGGCCAGGCAGCTGGCCGACCCGGCCCGGGGGGCCGACGAGTCCCTGGCCGGCCGGCAGATCGAGGTGGCGCTGGAGCAGGCCATCGGCGCCCTCGACCCGATGTACCGCGAGGTGCTGGTGCTGCGGGACGTGGAGGGGCTCTCGGCGCCCGAGGTGGCCGAGGTCATGGGGCTGTCGGTGGAGGCGGTGAAGAGCCGGCTGCACCGGGCCCGGGTGGCGGTGCGCGAGGCGGTGGCGCCGGTCATCGGCGTGCCCGGCGCGCTGGCGCCGCGCGCCTCGGAGTCCTGCCCCGACATCGTGCAGCTCTTCTCGCAGCACCTGGAGGGGGAGATCTCCTCCACCCTGTGCGCCGACATGGAGCGCCACCTGGGCGGCTGCCCCTCCTGCGCCTCCCGCTGCGAGTCGCTGCAGCGCACCCTGGCCCTGTGCAAGGCCACGCCGCTGCCGGCCGTGCCCACCCCGGTGCAGAACGAGGTGCGGGTGGCGCTGAAGCGGTTCATCGAGCTGCACACCTAGCCGTCCCCGGCGCTCTCCGCCCCTCCCGTCGTCGCCGCCAGCGTCCACGGGCCGGGCGCCGCCTCCACCCGCAGCGCCTCCGCCAGCGCCTCCAGGAACCGCGACCTCGGCCAGTCCTCCGCGCCGAAGCGGGCCAGGTGTTCGGTGCGCACCTGGCAGTCCACCAGCTGGACCCCGCGGCCCGCCAGGAACGCCACCGCCTCCACGAAGGCCGCCTTGGACGCGTCCGGCCGGGTGGCGAACATCGACTCGCCGAAGAAGGCGGCCCCCAGCGCCACGCCGTACAGGCCGCCCACCAGCGCCTCGCCCTCCCAGGCCTCGAAGGAGTGGGCCAGGCCGAGCCGGTGGAGCCCGAGGTAGGCCTTCGCCATGGCGGGGGTGATCCAGGTGCCGCGCTGGCCGGGGCGCGCCGAGGTGGCGCAGGCCTTCACCACCCGCTCGAAGGCCTGGTCGGCGGTGAAGCGGAAGGCGCCACGCCTGAGGGTGCGGGCCAGCGAGCGCGGCACGTGCAGGGCCGAGGGCACCAGCACCAGCCTGGGGTCGGGTGACCACCAGAGGATGGGCGACCCCCGGCTGAACCAGGGGAAGATGCCGCTGGCGTAGGCCGCCACCAGCCGGGCCGGCGTGAGGTCGCCGCCCACCGCCAGCAGGCCGTCGGGCTCGGCCAGGCTGGGGTCGGGGAAGACGGGCTCGTCGGGGAGGCGGAAGAGCGGCACCGGGGCAGTCTACGCCGGCGCCGCCGGGCCACCGACGATCCGGCCGCCGCCCCGCGGTGGCGGGAGCGGCGGCCGGTGGGTGGAGCTCTCGGCTGCCAGGGGGTGGTCGGGCCCGGGGGCCTGCGCGCGGGCTCGTGGCCCGGCGCCCGACGCGGGCTCAGGACCGCGACGGCCGCTTGGGGGCCGGGGCCTGGGTGACCACCTGGGCGGCCTGCGCCCCGGCGGAGGCCGCGCCGGCGGCCAGCTCGGCCTGCGACGCCGTCGGGGCGGCGTCCGGCAGGACGGCGATGCTGAGGATGAACCCGACTTCGAGGACCAGCACCAGCGCGGCGGGGATGATCGACTTCATGACGGCCTCCATGCACGGCACTACGGAGGCCTCCCCCGCCTATTTCACCACCCCACCCGCCGCGCCCGGTCGCCGCACCTGCGGCCCCGCCGGGTGCGGCGCCGCGGCGTGGCGCTCAGGTCCCGGCGGCCAGGTCCTGGCGCAGCGCCGCCCGCTGCTCGGGGGTCAGCGCCACCTCCAGCGTGAGGGCCGGCAGGTCGGCGCCGGCCGCCACCGGCACCTGCCCCTTCACGTCGAACTTGAGGTACTGCACCGAGGAGAGCCGCTCCTCGCTCACCTGCCGCGCGTCGTAGGTGGCCCGCACCCGCGTGCCGTTCTCCAGGGCGAGATAGAGGTGGGCCTCCAGCCCGCGCCAGCGGCCCAGCTTGTCGTCGCGCTCGGCCGGGTCGGTGATCTCGATGAGCAGGGTGGCGCCCAGCTCGCCCGGCCCGCCCAGCAGCTCGTTGTAGGTCTCGAGCTCGTGGCGGATGTCGGCCTCCCGGGTCATCCGCTCGGCCTTCACCATCTCCTGGACCTGGTAGCGGATGGTGGCGGTGTTCTCGAACAGCAGGGTCAGGTTCGGGCCGACGTGGATGCGGCGCGGCTTCTTGGCCTCGATGATGGCCGGCCGGATCTCCGGGCGGGCCCGCTCGTAGGCCTCGAGCGGCAGGATCTCCTCGCGCGTGACGTGCCTCACGGGGTCTCCCCTCCCTCGCCGGGGCCGAAGCCCTGGCCGCGGTAGGCCCGGGCCAGGAGCGACATGGGGTGCAGCGGCTTCTGGCCGGCGTGCTGCTCGAACTGCAGGGCCGCCAGCGGGCAGTCGGTGGCCCAGGTCTCGGCCCCGGCGGCCTTCATGCCGTCGAAGGCCTTCTGCCCGATGCGCTGCGACGGGCCGAACCCCTCCACCGTCATGGCGTAGGTGCCGTCGTGGCCGCAGCACTCCATCACGGTGCCGGACACCTGCACCCCGGGGATCTTGCGCAGCAGGTCGCGCCCCTTGAAGCCCACCCCTGGGCCCGCAGGTGGCAGGGGGCGTGGTAGGCCACCTTGCCGCCCGGCGGCGTGCTCTTGAAGGCCGTGCTGAAGCGCGGCTCCTCGCGGATGGACCAGAGGTACTCGGAGACGTCCATCACCGCCGGGGCGAGCCGCTCGGCCCGGGCCCGGTCCGGCCCGTCGAGCAGGTGCGGCCACTCGCGCCGCATCATCATCGAGCAGGTGGGGTTGATGACCAGCACCTTGGCCCCGCGCTCCACGTACGGCAGGAGCAGGTCGAGGTCGACGTGGGCCTGGGCCCGGAGCGACTCGAGGTCCCCCTGCTCCCAGGCCGGCATGCCGCAGCAGCGCAGCCCCTTGACCACCCGGGCGTCCACGCCGTTCTGCTTGAGCACGAAGAGCGCGTCCTTGCCCACCTGCGGCTCGTTGTGCTGCACGAAGCAGGTCTGGAAGAGCACCACCTCGCCGCCCGGCTCGGCGCGGACGTGCCCGGCGCGCTCGGCCCAGGCGTCGAAGGGCTCGGCGGCGAAGTCCGGCAGCAGCTTGTCGCGGTGCACCCCCACCGCCTTCTCCAGCAGCACCCGGAACGGGCGCACCCCGTTCATCACGTTGGCCATGCCGAAGCTGGCGCGCGCCAGCCTGGCCGCGCCGTCGGGATCGTTGAGGACGCGCATCCGCAGCGTCTTCCCCTTGCCGCGCCGCTGCACGCCGCGCCAGCGGTGCACCAGCTTGGGGAAGTCGAGCTGCCAGGCGTGCCCGTCGCGCGGCGTGTAGGGGCACTGCACCTCGCAGAGCTTGCACTGGAAGCAGGCGTCCATGACCTGCCTGGTCTCCGCCGCCGTGACCTTGGCGACGTCGCCGTCGTGCTGCTGGTCGATGGCCTTGAAGAGCAGCGGGAAGCTGTCGCAGTACTTGAAGCACATGCGGCAGCCGTGACAGATCTCGAAGGCGCGGTGGACCTCGCCCTGCAGGGCGTCCGGCTGCCAGTACTTCGGCTCGGCCGGGTCGTAGCTCAGGCCGGGCGTGGGGTCGTAGGTGATGGTTCTTCCGGTGGAGCTCATGGGCCCTCCTCGGACGTGGGAGTGAGAAGCACGAGGAGCCCGGCACCTCGTGAGGGCACCGGGCTCCGCGGACCGCGCTTCGGCTGTGCGGGACCGGCTAGCTGATGGTCTTCAGCATCTTGTCGAAGCGGCCGGCGTGGGACTTCTCGGCCTTGGCCAGCGTCTCGAACCAGTCGGCCACCTCGCCGAAGCCCTCCTCGCGGGCCGTCTTGGCCATGCCCGGGTACATGTCGGTGTACTCGTGGGTCTCGCCGTGGATGGCGGCCTTGAGGTTGAGCGTGCTGTCGCCGATGGGCAGCCCGGTGGCCGGGTCACCCACCGCCTTGAGGAAGTCGAGGTGGCCGTGCGCGTGGCCGGTCTCGCCCTCGGCGGTCTCGCGGAAGTTCATCGCCACCTCCGGGTAGCCCTCCACGTCGGCCACCTTGGCGAAGTACAGGTAGCGGCGGTTGGCCTGCGACTCGCCCGCGAAGGCGTCCTTGAGGTTCTGGTGCGTCTTGCTGCCCTTCAGGTTTGCCATGGTGTCGTTCCTCGCCCTCGGATCGGGTTGGTGGTCTCGGTGGACCGAGAAGTTAGCGCGGCGAAGGGCCGGCGCACCGTCCCCGTTGGGGGCGGTGCGACGATCGGGTCCAGCCTGGCCTGGCTCAGATGTTCTGGGACAGGATCAGGTGGACGTACTGGGCCCGCTCGAAGGCGCCCGGGTCGGCGATCTCCTTCTGGCTGAGGGTGCCCCGCACCTCGCCCAGGTTGGCGTGGCCGCGCCGCTCCAGCCACTCCTCCATGCCGGCCAGCACCTTGCCCAGGTGGGGCACGCCGTTCTTCACCAGCGCCGAGGCCAGCTGCACCACCTGGGCGCCCGCCAGCACCTGCTTGAGCGCCCCGGGGGCGTCGTAGACCCCGGTGGAGGCGGCCAGCTGGAGCTTGACCCGCCCGTGCAGCAGCCCCATCCAGCGGAGCGGCAGCAGCGCCTCGGAGGGCGAGGAGAGGGTCATGACGCTGTGGGGGGCCAGCCGCTCCAGCGAGATGTCCGGCTGCAGGAAGCGGTTGAAGAGCACCAGCCCCTGCACCCCGGTCTTCTCCAGCTGCACCGCCATGTGGCCGAGCGACGTGAAGTAGGGCGAGAGCTTCACGGCGATGGGCAGCTTCACCGCGGCCCGGATGCCGGCCACGATGTCGAGGTAGCGGCGCTCCACCTCGGCGCTGCTCACCAGCGGGTCGGCCTCGACGGCGTAGAGGTTCACCTCCAGGGCGTCGGCGCCGGCCGAGGCGATGTCCTTGGCGTAGCCGGTCCAGCTGCCGGTGGCGCAGCAGTTCAGGCTGGCGATGACCGGGATGTCGAGCGCCTTCTTGGACCGCTCCACCAGCGAGAGGTACTCGTGCGGGCCGACGCGCTGGGGCGGGAAGTAGGTGCGGGCCTCCGGGTTGGAGTCGGCGTGGCGCGCCGCCGCCTCCTCGAGCACGGTGTTGGTGGCCTCGAGCTGCTCCTCGAAGAGGGAGCGCAGGACCACCGCGCCCGCGCCGTGCCCCTCCGCCGCCTCGAGGTTCTCGACGCGGTTGGACAGCGCGGAGGAGGCGACCACCAGCGGGCTCGGCAGGGTGAGGCCCAGGTAGTCGGTCGTCAGGTCGGCCATGGTGTCTCCAGGGTGTGGGATCTCACAGATAGCGACGACCCTACCGGATGCCAACCGGAGGTGTGCCGCCCTCGACGGGTACAGCGTGACGGGGGAGGCGCTGCCTTGGATGGGCGGTGCGTCCCCCTGCCGCCTACCATGTCCCCCCGCCCACCGCGAGGAATGCCATGGCCGTCCACGTCCTGACCTGCACCCAGCTCGTCCCCCGGCCCCGCCCGGAGGTCTTCGCCTTCTTCGCCGACGCCCACAACCTGGAGCGGATCACCCCTCCGTCGCTCCACTTCCGCATCCTCACCCCGGCCCCCATCGAGCTCAGGGCCGGCGCGCTCATCGACTACCGGCTCTCGCTGCTGGGGGTGCCCTTCTCCTGGCGCACCGAGATCGCGGAATGGGAGCCCGGCGCGCGCTTCGTGGACCGCCAGCTGCGCGGCCCCTACCGGAGCTGGCACCACACCCACACCTTCGAGGACGCCCCCGGCGGCACGCGCATGACCGACCGGGTGGCCTACGAGGTGCCGCTCGGGCCGCTCGGGGAGGTGGCGCGGCTGCTCTTCGTGCGGCGCCAGGTGGAGGCCATCTTCGACCACCGCCGCCGCGCCGTCGAGGCGCTGTTCGGGGGCGCTACGTCGGCGGCGGCCTGACGGTGAGCACCGGGCAGGGGGCCTTGCGGACCACCCGCTCGGCCACCGAGCCCATCAGGGCGTGCGTCAGCCCGGTGCGCCCGTGGGTGCCCACCACCACCAGGTCCATCCCCTTCTCGGTGGCGAAGGTGACGATCTCGTGGGCCGGCTCGCCCACCGCGGTGGCCGACTCCACCGAGGGGACGCCGGCCGCCACGGCGATGGCCTTCCACTCGGCCAGGTGGCGGTTGGCCTGCTCGGCCAGCTCCTCCAGCATCTTGCTGGAGGCCACGAAGGACCCGTCCGGGAAGGTGTACCCGGGCACCGGGTAGGCGTGGAACAGGGTGAGCGCCGCGCCGTGCTGCTTGGCCAGGGCGGCGGCCGTCTCCAGCGCCTCCCGCGAGGCGTCGGAGAAGTCGATGGGGCAGAGGAGCTTCTTCCAGTCGGCGCGAGCCATGATGCCTCCAGCCCGGATCCGTCCGGGACGAACTGACGAGGGGATCATACCCCCGGCGTCGCCCCGGCGGGGCGCGGCGCGCCGTGCCTGCGGGGGCGGGCGCACCCGGGGGCTGCGGCGAGGCGCCTCAGCCCGGGACCGCGAGGGGGGGAGCGGCCGGTCGGGCCGCTCCGTCGGGCCCGTCCTCCCCGCCGGCCGGTCAGGGCTCGTCGCGATCCGAGCGGCGCTGCTGGCCGCCGTCCGAGGGCCGGGACCGGCGCGCCTCCGCCACGAAGGCGCCCACGGCCGCCAGGGCCTGGTCCAGGAAGGCCTCCACCCGGCCGAGCTCGTCGTCCTGGCGCGGGGACAGCTCGGCGGGCTCCAGGTCGCCGCGGGCCAGCCGCTCCGGCAGCCCTGCCAGGGTCCGGCTCATGCGGTCCACCCGGTCGAAGACCAGCGTGTCGAGCAGGAAGACCACCAGCGCGGCCAGGCCGGCTGCGAGCAGCACCACCAGGATCACCACCCGCAGCCTGAGCTCGGCCACGCCGCCGAGCAGCGGCGTGATCTCGTGCAGCACCACCACGCCGCCCACCACCTCGCCCGACCCGTCGCGGAGGGGGAAGGCGCCCCGCGCCACCACCCGGTCGCCGTCGTGGGCGCGCGACAGCAGGGTCGGCGCGGCCGGCAGCTCGGCCACCCGCCCCAGGCTGCCGAAGAGGGCGTCATCGCCGGTGGTGGAGGTGATGGCCACCAGCTCGGCGCGCTCGTCCCAGCGCTCCGGCCGGCCGGTCACGGCGGCCCAGGCGGCCGGCTCCAGCTTCCGCTTGTCGAGGAGGAGTCCGTAGTCGTCGCCGGTGACCCGCTTGAGCCGGGACAGGAAGGTGTGGATGTCGCTGCCGAGCTCGAGGTAGCCGATGAGCCGTCCGCCCGACCGCCACGGCCGCACCACCCGCACCGCGAAGGCGGTGCGCCCGAACTCCCGGCCGCTGGTGGGCAGCCCGGTCTCGACGGCGCGCAGGAAGGTGGGGCGCCGCACCGCGTCGCCGAAGAGCTCGGGGCGGTGGACCCTGAGCAGCACGCCCCCCTCCCCGGCCGGGTGGAAGTACCAGTGGGTGACGCCGTGGGCGTCGCGCAGCTGCCGGAACATGGGACCGGCCTCGGCCAGCAGCCCGGCCCGGTCGCGCCGCTCCAGCAGGGCGGCCAGCGACTCGTCGCCCACGATGGCCTCGCCGAGCGCCGAGAGCCGGTCCACCTCGCTCTCCTCCTGCGCCTCCAGCGCCTCGGCGGCGTGCTCCAGCTCGGCCAGCGCCGCCAGGTCCACCGCCCGCTCGTGCACGAAGCGCATCAGCACGGCGGTGGCCACCGCGATGAGGCCCAGGCCGAGGACCAGCGGGAGGATCAGCTTGAGCCGGATGGAGAGGCGCACCGGGGCATTGTCCCACCATCCGGGGCGCGCGTCCCGGCGGCCACCCCTACGGCGCCGGCAGCGCGGCCAGGAACGGCCCCACCGCCGCCGCGTACTCCGCCGGGCAGTCGAGCTGCACCGAGTGGCCGCAGCCCGGCAGGCCGGCCAGCGCCGCCCCCGGGATGGCCGCCGCGCCGGCCGCCATCAGGTCGCGGGTGCGGCCGCCGTGCAGGAACGGGTTGGGGATGAGCCGATCCTCCTCGCCGAAGACCACCAGCGTGGGCGCCTGCACCTGGCCCAGGCTCTGGCGCACGAAGTCGTTCCTGGCCAGCGCCTGCACGCTGCGCACCTGGGCGTAGGCGTAGGCGTCGAAGCCCGGCGAGGTGGTGAGCCGGACCCGCTCCTCGACCAGCCAGGCGAGCTCCGGCCGCCAGCGCTGGAAGTTGGCCTGGGCCACCGTGCCCCACACCCCGTACTCGGGGGTCTTCTTCACCAGGGTGGTGGACATGACCGAGGTGAACCAGGCCTGCTCGCGCGGGGTGAAGGCCTCGAAGCCGGCCGGCGCGGTCAGCACCAGGGCGCGCACCTCGGCGGGGTGGCGGATGGCCCAGGAGAGCGCCGTCTGGCCGCCCATGGAGTGGCCCACCAGCACCACCCGGGTGGCGCCCAGGGCGGTGGTGAGCTCGCGAGCCGCCTCCCCCATGGCCTCCATGGTGTACGGGAAGGAGGCCGGCTTGTCCGACTTGCCGAAGCCCGGCAGGTCGAGCGCCACCACGTGCCAGCCGTCGGCGGCGAAGGCCTCGAGCTGGAACCACCAGAACTTGAGGTAGCTGCCCAGGCCGTGCAGGAAGACCACCGTGCCCTTCGGGCCGCCGCGGTTCAGCTCCACGTAGGCCACCGTGGGCGGGCGGGCCATCCCGAAGGCGCGGGCGGTCTCCGGCAGCTGGCGGGTGGCCACCGGCCAGGCCTTCCCGTCCGGGCCGGCGTACGGCAGGTCGGCGAAGTCGAGCGGCGGGCGCGTCGAGTAGCGGGGGGTGCAGGACGCCAGGGCGGCCAGCGCGAGGAGCGGGAGGGCGGCGCGGGTGAGGGTCGTGCCGTTGCGGATCGTCATGCCGGTGAAGGACATCGCGGGCTCCCCCTAGAAGGCGTACCAGGTGAAGGTGGTGAAGAGCGCGAAGGGGTCCTCCTTCACGGTGGAGGTCTCGCCGTCGAACCAGTCGCCGCGCACCAGGTAGCCGGCGTGCAGCCCCACGGTCATCAGGTAGCGGACCGTGTACTTGAGCTCGGCGTTCACCTCGGTGCCGATGACCTTGCCGCGCGGCGTGGCGCTGCCGGCGAACGGCGCGGTGCGGGCCACGCTGCGGGCGTGCCCGGCCCCCACCCGGAGGTTGAGCACGTTGGGCAGGAGGTCCCAGGCGGCGGTGGCCAGCACGGTCTGGAGGCCGGCCCCCTGGTTGGAGATGTCGGTGACCGCCCCGGTGTAGTTGTTGACGGTGCTGGTGAAGGGGAACAGGAGGAGCATGCGGTGGTTGAACCAGACCGCGCCCGGCAGGCCGTAGTAGTTGAGGGTGAAGGCGCCCTTGTAGGTGCCGTCGGTGAGGTCGCCGTCGCCGCTGGTGTAGAGCGCCTCCAGGGTGGCCACGTCGTTGGCCGTCCGGCCGTGGTTCCAGAGCAGCTCGGCGTCGGCCGTCAGCCCGCGGACGTCCACCTCCCGGTTCAGCGTGCTGCTGGCCAGGTTCGACCGGTAGCGGCCGCCGTTGAACATGACGAAGCCGGTGGCCGCCAGCTTGCCGGCCCTGAAGTCGACGTTGTGGTGGGCGTTCAGGCCGGCCCACCCGACCCACCCCGAGGGGCGATCGATGGAGAAGGGGCCGGTGCCGGTGAAGGTGGAGAGGCCGCCCGAGCCGGGGCCGGAGCGGACCAGCCCCTCGTAGGCGTAGGCGTCGCCCTTGGTGTCGTCCTGCAGGTACCAGAGCGAGCCGCCCACCCAGGTGCCCGGGGCCACCTCGACGGCCTGGTCGGCCAGGGCCAGCCAGGCGAACTTGAGGCGCGGGTCGTCCTGGGTGGCCTTGTCCGGCTGGGCGCCCTGCAGCGGGAACCAGCCCAGGCGGCTGCGGCCGTGGCGCTGGGAGAAGAGCTGCACGCCGGTGGCGTCGGTGCCGGCGAAGGCCAGCTTGTAGCCGGTGCGGGTGACGTCGAAGAGCGAGCTGCGGGTCGGGTCGAGCGGGTTGTCGTAGAGCGACTGGGTGCCGATGAGGATGGTGAGGAGGTCCGGGTCCTTCCACGGGTAGATGGCGACGTTGACGTTCTTGGTCTGGAGGTTGACCTCGTCGGCGTTGAGGCCGCCGCCCTCGTTGGGCTGCACGCTGTTGGCGGCCCGCCCCCAGACGTAGTCGATCTCGAACTGCGCCCGGAAGGCGGCGCGCCCGTCGAGGAAGTTGGGGGTGTACTCGAAGACCGGGATCCAGCGCTGCTCCACCCAGGTGCCCAGGCCGGTCTTGCCGGCGTAGACCCGGCTGCCCGCCTGGTTGCCGATGGGGCCGAGCGACACGCCCTTCAGGCCGGTGGGGTCGCCGATGGCGTTGGTGGCGGTGGCCCGGGTGAAGAAGTAGTTGATGAGCCGGAACTGCTGCGGCGGCCCGTCCTGCTCGCGCGCCTGGGCGTCGTACCAGGCGTCGTAGGCGACGCCCGGGACCACCGGGGTCTGCGCGGCGGCGGCCAGCGGGCCGAGCGCCAGGGCGGCGGCCAGGGCCAGGGGGACGCGGGGCGTGGCGGGCATGGCGGGGCTCCTTCCGCGAGGCGGGGGCCGGGCCGGCGGCCGCACGGGGCGGCGCGCCGGACCGGCGGGTCGGGCTTACGGGATGCGGTAGGTCTGGACGGCGTTGCCCGTGAAGGCCAGGCCGTTCAGGGTGACGGTGCCGGCCTGGCCCACGGCGCCGCCGGCGCAGCGGTGGCCGGTGGCCTGGCCGCCGAAGAAGAGCTCCAGCTGCAGGGTCTTGCGATCGGCCGAGAAGGCGCCGCGCCCCTCCTGCGAGAAGCCGGTGTAGGTGATGGTGAAGTCGAAGCAGGTGCCGTTGGCGGCCACGTTCTCGATGAGGACGGCGGCCGACGAGAAGGTGAGCGGGTTGCCGAGGGCGGCGGCGTTGTCGCAGGTGCCGATGGAGCCGGCGGTGGGGGCGCCGCTGAGCGTGCCGAGCTGCGAGACGACGCTCCAGGTGCCGGCCGCCACCGACATGCCGACCGACACGTAGCACTGGGTCGAGGCGCCGAAGTTCTGGTTCTCGTTGAAGCCGTTCGGGTGGCTGGGGATGTCGGCCCCGGTCATGGTCATCGTCTTGCCGTCCAGGTAGGTGGCGATGGCGGCGGGGGTGTCGACGTTGGGGGCGACCTCGTCGCTGGAGCCGCCACAGGCGGCGAGGAGGAGGACGGCGGCGGCGGTGGCTGCGAGGGTCTTCATGGTGGGCTCCTTGGGAACGGTGCGGCGGTGAGGCAGGTGGGTCGGGGTCGGGGTCGTGGTCGGGGTCGTGGTCGGGGTCGTGGGTCGGGGTCGGGGTCGGGGTCGGGGTCGTGGTCGGGGTCGTGGTCGGGGTCGAGGTCGGGGTCGGGATCGAGGTCGGGGTCGGGATCGAGGTCAGTGGGGCGCCGGATCGGCGGCCATTCCCGGGGTTCCGTCGAGCGTCCCCCTGGGCCGCAGGAAGAGGATGGCCAGCGTGAGCACCGCCGAGCCGGCCACCACCATGGCGATGGCGTGGCCCAGGGGGCGGGCCTGGCCGGCGGCCAGCCAGGCCACCAGGGGCGGCGTGCCGGCGGCCAGCAGCGCCCCCACGTGGTAGACGATGCCCACCGCCCGGGCCCGCACGTTGGCGGCGAAGAGCGAGGTGAGCAGGAGCGGGGTCACGCCCGAGATGCCGGCGCCGGTGGCCCCGGCCAGCAGCGCCCCGGCCCACAGCCAGCCGGGCGCGGCCCCCACGTAGAGCGGCAGCACCGGCAGGAGCGCCACCACCGGCAGCGCCAGCGCCAGCACCACCCCGCGGCGGGCCGCCAGCGTGCCCCAGGTGATGGCCCCGGCCATCATCCCCAGGTTGAAGAGGATGACCAGGAAGGAGACGTCGGCGGCGGCGCGGCCGAGCTGGGTGGTGAGCAGCGTGGGCCACAGGCCGGTCAGGCCGTAGTAGATGCCGAAGCTGGCGCCCCACAGCACGCTGGCCCAGACGATCTTGCCGAGCACGCCCGGGGCGGTCAGGTCGGCCACGCTGGTGACCGGCCGGCTGGCCCGCTCCTTCTGCCAGTCGGGGCTCTCCGGCACCCAGATGCGGATGGGCAGCACCAGCAGCGCCGGCAGCGCCGCCACCAGGAAGAGGGCGCGCCACCCGTAGGTGGGCACGATGGCCGCCGAGGCCACCGCCGCCAGGATGTAGCCGATGGCCCAGCTCCCCTGCAGCACGCCCGAGGCGATGCCGCGGCTCCGCTTGGGCCAGTTCTCCATGGCCAGGGTGGCGCCGCTGGTCCACTCGGCCCCCATGCCGAAGCCGAAGAGGGTGCGGAAGACCAGCACCCAGGCGAAGGTCGGGGCGAAGGCCACCGCCCCGTCGCAGAGCGCGAACCAGACGATGGAGATCATGAGCGGCAGCTTCCGCCCCCAGCGGTCGGCCGCCCAGCCGGCCGCCACGCCGCCCGCCAGCCGGAAGAGGAGCGTCAGCGTGATGCTGCCGGCGGTGGCCACCCAGGTGACCCCGAACTCGGCGGCGATGGCCGGCATGGCCAGGAGGAAGATGGTGAAGTCGAAGCCGTCCAGCACCCAGCCGGACCAGGCCGCCAGGAAGGAGATCCACTGCGGGCGGGTCGGCTCCCGCCACCACGGCTGCGACGGCTGGTTCACGCGGCCCCCCCGGCCGCGGCGAGGCGGCGCAGCTCGGTCTTGAGGATCTTGCCGGCCGCCGAGAGCGGCATGGCGGCCAGGATGGTGACCCGCTTCGGCACCTTGTAGCGGGCCAGGCGGGCGCGCAGGTGCTCCAGCAGCGGCTCCGCCTGCAGCGCCGCGCCCTGCCGGGCCACCACGAAGGCGTGGCCCACCTCGCCCCAGCGGGCGTCGGGCACGCCCACCACGGCGGCCAGCGCCACGTCCGGGTGGAGCGCGAGCGCGCCCTCCACCTCCAGCGGGTAGACGTTCTCGCCCCCGGAGATGAACATGTCCTTGCGGCGGCCGGCCACCGTGAAGAACCCCTCGGCGTCCAGCCGGCCCAGGTCCCCGGTGTGCAGCCAGCCGTCGGCGTCGATGGGCGCGCCGGCGCCGGCCGGGTCGGCCTCGTAGCCGGCGCAGCAGGCCGGGCCGCGCAGCAGGAGCTCGCCCACCTGGTCCACGCCCACCTCGGCCCCGGCCGGATCCACCAGCCGCACCTCGACGAACTGGTTGGGCCGGCCCACCGTGCCGGCCTTGCGGGCGGCGTCGGCCGGGTCCATCGAGAAGACGCCCGGCCCGAACTCGGTCAGGCCGAAGCCCTGCTTGAAGGGGACGGCGTGGCTCCGCCGCCAGGCCTCCAGCAGCGGCACCGGGAGCGGCGCGCCGCCCGAGGTGAGGAAGCGCAGCCGCGACAGGTCGGCCGCGGCGAAGCCGGGCGCCTCCAGCAGCTGCTGGAACTGGGTGGGGACGGCGAAGAAGATCGTCACCTGCTCGTCGGCCAGCAGGCGCAGCGCCTGGGCGGCGTCCCAGCGGCGCATCAGCACCACCCGGCCGCCCACGGCGAAGAGCGGCACGGTGTACACGAAGAGGCCGCCGGTGTGGAACATGGGCGTGTGGGTGATGGTGACGTCGCCCGGGCGCAGCTCGTGGACCAGGGTGGTGAAGGTGTTCCAGGCCACCTGCCGGTAGGTGATGCGGGCCGCCTTGGGCAGCCCGGTGGTGCCGCCGGTGAAGAGCAGGCAGAGCACGTCCTCCTCGCGGAAGGCCGGGTTCTCGACCGGCGCCGCCGGCGAGGCCGCCAGCGCGCCCTGGTAGTCCACCGAGCCCGGCAGGCCCGGGCCGTCGAGGTGGACCAGCCGGGCGGCCGGGGCGGCCTGGCGCGCCCCGCCGTCGAGCAGCGGCCCGAGCTCGCCCGAGTAGAGCAGCGCCGCCGGGGCGGTGCGCGCCACCAGGTCGGCCAGCTCGGCGGCGTGCAGCCGCCAGTTGTAGGGGACCAGCACCGCGCCCAGCTTGGCGCAGGCGAAGAGCGCGTCGATCACCTCGACGCCGTTGAGGGCCAGCAGGCCGACCCGCGCCCCGCGCGCCACCCGGGCCACGTCGCGCAGCCAGGCCGCCAGGCGGTTGGCGCGCTCGTCGAGCGCCGCGTAGGTGAAGCGGCCGGCGGCGCCGCGCGCCACGTCCACCACCGCCACCTGGTCCGGCCAGTAGAGCGCCCCGCGCGCCGCCCAGTCGCCGAAGTACACGGTCCCCTCCCCTCCTCAGGCGGTCCAGCGGACGAGCGCCGTGGCCATGGCCAGGCCGCCGCCGCTGGCGCACAGCGCCACCAGGTCGCCCGCCCGGACCCGGCCGAGGCGCACGGCGTCGTCGAGGGTCATGGGGATGCAGGCGCTGCCGGTGTAGCCCCACTTGTCCATGGTCCAGTGGGTCTTCGACATGGGCTGCCCCATGGCCGCCATGGTGGCCTCGATGGTGCGCAGGTTGAGCTGCGTGAAGACGAAGAGCGAGACGTCGTCCACCTCGAGGTCGCACCGCGCCAGCACGGTGCGCAGCAGGGCCGGCCAGCGCTCGGTGTTGAAGGTGGACGGGAACTTGCGGACGAAGCGCACCGCCGGGCGCCCCTCGGCGGCCACCCGCTCCGGCGTGGCCGGGTGCAGGGTGCCGCCGGTGTAGATGCCGAGCGCGTCGTGGTACTCGCCGTGGGCCTCCAGCCTGGCGCCCAGGAAGCCGGGCGAGTCGCCCGCCCCCAGCACCACCGCCCCGGCGCCGTCGGCGAAGAGGGTGCAGGTCTTCTTGTCGGTCCAGTCGACGAAGCGGGTCATGCCGTAGGCGCCCACCACCAGCACGTGGCGGTAGGCCTCGTCCGCCATGATGGTCTTGGCGGCCACGTCGAGCGCCGTGACGAAGCCGGCGCAGGCGCAGTTGAGGTCGTAGGTGCCGGCGTGGCGGGCGCCCAGCTTGTGCTGCAGCACGGTGGCGGTGGCCGGGCTGGGCTGGTCCGGGGTGTCGGTGGCCACCACGATCAGGTCGAGGTCCTCGGGGCCCAGGCCGGCCCGGGCCAGGGCGTCGCGGGCCGCCTCCAGGCACAGGTCGCTGGTCACCTGGTCGTCGGCCATGACGTGGCGCCGCTCGATGCCGACGTTCTCGCGCAGCCACTGGTCCACCGGCTGGCCCAGCCGGACCTCCAGCTCGGCGTTGGTGACGACGCGCTCCGGGACGTAGCGCCCGGTGGAGAGGATGCGGGCCCGCCTCATGGCGCCCGCCCGGGGGCGGCGCGCCGGGGCGCCCGGGCCGTGGCCCTGGCCCTGGCCGGGGTGGCGTGGCGGCGGGCCGGGCCGGCCGCGGCCGGGTCGCCCCCGTGGCCGGGCGCGGCCATGCCGTGGCGCACCAGCGCCGCCGCGGTGTCGAGCACCTGCTCCATGTCCTTGCCCTTCCCCCACAGCACGAAGCGCATGCCCAGGAAGTCGGCCATGCCCATCAGCGCGTAGGCCAGCGCCTCCGGGTCGAGCGGGCGCACCTGGCCCTTCCGCTGGGCGGCGCGCAGCGCCTGGGTGTAGGGCGCCGCGAAGCCGCGGTAGTAGCGCTGGAAGCAGGCCTCGTCGACGAACTCCGACTGGCGCACCACCCGGTAGAGCTGGCGGTGGCGCGCCGTGAAGGCGAAGAAGGCCCGCAGCCCCTCCCGCTCCACCTCGAGGCGGTCGTCCAGGCCGCCGATGGCGGCGGCCAGCTCGGCCTTGAGCCGCGCCCCCAGGCCGTCCACCACCTCCACCAGCAGCGCCTGCTTGTCGGCGAAGTAGACGTAGAAGGTGCCGAGCGCCACGCCGGCCTGGCGGGTGATGTCGGCGATGGAGGCCCGCTCGAACCCCTTCTCGCCGAAGACCACCTCGGCCGCCTCCACCAGCCGCAGGCGGGTGGCCTGGCCGCGCCGGGTGGGCGGGCGGGGGGGCGGAGCGGCGAGAGTTGAATTCCGATTCATGTTTCAGCTAAGGGGTAGATCGGCCCGCCGGAGAAGTCAAAGGCGCGGCCCAAGAGGGAGCACGGCATGGAGCTCGGGGACCTGAAGGTGATCGTGACCGGCGGCGCGCAGGGCATGGGCGCCCACTTCGTCAGGCGCCTGCACGAGGCCGGGGCCCGGGTGGCCGCCGGCGACGTCAACGAGGAGGGCCTGGCGGCGCTGCCGGCCGGGGTGGAGCGGCGGCGCCTCGACGTGACCGACGAGGCCGGGGTGGCCGACTTCGTGGCCTGGGCGGCCGGGCGGCTGGGCGGCCTGAACGCCCTGGTCAACAACGCCGGCATCATCCGCGACGGCCTGCTGGTGAAGCGCGACCGGCAGACCGGCGAGATCACCACCCTCCCCAGGAAGGACTGGGACGCCGTCATCGGCGTCAACCTGACCGGGGCCACCCTGATGGCCCGCGAGGTGGTGGCCACCATGGCCCGCGCCGGGACCCGGCCGGGCGTGATCGTCAACATCTCCTCGGTGTCCCGCCACGGCAACCGCGGCCAGTCGAACTACGTGGCCGCCAAGGCGGCGCTGGCCGCCAACACCGTGACCTGGGCCCGCGAGTTCGCCCAGTTCGGCGTGCGGGTGGGCGCGGTGGCCCCGGGCATGGTGGAGACCCCCATGACCCAGGGCATGAACCAGAAGGCGCGCGACGGCCTGGTGGCCGCCATCCCGGTGGGGCGCATCGGCCTGCCGGAGGACATCTGGCGGGCCGTGAAGTTCGTGCTGGAGTGCGACTACTTCGACGGGCGCTGCGTCGACGTGGACGGCGGCCTGGTCATGTGAGACGGGCCGGGGCGGCGGCCCGGGCCCCTGCGGCGCCGGGGGGCCCCAGGCCGCCCCGGTCCGGACCGCGGGCGCGGCTCAGTACTTCAGGAGCGCGTGCACCAGGCCGTCGCCGAGCTTCTGGGCGCCGCCCAGGAAGCCCAGCTCCACCAGGAACGAGTAGGAGACCAGGCGGGCCCCCTGCCGATCCACCAGCCGGCCGACCGCCTCGGCGGTGCCGCCGGTGGCCAGGACGTCGTCCACCACCAGCACCCGCTCGCCCGGGTGGAAGGCGTCCTCGTGCAGCTCGAGGATGGCCTCGCCGTACTCCAGGGCGTAGGCCTCGCGGATGGTGCGCCACGGCAGCTTGCCCGGCTTGCGCACGATGGTGAGCCCGGCGCCCAGCGCGTAGGCCAGCGGCGCGGCGAAGCAGAAGCCGCGCGACTCGATGCCCACCACCTTGTCGATGCGCTCGTCCTTCCAGCGGGCCACCAGGGCGTCGATGACCTGCCGGAAGAGCGGGCCGCTGGAGAGGACCGGGGTGATGTCCTTGAAGACGATGCCCGGCTTGGGGAAGTCGGGGACGTCGCGGATGACGGCGCGGACGGCGTCGAGCATGGGGGTGTCCTGTATCATGGGAGGAACAGCAAGGGGTTGCGCGGCCGGGTGCCGTCGCGCACCTCGAAGTGCAGGTGCGGGCCGCTGGTCCGCCCGGTCTGGCCGACGCGGGCCACCGGCTCGCCGCGCCGGACCTCCCGCCCCTCCTCCACCAGCACCTCGCTGCAGTGGGCGTAGAGCGTCACCAGGCCGCCCGGGTGCCGCAGGATGACGATGGAGCCGTAGCCGGCCTGCTCCCCGGCGTAGATGACGGTGCCGGCGGCGGCCGCGCCGATGGGCGTCCCCTCCGGCGCGGCGAGATCGATGCCGTCGTGGCGCCGCCCGGCCCGCACGCCGTAGCGGCCGTAGAGGACCCCCTTGAGCGGCCAGGCCAGGCGCGAGGCCTGGGTCGAGGTCGAGGTCGAGGTCGGCGTCGGGGTCGAGGTCGAGGTCGGAGTCGAGTTCGAGCCCGCCACCTTCCCCGTCGTCTCCTCCACGTCCACCACCCGGCTCGCCCCGGGCACGAACAGCTCGGTCCCCACCGACACCTGGCGCGGATCGACGATGCCGTTCACCTCGAGCAGGTCGGCCGCGTCGAGGCCGTAGGCGCGGGCGATGCGGTAGACGGTCTCGCCGCGCCGCACCAGGTGGGTGACGCCCACCACCTCCGGCTCCTCGTGGTACTCGGACGCCGCCAGCGGCACCGGGAGGGGGCGGGCAGGCCTGGCCGCCGTGGCGCCCGTGCCCGGCGGCGCGGCGCCGATCACCCCGGCCGGCCAGGGCGAGCCGGCGGCGGGCGGGCGGGCGCCGGCGCCCCCCGCGGTGGGTGGGGCCGCCGGGCGCACCACCCGGCGCGGCGCCGGGCAGGCCGTGAGCGTGAGCCCCACGGCGGCGGCGAGCCACGCCGCCCGCGAGGTCACGGCCCCGGCCCCTGCGGGTACCCGTCCACGGCCAGCGCGCCGAGCCCCGCCAGCGCCGAGTCGAAGGTCGCGTCGAGGTCCAGCGGGGTCACCGACGCCAGCCGGTCGAAGGTGACGCAGTTGCAGTCGGACCCCGGGATGTCCTCGTTGGTGGGGCCGCCCTCGCCGCCGATCCAGTAGTAGCGGCGGCCCCTCGGGTCGACCTTCTCCACCACCTCGTTGCCGTAGGTCCGCTTGCCCAGCCGGCACAGGCGGAAGCCCCGCACCGGCCCCGCCGGCACGTTCACGTTGAGCAGCACCGGCCCCGCCGGGCGGGAGGCCACCAGGGCCCGGGCCAGGGCGGCGGCGAAGCGGGCGGCCTCGCCGAAGTCGTGCGGCGGCGGGTGGGCCAGGCTGACGGCCAGGGCCGGCACGCCGAGCAGGGCCCCCTCCATGGCGGCCGCCACCGTGCCGGAGTAGTGCACGTCGTTTCCGAGGTTGGGGCCGTGGTTCACCCCGGAGACCACCACGTCGGGCCGCCGGCCCTTCAGCACCAGGTTGAGCCCCAGGTAGACGGCGTCGGTGGGCGTGCCGTCCACCGCGAACCAGCGGGGCGCCACCTCGATGAGCCGGAGCGGGCGGTGCAGCGAGATGGCGTGGGAGGAGGCCGACTGCTCGCGGTCGGGCGCCGAGACCCAGACCTCGTCGCCCTCGAAGGCGGCCGCCAGGGCGCGCAGCCCCGCGGCGTGGACGCCGTCGTCGTTGGAGAGGAGGACCCGCACCGGGCGGGAATGTAGCAGCGGCTCCGGCCAGGCCGCTACTTGGTGCGCGCGAGCTCGGTCGCCAGCTGCTCCAGCACCTCGCGCGCCGCCGCCACCGCGCGCGGCGAGACCTTGCCGAGGGCCCGGCGCACCGCCGCCTCCACCGAGCCGCCGCGGGTGGCGTCCACCGCCCGCCCCTTGGCGGTCAGCACCAGCCGCGCCCGCCGCGCGTCGGCCGGGTCGGCACGGCGCTCCAGCATCCCGTGCGCCTCCAGCCGCTTCAGCACGCCGGTGAGGGTGCTGGGGTGGAGGTGCAGGATCTCGGAGACCTTGCCGGCGGCGATGCCGGGGAAGCGGCCGACGATGCGGATGACCAGCCGCTGCGGGCCGGTCACCCCGGTGTTGGCCTCCAGCCGCTTGGACGAGGACTGCAGCTCGTGGTCCACGGCCCAGAGCGTCTGCATGAACTCCAGGACCTCACCGAGGTCCTGCAGCTCGACGTCCGGCTCGCCCTCGACCTCTCTCAAGTGTCGTTCGCCCATGGCTGTACCACGTGGACCCCGGCCGGGACGGATCGGCCACGGGCGGATCGCCACACCCTGGCAGGGCGCCGCGGTCGAGGGAGATGCGTGCTCGATTTCACGGGGGGCCTCTGCGACAATCCCGCCGCCGCCGAGGAGGTCCCATGGCCGTCGCCCCACCCCGTCCCAGGCCGTCCCTCCACCCCGAGTTCTGCAAGGGGTGCGGGCGGTGCGTCGAGGCCTGCGTCCAGCACTGCATCACGCCGGGCACCGCCATCGACCCGCTCACCGGCCTGGTCCCGGTGGTGCTCGACCTGGGGGACTGCAACCACTGCGGCCTGTGCCTCGACGCCTGCCCGGAGCCCTTCGGGCTGCTGGCGGAGGCCGAGCCGGCGCCGGAGATGCCGGTGCCGGAGGCGGCGCGTCCGGCCCAGGCCCCCGCCGAGGACATCCCCCCCACCCGCCTCCCCCTGCCGGAGGGGCGGCCCTTGATCCTGAAGGGCGCCCACGCCTCGGCCATCGGCGCCCTGCTGGCCGGCTGCCGCCACTTCTTCGGCTACCCCATCACCCCCTCCACCGAGGGGGCCGAGCTCATGGCGCGCCTGCTGCCCCAGCTGGGCGGCCACTTCGTGCAGGCGGTCAGCGAGGTGGCGGCCGTCAACATGCTGTACGGCTGCGGCGGCGCCGGCCTGCCCACCATGACCTTCACCTCCTCGCCGGGCTTCAGCCTGATGCTGGAGGGGGTGAGCTACCTCATCGGCGCCGAGGTGCCCTGCGTCATCGTCAACGTGATGCGGGGCGGCCCCGGGCTCGGCAACATCGCCCCCGAGCAGTCGGACATCAAGCTGGTCTGCCGCGGCCTGGGCCACGGCGCCACCCACGCGGTGGTGCTGGCCCCGGCCACGCCGCAGGAGATGCTGGACTTCACCGCCCTGGCCTTCGAGCTGGCCTTCAAGTACCGCAACCCGGTCATCGTGGCGGCCGACGGCTACCTGGGCCAGATGACCGGCAAGGTGACGCTCCCGCTGGCGGGCGTCCGGCCGGGCCTGCCGGGCTGGGCGGTGCACGGCGACCGGGCCCACCGCGGCAACCTGATCAACTCCATCCACCTCTCGGAGGCCGACCTGGAGGCGCACAACCGCCACCTGCAGGCCAAGTACCTGCGCATCTCCAAGGCCGAGCAGCGGGCCGACCTGTACCGCTGCGCCGACGCCGAGGTGCTGCTGGTGGCCTGCAACACCCCGGCCCGCATGGCCAAGGGGGCGGTGCGGGCGCTGCGCGACGAGGGGATCGCCGCCGGCCTCTTCCGGCCGCAGACGCTCTGGCCCTTCCCCATCAAGGCCCTGCTGCCGCTGCTCGACCACGTCCGGCGGGTGGTGGTGGTGGAGGCCAGCGAGGGGCAGCTGGAGGACGAGCTGCGGCTGGCCCTCTCCCACGCCGGGGTGGGGCACGGGCTCGACCTGCGCCACGTGCGGCGCATGGGCGGGGTGCTGCCCTCGCAGCGCGAGATCGTGGACGGGGTCCGGGCGGCGCTGCCGCGGAGGGCGCACGCGTGAGCACGTTCTACCAGCGGTTCGAGCGGCACGACCACGCCACCGGCCTGAAGGCCCACTCCACCCACTACTGCCCGGGCTGCGGCCACGGCCTGGTCCACAAGCTGCTGGCCGAGGCCATCGACGCGCTCGGGCTGCAGGACCGGGTGGTGGCCATCTCCCCGGTGGGCTGCAGCGTCTTCCTCCACTACTACCTGGACGTCGGCAACAGCCAGGCGGCCCACGGGCGCGCCCCGGCGGTGGCCCTGGGCCACAAGCTCGCCAACCCGAAGGCGGTGGTGGTGAGCTACCAGGGCGACGGCGACCTGGCCTCGATCGGCCTGGCCGAGATCGTGTCGGCGGCGCAGCTGGGCGTGCCCCTGACGGTCATCTTCGTCAACAACGCCGTGTACGGCATGACCGGCGGGCAGCTGGCCCCCACCACGCTGATGGGCCAGAAGACCTCCACCAGCCCGTCCGGCCGCACCCGCGGCATGGGGCAGCCGCTGCGCATGGCCGAGCTCATCGCCCAGATCGACGGGCCGGTCTACGTGGAGCGGGTGGCCCTCTTCGACGCCAAGCAGCGCCGGCGGGCCGGCAGGGCCATCGAGAAGGCGCTGCGGCTGCAGGCCGAGGACGTGGGCTTCGCCTTCGTGGAGGTGCTGGCGGAGTGCCCCACCCACCTCGGCATGTCGCCGGTGGAGACCGAGGCCTGGGTCAAGGCGGCCATGGTCCCGGTCTTCCCGCTGGGCGTGAAGAAGGACCTGACCCCGCCGCCGGCCGAGCCCTGGCCGGTGCCGGACTTCGACCCGGCCTCGGTGCTCACCGCCATCGGCGGGCTGGACCCGGCCGTGCCCCGCTTCTGCCAGGGCTTCCCGGCGGCCCTCTTCGGCGACGACGTGGCGCTCAAGCTGGCCGGCGCCGGCGGCGACGGCGCCCAGACCGCCGCGCTGCTCCTCACCAAGGCCGCGGTCAACGAGGGCTTCGACGCCACCCACATCCCGTCCTACGGCCCGGAGTCGCGCGGCGGCACCTCCTACGCCGACGTGCGCATCGCCGAGGGGGAGGTGCTCTCGCCGGCCGCGCCCCACCCCCACGTGCTGGTGGCCTTCAACGCGCCCAGCCTGGCCAAGTTCGGCCCCGAGGTGGTGCCGGGCGGGGTGGTGATCTACGACTCGTCGGTGGTGCCGGCGCCGCCGCTGCTCGACCCCTCGGTGCGGGTGGTCGGCGTGCCCTGCGCCGAGCTCGCCCACGGGCTGGGCCGGGTGGTGGTGAAGAACGTGGTGGCGCTCGGCGCGCTGATCGGCGCCACCCACCTCTTCCCCCGGGAGACCCTGCTGGCGGCCCTCCGGCTGGCGCTGCACGCCAAGCCCGGGCTCATCCCGCTCAACGAGCAGGCGCTGCAGCTGGGCATCGAGGCGGCCGAGGCGGCGGGGCCGAAGCCGGGGTGAGGTGGGGCGCCGAGCGCCCACGCCCCCGCGGTGTTACCGTGGCCCCTCATGCTCGGACCCACCGACTACCACCCCGTGCCCGTGGCCGACACCTGGGACGAGACCGCCGCCCTGCGCGCCATCCGCCTGGCGCTGCCGCCGGGGCTGGCGGTGCAGCACACCGTGGCCGGGCAGGTGCTGAAGGTGAGGACCGCACCGGGCGAGGGCTTCTTCGCCCTGTCCTCGGCCCCGGCCCAGGACGGCAGCGTGGAGCTCCTGCTCAAGCGCGGCGGCAAGGTGGCCGACGCGGCGCTGGCCGCCGCCCTGCCCGGCGCCGACCTCCAGGTCACCGCCCCCTTCGGCCGCGGCTTCCCGCTGGCGCCGGCCCTGGGGCACGACGTCCTGCTCTTCGCCGCCGGCGCCGGCATCGCGCCCATCCGGGCGCTGCTGCAGACCCTGCTGCGCCGGCGCGACGAGGTGGACCGCATCGTCCTCTTCTACGGCCAGCGCCACGGCGGCGAGTTCGCCTACCGCCGCGAGCACCTGGCCTGGGAGCGGCGCGGCGTGCGGGTGGTGCTCTGCCCATCGGCCGCCGACGACGCCTGGGAGGGGGTCCGCGGCCGGGTCCTCGAGGTGGCCCGCACCCTCGACTTCGGCGGCGCCCGGCTCCCCGAGGCCGTCTCCTTCGTCTCCGGCATGTCGGCGATGGTCGCCGACGTGAAGGAGACCCTCTCGCGCGCCGGCGTCCCGCCGGACCGCGTGCTGCTCAACTTCTGATGACCCGCTCCGACCTGCAGCGCCACTTCCTCCTGGCCCTGGTGATCACCTCGGTGGCCCTCACCGTGGTCCTGGTCTCACCGTTCTGGTCGTCGCTGCTGGTGGCGGCGGTGCTGGCGGCCGTCTCGGCCCGGCCCATGGCCTGGCTCAGCGGCAGGCTGCGGGGGCGGCGCGAGGCCGCCGCCGGCCTGCTGGTGCTGGTGCTGCTGGCGGCGCTGGCCCTGCCGGTGGCCGCGGTGGTCACGGTCATCGCCGGCCAGGCGGTGGAGGGCTTCGCCTGGCTGCGCCTGGCGCTGGCCTCCGAGGGCGTCACCGGCCTCATCGCCCGCCTGCCCTCCTGGCTGGAGCCGCTGGCGCAGCGGCTCGTCGCCTCGGTGCCCGACCTGCAGGCCGAGGTGCAGCAGCTGGCCGGCGCGGGCGGCGGGCAGGCGGTCACCGCGCTGGGCGGCCTGCTGGCCGCCACCGGCGGCGCGCTGCTCAAGCTGGGCGTCACCCTGGCGGCCTACTTCTTCTTCCTCACCGACGGCCACCGGCTGGTCTCCTGGCTGGAGCAGGCCGCGCCGCTGGCGCCCGGCCAGTTCCGCGAGCTGACCGGCGAGTTCCGCCGCACCGCCGTCTCGGTGCTGATCGCCACCGTGGCCACCGCCGGCATCCAGGCCGGCGCGGCGCTGGTGGGCTTCCTGCTGGCGAGCGCGCCCGGGCCGGCCTTCCTCACCAGCGTCACCTTCATGGTGGCGCTGGTGCCGGCGGTGGGCGGCACGGTGGTGGTGCTGGCGGTGGCGGTGCTGCAGTACCTCTCCGGCCACACCTGGGCCGCCATCTTCCTGGCGGTCTGGGGCGTGGGGGTGGTCTCGGTGGTGGACACGGTGGCCCGCCCCTACCTGCTCAAGGACGGGATGGACCTGCCCATCGGCATCGTCTTCCTGGCCCTGCTGGGCGGCGTGGCCGCCTTCGGCGTCATCGGCATGGTGCTCGGGCCGCTGGTGGTCACCTTCCTCATCGCCGCGCTGCGCATCTGGCGCCGCGACCAGGACGAGCACGAGGGCGTGCTCCCGGCGGAGGGGCCGGAGGGGCCCCCGTGACGCCCCGCGACCCCGCCCCGCTGGACCTCTTCCGGGTCGAGGAGCGGCTCGGGGAGGAGGCCCGGCTGGCCCGCCGCAGCGTGGCCCGCTTCGTGGACCAGCGCGTCCTGCCGGACATCGCCCGCCACTTCCGCGAGGGCACCTTCCCCCGCGAGCTGGTGCCCGAGCTGGCGGCGCTGGGCCTCCTCGGCATGACGCTGCACGGCCACGACTGCGCCGGGGCCGCGCCCAGCACCTACGGCGCCTGCATGACCGAGCTGGAGCGGGGCGACTCGGCCATCCGCTCCTTCGCCTCGGTGCAGGGCGCGCTGGTCATGTACCCCATCGACGCCTTCGGCTCGGAGGCCCAGCGCGACCGCTGGCTGCCGGCCCTGGCGCGCGGCGAGGCCATCGGCTGCTTCGGCCTCACCGAGCCCGACGCCGGCAGCGACCCGGGCGCGCTGCGCACCCGCGCCCGGCGCGACGGCGGCGACTTCGTGCTCGACGGGACCAAGGCCTGGATCACCAACGGGTCGCTGGCCGACGTGGCGC
Organism: Anaeromyxobacter sp.; assembly: GCA_016718565.1. Lineage (NCBI taxonomy): Bacteria > Pseudomonadati > Myxococcota > Myxococcia > Myxococcales > Anaeromyxobacteraceae > Anaeromyxobacter > Anaeromyxobacter sp. The sequence continues at coordinate 257,300 of JADKCZ010000010.1, read as the reverse complement.
TGATCTGGGCCAAGGTGGGGGGTGACGATCCGCGCTCCATCCGCGGCTTCCTGGTGGAGCGCGACGCCCCGGGCTTCAGCGCCCGCGACGTGCCGCGCAAGCTGGCCCTGCGCGCCTCGGTGACCTCGGAGCTCTCGCTCGACGGGGTGCGGGTGCCGGCCGACGCCGTGCTGCCCGGCACCGAGGGGCTGGGGCTCAAGGGGCCGCTGGCCTGCCTCAACAAGGCGCGCTTCGGCATCGCCTGGGGCGTCATCGGGGCGGCCCAGGCCTGCTTCGAGGCGGCCCGGGCCCACGTCCGCGAGCGGGTGCAGTTCGGCCGCCCGCTGGCGGCCCGCCAGCTGGTGCAGGCGCGGCTGGTGGACGTCTGGGAGGGGATCGTGCACGCCCAGCTCCTGGCGCTCCGCCTCGGCGAGCTGGAGGACGCCGGCCAGGCCACCCCGGTGCAGATCTCCATGGCCAAGCGGGCCAACGTGCGGATGGCCCGCGACGCGGCCCGCGCCTGCCGGGAGCTGCTGGGCGCCTCGGGCGTGGTCGACGACCACGTCCCCATGCGCCACATGGCCAACCTGGAGGCGGTCTCCACCTACGAGGGCACGCACGACGTGCACACCCTCACCCTGGGGCGGGCCGCCACCGGCTACGACGCCTTCGGGGGCTGAGCGGCTCCTGCCGCTGGCCGCGCATCGGCCGATCCGGCGACGGGAGGGGCTTCCTTCACGGCCTCTCAGGCCGGCGCGTCGCCGCCGAAGGCCCGGTAGGCCAGCATGGTGGTGGTCTCGCGCATGCCCGGCACCCGCTGCAGCCGGTGGGTGATGAGGTCGCCGAAGGCGTCGTAGTCGTCGGCGTAGAGCTTCACCAGCAGGTCGTGGTCGCCGGTGATGGAGTGGACCTCGGAGACGCCGTCGAGCTCGATGATGGCGCGGGCCACCTCCTGCACCCGGCCCAGCTCGCACTTCACGAGGACGAAGGCTGCCTTCATGGTGTTCCCTCCGGGGAGCGACTGGCCCGTCTTAGCACGGGGAGGCGGGGACGGCTGGGGCGCGGGCTCGAGCATGGGAGCGACCGCGACCGCGACCCCGACCCCGACCCCGACCGCGACCCGGTCACGGCCACGTCGGCGCCGAGCCGTGCCAGTCGGCGGTGACCTCGAGCCACATGGCCAGGCCGGCGTAGCCGCCGTAGGGCGCATACCAGCGCCGCACCAGGGCGTCGGTGGGCTGGCGGCGCCGGCCGCGCAGGGATCGGAGCCGCTCGCGGGTCCAGGAGTCGAGCGCCAGGAAGTCCTGTCGGCCCAGCAGGCGGGCCAGGTGCTCGGCGGCGTACGGGCCGAAGCCGGAGAGCGCCAGCAGGCGGCGGCGCAGCTCGTCGGCGGGCAGGGCCGGGTCGCGCAGCGCCTCCAGGTCGAGCGCGCCGCCGGCCACCTGCCGCGCCAGGTCGCGCAGGTACGGGGCCCGGTAGCCGGCCTTCACCGTGTCGCGGAAGAACCGCTCCGGCTCGGCCGCCAGCGCCGCAGGCGAAGGAAAGGCCCGCTCGCCGCCCGGTCCAGCCTGGCCGAGCGCCTGGCAGAGCCGCTCCACCATGGACCGGGTGAGCGCCCAGGAGCAGTTGGTGGTGCACAGGGTCTTCACCGCGTCCTCGAAGACCGTGGGCGAGCGCAGCAGCCGGCCTGCGCCGCGGGCCAGCGCCCAGCGGAGGTCCGGAAGTTCCGCGTCACGGAGCCGAGACCCTGACCCCGACCCCGACCCCGACCCCGACCCTGACCCTGACCCCGACCCTGACCCTGACCCTGACCCCGACCCCGACCCCGACCCTGACCCCGACCCCGACCCTGACCCCGACCCTGACCCTGACCCTGACCCTGACCCCGACCCCGACCCTGACCCTGACCCCGACCCCGACCCCGACCCCGACCCTGACCCCGACCCTGACCCCGACCCTGACCCCGACCCCCCGCCCCCTCCCCCGCGCTCCGCCGCCGCCCTGCGGGCCTCGAGCCGCGCCGCAAGTGCCCGGAACGGCTCCAGATCGTCGTCCAGGGAGAGGGCCTGCCGCAGCTGGGCCTGGGCCTCGGCGGCTTCTCCGGCCGCTGGGCGACCGACCGCCAGCATCCGGAAGAGCAGCCCGCCTGGCCCCTCGGTCACCTCGGCGCGCACCGCCCGGCCGGTGCCGAGGACCAGCGGGCGCGCCAGCACCCGGCGCTCGGCGTCGTACCGCCAGGGGGCGAGATCATACCAGCCGTGGCTCCGGACGGTCAGGTCGAGGTCGAATGGGCTGGGAACACGCATCGGAGGCCCCGGTCGGGGGGTTGCCCCCTCACCGCCGCGGTGAGGAGATCGAGCCGTCACGTACCACGCTTTCGAGAACCCCAGCCTGAGAGGACACCCCATGGTGGTCGAGCGAGACGAGGCCGAGGTCGAGGTGCTGGAGGGCGACGAGGAGACGCCGGTGGTGGGGCGTCACCGCGACGTCGGACGGGAGATGCTGGAGACGACGCTCTCCGACCTGAAGCGGCAGCCGGCGGTGACGGTGGCCCCCGACGCCACCGTGTCCCGGGCCGCCGAGCTGATGCGCAAGAAGAAGGTGAGCGCGGTGCTGGTGAAGAAGGGCTCGAAGCTGGTGGGCATCTTCACCGAGCGCGACCTGGTCTCCCGGGCCATGGCGGCGAAGGCGTACGGGCGGGCCCCGGTGAAGAAGTTCATGACGCCCAGCCCCGAGACGCTGAAGCTCTCCGATCCGGTGGCCTACGCGCTCAACAAGATGAGCGTGGGGCGGTACCGCCACGTGCCGCTGGTCGGCAAGGACGGGAAGCCGGCCGGGGTCATCTCCATCCGCGACATCATCGACTTCATCGTCGAGCTCTGCCCGGAGGAGATCCTCAACCTGCCGCCCGAGCCGGAGCTGGCCGAGCACCCGACGGTGGACGGCGACTAGGAGCCGGCGGGATGACGAGTGGCCCCCGCGGCCGGCGGTCCCCCGGGGATCGCCGGCCGCGCCGCATCTCGGGAGCGGGGTGTCCTCCCGGTGCGGCGGCGGCCTGGCTCCCCTCCCCGGCCGGGCCGGACCGCACCTCGGGTGCGTGACGCACTGCGGGCACGGCCCATACCCAGGGGCTGACTCGCACTTGTCGTACGTCAAGGACCATGAGTGCGGTATATGGAATACCGGCTGCTCGCCCGGGACAGGTCCGGCCGGGCAGGCAGGCCATCGGGGCGGCCTGCCCGCGCAGGGCGAGCAGCAGGTCTCCGGGGGCGCTGGTACTCGAACGAAGGGAGAGCCGAACTCATGAGGTCCGTCTTGAAGGCCGCCGTCGCGGCCGCGCTGATCGTCGCCGCTCCGGCCGGGGCCACCATCGTGGAGCGGTACGCCGTCCGCTACGACCCCCTCACGCCCGACCTGAAGGGCGCCTACAGCAACGTGCTGCTCGACTCGGAGGGTGGCGTCCGGGTGGTCGGCCAGTACGACGCGGCCATCGTCGTCACCCGGCTGGACGCCGGCGGGAACACCCTCTGGACCGAGGAGATGCCGGGCCTGTCGCTGGCCTCAGGCGGCCTCTTCGGGCCAGGGCAGGCGGCGGCCATCGACTCCCAGGGCCGGACCTTCGTGCTCACCGGCGACGCCCGCCTCCTCGTCTTCCATCGGCTGGGCGGCGCCCCCTGGGACGTCGACCTCACCCCCACCCTGACCACCGCCTTCGCGCCCCTGGCCGTGGTGGTCGACGCCACCGACGCCGCCTACGTCGTCGGCACGCTCCCCACCCCGAGCGCGCAGCAGGACGTCGTGGTCCAGAAGATGAGCATCACCATGAACCCGGCCTGGACCAGGGTCCTCGACCGGAACCTCGGCCTGGACCAGCCGTCCCAGCTGCGGGCGCTGCCCGGCGGCGGCGTGGTGGTGGCCGGCACGAGCGACGGCGCCCTCTCGCTGTGGGGATACGACGCCGACGGGGGCCGTGGCCTCGACCTGCTCGGTCCGGCCATGTACGTGGACGAGCTCGAGGTGGCCGCCTCCGGCCAGGTCACCGTGGCCGGCGGCGTGCCCGACGGCCAGGGCGCCATCACCGGGCTGCAGGTGGTCCGCGCCGACGCCGCCGGGGCGGTGCTGTGGACGGCCACCATCCCCGGCTACCGCTTCGCCAACGGTGTCCGCACCGCCCCCGACGGCAGCGTCTACGTGGCCGGCGTCGCGAACCTCGACCTCACCTTCTTCAAGTACAGCCTCCTCAAGTTCTCCGGCGCCGGGCAGCTCCTCTGGGAGCGCACCTACGGGACCTACGGCGACAGCACCATCTACGCGCTGGAGCTCGACCGGGGCGACCCGGTCGTCACCGGCGAGTACGGCTACTGCGTCGGCCAGATCCTGACCATGAAGCACTCGGCCGCCGGCGACCTGCTGTGGCAGGCGAGCTACCAGCCCCCCGCCAGCGGCTGCAACAGCGTCAACTACGGCTATGCCCTGGCCATCGACGCCAACCACGACGTCCACGTGGCCGGCAGCTCGCTCGACTTCTCCACGGCCCAGGGCCACTACCCGTGGAAGCCGACGGTGCTCAAGTACGCCGACGTGGACCTCACCCCTCCGGTCACCACCGCCCAGCTGACCGGCACCACCGCCGGCAACGGCTGGTACCGCTCGGCCGTTTCGGTGAAGCTCACCGCCACCGACGCGGCCGACGTGCCGTCCGGCGTGAAGGAGCTCCGCTGGTCGCTCGACGGCGGCGCCACCGTGGTGGCGCCGGGCTCCACCGCGACCGTCAGCGTCACCACCGACGGGGCCCACGTGCTCACGGTCCGGTCGGTCGACCTCGCCGGCAACGTCGAGGCGGCGCAGGCCATCCCGGTCAACATCGACCGGGTCCGCCCGGTGGCCTCCATCACGGCGAGCCCCAGCGTGCTCAGGCCGGCCAACGGCCGCATGGTGGCGGTGCTGGTGTCCGGATCGGCGAGCGACGCCCGCTCCGGCGTGGCCGCCGCCACCTTCACCGTCACCGATGAGTACGGCCTGGTGCAGCCGGCGCTGACCGGCTTCGGCCAGACCATCCTGCTGCAGGCCTCGCGCCGGGCCTCGGACGGCAACGGCCGGGTCTACACCATCGCCGTCCGGGTCACCGACCTGGCCGGCAACGTCACCACCGCCAGCACCCGGGTGACGGTCCCGTAGGTCCGCGGCGGGCGCCGTGTCGGCGCCGAGACAGCGAGGTCCCCGCCGGCGTGCGCTGGCGGGGCCTCGCACCGCCGCGCCGGTCAGGCGGCGTCGTTCACCCCGTGGCACTTCTTGTACTTCTTGCCCGAGCCGCACGGGCAGGGGTCGTTGCGCCCGACCTTGGGCTGCTGCCGGACCACCGTCTCCTGCCTGGCCTTGGGCGCCTCGCCGTCCTCGCCGGCGCCGGCCCCGGCGTGGATCTCGGTGAGCCGCTGCAGCGCCTTGCGCTGGGCCGCCAGCCGCTTGGCCTCCAGCTCGGCGGCGCTCTCCTGCCGCACCAGCTGCAGGCGCAGGCAGTTGCCGACCACGGCGCTCTTCACCCGCCAGGTCATGGCCACGAACATCTCGTAGCCTTCCTTCTTGTACTCCTGCTTGGGGTCCTTCTGGCCGTAGCCGCGCAGGCCGATGCCCTGGCGCAGGTGGTCCATCGACAGCAGGTGGTCCTTCCACTGCTGGTCGATGGCCTGCAGGTAGAGCCACTGCTCGTAGCGGCGCAGCACCGGCACGCCGTCCTCGCCGGTGCCGAGCTCGGCCTCCTTGGCGGCGAAGGCCTTCTGCACCACCGCGAAGACCTGCTCCTCGATGGCCCGGCGGGCCTCGTCGGGGCGCCCCTGCGGCGCCGCGAAGGCCATGTCCACGCCGAACTGCTCCCGCACCAGCGAGGCCAGGCCGGTCAGGTCCCAGTCGCCCAGGTTGGGGGGGCACTGCCCCTGCACCATGTTGACGACCAGGTCCTCCACCAGGTCGAGCAGGTGCTCGCGCTGGTCCTCGAGCGACCAGACCTTCTCGCGGCGGGTCTTCACCCGGGTCTTGGGATCCTCGTCGTACTCCACCACCGGCACGCCGGCGCCGAAGCCCAGCACCATGCGGCGCAGCGCGTAGATGGAGCGCCGCTGCTGGTTCATCACGTCGTCGTACTCGAGCAGGTTCTTGCGGATGTCGAAGTTGTGCCCCTCGACCTTCTTCTGGGCGCCCTCGATCGACTTGGTGAGCCAGGGGTGCTCGATCTGCTCCCCGGGCTTCATGCCCATGCGCTCCATCAGCCCGCTGATCCGGTCGGACCCGAAGATCCGCATCAGCTCGTCCTCGAGGGACAGGTAGAAGATCGACGAGCCCGGGTCGCCCTGGCGTCCGGCCCGCCCGCGCAGCTGGTTGTCGATGCGGCGCGACTCGTGGCGCTCGGTGCCCACGATGTGCAGGCCGCCCAGGCCCACCACCTGGTCGTGCTCGGTGGCGCACTGGGTCCGGAGCTCGGCCACCCGCGCGGCCAGCCGGCTGGCCCAGTCGGCCCGCCGCGCCTCGAAGGCGGCCTGCTCCTCGCCGTCCATGGGGGCGTCCGGCTCCGGCCCCAGCTCGTGCTTGGCCATCATCTCCGGGTTGCCGCCCAGCAGGATGTCGGTGCCGCGGCCGGCCATGTTGGTGGAGATGGTGACCGAGCCCTTGCGGCCGGCCTGGGCCACGATGTCGGCCTCGCGGGCGTGCTGCTTGGCGTTGAGGACGTTGTGGGCCAGCCCGCGCCGCTTCAGCAGCGCCGACACCACCTCGCTCTTGGCCACCGAGACGGTGCCCACCAGCACCGGCTGGCCCTTCTTGGCGCGCGCCTCGATCTCCTCGCAGAGCGCGTTGAACTTCTCGCCCTCCGTCTTGTAGACCACGTCCTCGGAGTCCTTGCGGACGTTGACCTGGTTGGTCGGGATGACCATCACGTCCAGGTTGTAGGTCTTGGCGAACTCCTCCGCCTCGGTGTCGGCCGTGCCGGTCATGCCGGCCAGCTTGGAGTACATGCGGAAGTAGTTCTGGAACGAGACCGTGGCCAGGGTCTGGTTCTCGTTCTCGATCTTGACCCCCTCCTTGGCCTCCACTGCCTGGTGCAGGCCGTCCGACCAGCGCCGGCCCGGCATGAGCCGGCCGGTGAACTCGTCGACGATCAGGACCTCGCCCTCCTTGACCACGTAGTCCACCTCGTTGCGGTAGAGGTGGTGGGCTCGCAGCGCCTGCTCCACGTGGTGCAGGGTCTCGATGGCCTCCGGGTCGTAGAGGTTCTTGACCGCCAGCTTCCGCTCGATCTTCTCCACCCCGGCGTCGGTCATGACGATGGTCCGCGCCTTCTCGTCGACGGTGAAGTCGGCGTCGCGGATCATGGAGGGGATGACCTTGTTGACCTCGTAGTAGAGCTCGGAGGACTCGTCGGAGGGGCCCGAGATGATGAGCGGGGTGCGCGCCTCGTCGATGAGGATCGAGTCCACCTCGTCCACGATGGCGAAGTTGAGCTCCCGCTGCACGTAGTCCTGCAGCCGGAACTTCATGTTGTCGCGCAGGTAGTCGAAGCCGAACTCGTTGTTCTGGCCGTAGGTGATGTCGCTGCCGTAGGCGGCCTGGCGCTCCTGGTCGGTCAGGCCGTGCACGATGACGCCGGTGGAGAGCCCGCAGAACTTGTAGAGGCGGCCCATCCACTCGGAGTCGCGGCGCGCCAGGTAGTCGTTGACGGTCACCACGTGCACGCCGCGGCCGGCCAGGGCGTTGAGCACGCAGGGGAGCGTGGCCACCAGCGTCTTGCCCTCGCCGGTCTTCATCTCGGCGATCTTGCCGGAGTGCAGCACCGCGCCGCCGATGAGCTGGACGTCGAAGTGGCGCATGCCCAGGGACCGCACGCTGGCCTCGCGCACCAGGGCGAAGGCCTCCGGCAGCAGGTCGTCGAGGGTGCGCCCGCGCTGGGCCTCCTCCTTCCACTTCGCCGTCAGGCGCGGGAAGTCGGCGTCGGCCAGGGCCTTCATGCGGGGCTCGAGCTCGTTGATGCGCCCCACCAGCGGGCGGATCTTCTTGAGCTCGCGCTCGTTCTTGGTGCCGACGATCTTCTTGAGGACGTAGTCGAACATGGACGCTCTGGGTGCCTCTTCGAGGGGCGGCCAAGCTACGATGTTTCCGGCCGCGTGTGCCACCCCAATAACCATCCCGCGGCCCGCGTCAACACTTGGGTTTTTGGCGTCCCCCCGCCCCGCTCCCGTAGAGTGGCGCCGTGACCAGGCCTCCGCGCTTCCGGGCCCTGCTGGCCGCCGCGCTGGCGCTCGCCCTGGCGGGCTGCGCCGGGCCGGGCCGCTCGCTGCGCCAGGCCCTCGACGAGGCCGACCTGAGGGCCCGCCTGGCCGCCCGGGGCGCCGCCCTGCTGGGCCAGGGGCGGGAGCGGTTCGAGGTGGCCGGCGAGACCTTCAACCCCGACTGCTCTGGCTTCGTGGAGGCGGTCTACGCCGCCGAGGGGATCACCCTGCGCCGCATCCTCCGGGCAGCCGCCCCGCGCGAGCCCTCGGCCGTGGCGGCGGCCTGGCAGGCGGCCGGCCGCTTCGGCGAGCGCTGGGCCGGCGGGCGCTGGCCCTCGCCGGGCGACCTGGTCTTCTTCGACGCCACCTGGGACCGGGACCGCGACGGGGACTTCGACGACCCCCTCACCCACGTCGGCCTGGTGGAGTGGGTGGACGTGGACGGCACGGTGACCTTCCTGCACCGCGGCACGCACGGGGTGGCGCGCGCCCAGCTGAACCTCGCCCGGCCGGACGCGGCCCGCGACGGCACGGGGAGGCCGCTCAACTCCCCGCTGCGGACGCGCCTGCGGCGCGATGACGGCTCGAGGGTGCTGGCCGGGCAGCTGTTCGTCGGGTACGGGCGCATCGACGTGGGGCGGGCGCCGGTGAGGTGAGTGGCGCGGGGTGACCACCCGCCCGGCGGGCCAGGGCGGCGGGCCAGGAGGGGGCGGCGAGTCAGGAGGGGGGGGGCGAGCCAGGTGGGGCGAGCCAGCTGGCGGTGGGCCAGGTGGAGCGGGCGAGCCGGTCGACTCGCGATCCTGGCCGGGGGCGCGAGCAAGGTTCCGCCCGCTGGGCTCGCGCCGGTCGAGATTGCGCCGGTTGGGTTCGCGACTACTCGAGGATGAACTTGCGCGGGTTCTCGGGGATGCCGTTGACCCGGACCTCGTAGTGCAGGTGCGGCCCGGTGGACTTGCCGGTGTTGCCCACCGCCGCCACCTTCTCGCCCCGCGCCACCCGGTCGCCCAGCTTCACCAGCACCTCGGAGAGGTGGCCGTAGCGGGTCTTGACGCCGTAGCCGTGGTCGAGGACCAGCACCTTGCCGTAGCCGCCCTCCACGCCGCTGAAGACCACCACGCCGTCGGACGGGGCCAGCACCGGCTGGCCGTGGGGCGTGGCGATGTCCAGCCCCTCGTGCATCTGGCGGTCGGCGAAGACGGGGTCGATGCGGGTGCCGAAGTCGGAGGTGACCCAGCCGCGGGAGGGCCAGATGGACGGGGTGGAGGCCAGCAACGAGTGCTGGTCGTCGAAGTACTCCTGGAGCTCCCGCAGGCTCTGCTCCTGGCGGGAGGCCTCGGTCTCCAGCGAACCGAGGCGGCCAGGGAGGCCAGAGACGTTCTGCTCGGCGGCCGGGGCCGGCCCGGCCGGGGCCAGGTCCGGCTCGGCGGAGCCCACCGGCCCGATGGCCAGGTTGCGCTCCGGATCCTGCAGGGTGGTCACGGCGGTGCGCAGCTTGGCGTCGAAGCGCTCGACCCTGTCGAGGGTGGCCGAGATGTGGGCCACCTTCTCCTGGACCAGCAGCACCTGGCTGCGGAGCTGGGCGTTCTCCTCCTTGAGCACCGAGTTCTCGCCCGACGCCCCGAGGAGGCTCACGTAATGGCCGACGGTGAGCAGGGCGAAGAGGGCCAGGCCGACGCCGCTCCAGCCCACGTTCTGGAGCCAGCGCCGAGGAACCCGGAACTTGCGCACGGCCTGGCTGTGGTCGGAGACCACGATGACCGTGAAGATCTGGGACTTCGGGGCTTCGGCCATCCGGGCGGGCTCCAGGTGCAAAAGGCGACGGCCCGGGCATCCGGCGCCGGACAGTCGACCTTTGGGTAGCAGGCGTCGCGGAAGGGTGTCAAGGAACGAGGTCGAGGCGGCGCACCTGTTCGGGTCGACCCGTCAGGGATCCTTGGTCTGCTCGCCCGCCTCGGTCTGCTCGCCCGGCTCGCCCTGCCCGGTCTGTTCGTCGCGCTCGGCTGGCGCGCCTTCGGGCTCGGCCAGCCGGACCACGGCGACCGTGATGTTGTCGTCACCGCCTCGGTCGTTGGCCAGATCGACCAGCCGCTCGACGGCGTCCACGCCGTGCTCGGCCACCAGCTGCTGGATCTCCTGGTCCTCCACGAGGTTGGAGAGGCCGTCGCAGCAGACCACCAGCGTGTCACCGCCCTCCAGCTCCAGTCCCATGAGGTCGACCAGCACGTCGCGCTCGAAGCCGACCGAGCGGGTGATGATGTTCTTGAAGCGGCTGTGCTTGGCCTCCTCGGCGCTGATGGCGCCCAGGCGGAGCTGTTCGGCCACCAGGGAGTGATCCTGGGTGACCTGGTAGATGTGGCCGCCACGGAGCAGGTAGGCCCTGCTGTCGCCGACGTGGGCCACGAAGGCGGCCCGTCCGTCCACGAGCGCCGCCGTCACCGTGGTGCCCATCCCGGCCAGCTCGAGGTCGGACTGGGCGGCCTCGAAGATGACGGCGCAGGCGCGCTCCACCGCCTCGCGCAGCAGATCCGGCAGCGGGTTCTCCTCACCCTCCGCCCCCGACCCGAACAGGCCGGGCTCCTCCGCCCGCACCGCCAGCAGCTCGGCCCGGATGGTCTCGACGGCGAGCCGGGAGGCGGTGCCGCCGCCGGCGTGCCCCCCCATGCCATCGGCCACCACGAACAGGCCCAGGTCAACGTCTACCAGGAGCGCGTCTTCGTTGTGGTCGCGCCGCTGCCCGACGTCGGTCAGGCCGCGCGCGGCGATGCGAAGGGGCGGTGCCGCCACGCGCGGCAACTTACCCCCCGCGTCACGGGAGGGTCAACGCAAGTCGGACCGAGGGTACCCGGGCGACCTCTCCTCGGACCTGGAGGCGCCACCCTGGACGCCCCGCTACCCTGGACGCCCCGCTACCCTGGACGCCCCCGCTACCCTGGACGCCCCGCAACCCTGGACCGCACCGCTACCCGGGCCGCAGCCCGCCCAGCGACCGCCCGCCTCCCCCGAGCCGGCGCCTCTCCCGCGGCCTCGATGAGCGCCCCGGCATGCTCGAGCGCGGCCGGCGTCACCACCGCCCCAGCCAGCATCCGGGCCACCTCCTGCCGCCGCGCCTCCGGCGTGGCCAGCGGCAGGACCTCCGAGGTGGTGCGCCCCCCCGCCACCCGCTTCTGCACCCGGTGGTGGCGCGCTGCGAACGCGGCGATCTGCGGCAGGTGTGTGATGCAGACCACCTGCCGCCCCTGGCTCACCTCGGAGAGCACCCGACCCATGGCCTCCGCGACGGCGCCGCCGATGCCGGCATCCACCTCGTCGAAGACGTAGCACTGCACCGGGTCGCGCCGGGCCAGCGTTCGCTTCACCGCCAGCAGCAGCCGGGAAAGCTCCCCTCCGGACGCGATGCGGGCCAGCGGCCGCGCCGCCTCTCCCGGGTTGGGAGCCAGCAGGAGTTCGGCCCGCTCCGCACCGTCCGGCCCGAGCGTGAGCCCCCCGACAGGCAGGCCGCCCTCGGGCGGGGCGAAGGCCACCTCCAGCTGGCAACGGGCCATGGCGAGTCCGCCGAGCTCCTGCTGCACCGCCTCTCCGAAGGCCCGGGCTGCCTTGCGCCGCGCCCGCGAGAGCTGGCCCGCCAGCGCCGCCGCCTCGACCCCGGCCGCGTCCAGCAGCGGCCCGAGGGCCGCCAGCCGCTCCCCGCCCCCGGCCAGCCCCGCCAGCTCGGCCTCCATCTCGGAGCGCCGGGCCACCGCGGCCTCCAGCGTGCCGCCGTGCTTGCGGGCCAGGGCCCGGATGGCTTCCAGCCGCTCCGTCAGCTCGACCAGCCGCTCGGGGTCGCCGCCAGCCAGGTCGGCGTAGCGCCCCAGTTCGCGCCCGGCCTCGTCGAGCTCGATGGCAGCCGAGCGGAGCAGGGCCAGGGTGGGCTCGAGCCGGGGGTCGAGCGCGGCGGCGTCGAGCAGCGCCCGGACCGCCTGCCCCACTCGCTCGCCGGCCGCCCCGTCTTCTCCGTAGACCAGCCCCTCCGCCTCGCGCGCCGCGGCGCGGAGCCGCTCGGCGCTGGAGAGGACCCGCCGCTCCGCGTCCAGGGCCGCGTCCTCGCCGGGCCGGGGGTCCACCGTGGAGAGCTCGCGCAGCTGGAAGGCCAGGTAATCGGCGCGCCGAGCCCGCTCGGCGGCGTCGCGGGTCAGCCCGTCCCGCTCGCGAGCCAGCGCGGCCAGCGCGCCGTGGGCCAGCCGATACCTGGCCACCAGCGCGACCTCGCCCCGTCCCTCGGCCGCGTCCACGCCGGCGAAGGCGTCGAGCAGCGCCAGGTGTGTCCGCTCGTCGAGCAGGGACACGTGCTCGTGCTGGCCGGAGACGTCGACCACCCCTCGCAAGGCCTCGGAGAGGACCGAGGCGGTGACCAGCACCCCGTTCACGTAGGCGCGGCCGCGCCCGCCGCGCGAGGCGACCCGCCGCACCAGCAGCTCGCTGGTGGCGGCCGGCGGCCCCTCCTGGCGAGGCACCCCAGCAGCCGCCAGCCGCTCGAAGACCGGGTGCGCGGCGGGCAGCTCGAAGAGCGCCTCCACCACCGCCTCCTCGGCGCCGTCGCGCAGGACGTCGGCGCTCATGCGGCCGCCCAGCACCAGGTGGAGGGCGTTCACCAGGATCGACTTGCCAGCGCCCGTCTCGCCGGTGAGGACGTTCAGCCCGGGGCCGAACTCCACCTCGACCGAGTCGACGATCGCGAAGCCCGAGATTCGCAGGGTCGTGAGCATGAGGCGGATGCTGCCACCGGACCCTGACACTGCGCAAGTATTCAGTGGTCCTGGCGTTCAGGTGACCCGGCCTCGACCTCGACCTCGACCTCGAACGCCCTACAGCCAGCCGACCCGGAGCTCCGGCCTGGCCGCCACCAGCACGGCGTCGAGGCGCTCCAGGAACAACGGCGCGCTCGGCGCCTCCAGCAGCGGGATCGCTGCCTGGAGCGCAGCCTGCTCGAACTGGCGGGCCAGCGCCTCGTCGCCGTCGCCCGCCAGGGCGGCCAGGGCGCCCAGGTGCTCTCCGCCGCCGCGGGCCAGGTCGAGCTGGAGGCCCTGGAAGTTCACCAGGGCGAAGCGGCGCAACGTCAGACCGAGCTGGACCTCCTTCGAGGTGGCCTCCTGCCCCTCCGCCAGCATCTGCACGTGATAGTCGAGCGGCGAGAAGCGCATCAGCGAGCCGGTCAGGACGTCCACCCCGCCGGAGACGAGGGTGCTGCTGACGTCCAGGATGGCCACGGTGTTGAACTCGCGGGCCAGCTTGAACTCCTGCGTCAGGTGTCCCTCCTTCTCGAAGCGCGCCACGAACTGCCGGCCGCCCATGAAGTTGCGGGACATCACGACGGTCCGTGGCAGCTCGCCCTGGTACTGCCCGTCGATGGTGAGGCGCACGCCCGGGACGTTGGCGTCGAAGTTCAGCGTGTCGACGGTGCCGGTGAAGATGGTGGCGCAGCCGCCGAGCAGCAGGGAGGCGGCCGCGAGCGGGAGGAAGGCGGTCGGGCGAGCGGTGGGTGGGGTGGTCTCGGTCACGGGGGATCTCGCTGGTGGACGGGCGGCGTGGCGATGGATGCTCACACGCTGGGTCGGTTCGAGCAAGGCGGCATGCGGCAGGGCCGGAAGGCCGGCTGACCCCGTGCGCGAGGCGCGTCCGGAAGCGCTCAGCGGCCGCGACTGGGCCCCCGACCGCGACCGCGACCGCGACCCCGACCTCGACCTCGACCTCGACCCCGACCCCGACCCCGACCCCGACCCCGACCCCGACCTCGACCTCGACCGCGACCCCGACCCCGACCCCGACCTCGACCGCGACCGCGACCGCGACCCCGACCTCGACCCCGTCGGCGTCAGCGACGCCGACGGAGGAAGCAGCGCTTCACCCCGCCCTCGCCCTCCACTCGTCCGCGGTGAGCTCCCACAGCTCCTCGGTCATCCTCCCCGCCACGAAGTCACCCTCGCGGACGTCCACCACCCGCATGCCGGCGCTCGCCGAGAGGCGCCGCGACGCGGCGTTGGCGGAGGCCTTGGGGACTCGCAGCACGGGCATGCCGAGGGCATCGAACCAGTAGGCCGCCAGCGCCTGGCAGGCTTCCGTGCCGAGCCCGCGCCCTTGCCAGGGCAGCCCGATCCAGAGACCTCGGTTCTCGCGTTCGCCGCGCAGCAGGCCCCCCACGCCGACCAGCTCTCCGGGCGCCTCCCGCAGCCGCAGCGACCAGTGCCAGGCGTCCCCGCGCTCCATGGCCGGCAGGGCCTGGTCGCGCACGAAGACCAGGGCCCCGTCGGGCGGGTACGGCCAGGGCACGCGGCTCGCCAGGTGACGCACGATCTCCCAGCGCGGAAAGTGGGCCTGGATGGCCGGCGCGTCACCCAGCGCGAGCGGCCGCAGCAGGAGCCGCGCGGTCTCGAGCGCGGGGACCGACACCCCGCCTACCGCTCCCCCCACCGGAGCTTGGCCCGCAGCACGCCGAAGAAGTCGAGCTTCTGGTTCTTCACCAGCAGCACCCGGTTGTACGACTGCTTCACCTGCACCCGGTCGCCGCGCTGCAGGGCCGGACCCTTCTTGCCGTCGAGGGTCAGGAAGGTCTCGGCGTCGTTCATCAGCAGGATGTCGATGGTCTCGTCGTCCGGCACCACCAGCGGTCGCTGGGTCAGGGTGTGCGGGCAGATGGGGGCCAGCACCACGCCGCGCATGGTGGGGTAGAGGATGGGCCCGTTGGCGGCCAGCGCGTAGGCGGTGGACCCGGTGGGCGAGGCCACGATCATGCCGTCGGCCTTGAGGGTCGAGACGTACTTGCCGCTGCAGCGGGTGTCGAGCTCGGCCATGCGGCTGAACGGGCTCTTGGAGATGACGATGTCGTTGAGCACCTCGGTGTCGAGGGCCCGCTCCGGCCGCCCGCCGCGGTGCAGGTGGACGCGCAGCTTCATGCGCTGGGTCACCAGCGCCGTCCCTTCCAGCACCTGGTCGAGCGCCGGGTACATCTCGCTCTGCGGGGTCTCGGTCATGAAGCCCAGCGAGCCCATGTTGACCCCCAGGATGGGCACCGGGCGGCCGTCGAGCAGGTGGGCGGCGTGGATCAGGGTGCCGTCACCGCCCAGCACCACCACCAGGTCGGCGTCGCGGGCGATGACGGCCTCGTCGGTGAGGACCTCGATCCCCTTGTTGGTGAGGAACTGGCCGACGTAGGTGGCGGTCTCGGCCGCCTCGGCGCTGGTGTTCTTCGGGACGATCCCGACACGCCGCGGGACAGGGCAGGGGTGGCCTTCCATCCGGCGTATGTTATCCCGGTTTCCATGGACCTCTTCGATCACGCCGCCGACCGCGATATCGCCGGGAAGCCCCTGGCGGAGCGGCTGCGCCCGCGGCGGCTCGAGGACTTCGTCGGCCAGGAGCACGTGCTGGGCCCCGGGCGGGCGCTTCGGCGGGCCATCGAGGCCGACCAGGTGCCCTCGCTGGTGCTGTGGGGGCCGCCCGGCACCGGCAAGACCACCCTGGCGCGGCTGGTGGCCGGGCACACCGGCAGCTTCTTCGTCCCCTTCTCCGCGCTGCAGGGCGGCGTGAAGGAGATCCGCGAGATCGTGGCCGCGGCGCGCGACCGGCGCCGCATGGAGCGGAAGCGGACCATCCTCTTCGTGGACGAGATCCACCGCTTCTCGCGCGCCCAGCAGGACGCCTTCCTGCCGCACGTGGAGGACGGCACCATCGTGCTCATCGGGGCCACCACCGAGAACCCCAGCTTCGAGGTGAACGCCGCGCTGCTGTCGCGCTGCCGGGTGGTCACCCTGCGGGCGCTCACCGAGGAGGAGGTGGGGCAGCTGCTGGACCGGGCGGTGACCGCGGCGGAGGGGCTGGGCGGCGCGCCCACGCTCACCGCCGAGGCCAGGGAGGCGCTCTCCCGCTACGCCTACGGCGACGCGCGGCGCGCCCTGAACGCGCTGGAGGTGGCCGCCGCGGCGGTGCGCCTGGCCGGGCGCGCGGTCATCGACCGCGCCGACGCCGAGGAGGCGCTGCAGCAGAAGACGCTGCTCTACGACCAGGCCGGCGAGGAGCACTACAACGTCGTCTCGGCCTTCATCAAGTCGCTGCGGGGCAGCGATCCGGACGCGGCGGTCTACTGGCTGACCCGCATGCTGGAGGCCGGCGAGGAGCCCCGCTTCGTGCTCCGGCGCATGGTCATCTTCGCCTCGGAGGACGTGGGCAACGCCGACCCGCAGGCGCTGCAGGTGGCGGTGGCGGCGCTGCAGGCGGTGGAGCTGATCGGCCTGCCGGAGGGTGTCCTGCCCATGACCCAGGCGGTGGTGTACCTGGCGCTGGCGCCCAAGTCGAACACCGCGCTGACCGCCTACGCGGCGGCGCGCCGGCTGGTGCGCGAGCACGGGCCGCTGCCGGTGCCGCTCAAGCTGCGCAACGCCCCCACCAAGCTGATGGAGGGGATGGGCTACGGCGGCGGCTACCGCTACCCGCACGACTTCGACGGCCACTACGTGGCGGAGCGCTACCTGCCAGAGGCGCTCGAGCAGGAGGCCATCGTCAAGCTCTCGGAGAGCGGCCTGGAGCGGGAGCTGGGCCAGCGCTGGCGGGCGCTCAGGGGAAAGAAGGAGGGCTGAGCGGAGCCGGGGGCGGGCGCCGCCACATGGCCTCCAGCCGCTGCGCGTGGCCGTCCCTGCAAGTGGCCGTCCCTGCAAGTGGCCGCCCCTGCGAGTGGCCGTCCCGGCGCGCCGGACCTACCCTCCGCGCCGCACGCTCCCCTGCCGCGCACCCGCCGGTGCGGGCGTGAAGCAGGCGCGGTTCGCGAGGAGCAGCCCGATCCCCTCTGCCAGGTCGCCGCGAGCGCGCATGACGCGCGTGAGGCCGCGAATGACCCGGGCCGTGCCCTGGTACTCCTCGCGCGGCTCTGGCAGCAACTCCCAGGCCTCGAGGAAGAAGGCCAGCGCCTCGCCGTACTCGCAGGCCGCGAGGTGCAGCTCGCCGCGCAGGCAGAGCCGCTCCACTCCAGCCTTCTCGTCCCCTCGCAGGATCCTCGACACGTCGCCCCCCGGCTGCCTGTGATGTTGACCGGTCCCGACCGAGAATGTGAGCCGTTGGAGCAGGGGAACCCCGGTTGGGCCGAAACATGCCGACGGACCGACATGTGGACAGGTGTGGACGCGCACTGGGCCAGGGGAGTGCCGGGGGTCGCGGTCGGGGTTGGGGTCCTCGCGGAGCCCCTCACCCCGGCCCTCTCCCCGGAGGGGAGAGGGAGTGCGCAACTTCGAGGTCGAGGTCGAGGTCGGGGTCGCGGTCGGGGTCGCTCCCCACCATCCAGGGTAGTCTCCTGTGCGTGATCACCTACCTGCACGGCTTCGCCTCCGGCCCCTCCTCACGCAAGGCCCGCTACCTCTCGGAGGGCTTCGGCGCCCGCGGGGTGGCGGTGGCGACGCCCGACCTCACGCCCGGCGCGGACGGGTTCGAGCGCTCCACCCCGCTCAGCATGCTGGCCGAGGCGCGGGCCGCCATGGGCGACGCACCCGGACCACACGCCCTGATCGGCTCCTCCCTGGGCGGGTACCTGTCGGCGCTCCTGGCCTCCGGCGATCCCCGCGTCTCGCGCCTGGTCCTGCTGGCCCCGGCCTTCCGCCTCTTCGAGCGCTGGAGCGGCCGGCTCACCGCGGCCGAGCTGGAGGACTGGCGGGCGCGCGGACTGGCCACCCACCACCACGTGACGCAGACCGAGCGGCGCGTCGGCTGGCCCTTCTTCGAGGCCGCCTCCACCCTGCCCGCCTTTCCCGTGGTGGCGGTGCCCACCCTGGTGATCGCCGGGGCGCGCGACGAGACCGTGCCGCTGGCCGACGTGGCGGCCTGGGTGGAGCGGACGCCCTCGGCGCGGCTGATCACCGTGGACGACGGCCACGAGCTGGGCGCCTCGCTCGACCTGATCCTCCAGGAGGCCTGGGCCTTCCTGGCGCCGCTCCACGGGCGGTGAGCGCGGCTGGGGCACGGGCCGACGCTGCCTCATCCCGGCGGCCCCGCCCCCGGCCGACCCTCACCCGCCCCCCCCCCCGACGAAGACCGCGCCCCTCTCCAGCCTGGTAGGGCGGGAGAGGGGCGCGGGGGAAGTCGGGCCTCGGGTGGCGGCCAGCGCGGCCGGCGCCGCCGGCTAGGCCATCAGGCTGTTCTCGTCGCCGGGCTCGTCCGGCTCCACGTCGGTGCGGTACTTGCGCAGCACCCGCTTGAAGTTGGAGCGGTCCATGCCGGCCTTGCGGGCCGCCGCCGAGATGTTGTTGTCGCAGGCCCGCATCAGCGCCTCGACGTAGCTCTTCTCGAAGCGGCGCAGCGCCTGCTCCTTGGCGGCCGCGTAGCTCAGCGTGAGCCACTGCTGCTCGTCGCCGCCCGCCGGGACCTCGCGCACCAGCGGCGCGGTCCGGCCGGTCACCGCCGGCGGCAGGTCGGCCGGCGAGACGGTGTCGTTGCGGCACAGCACCACGGCGCGCTCCACCGCGTTCTCCAGCTCGCGCACGTTGCCGGGCCAGCGGTAGCCGCACAGCAGCTCGAGCGCCTCGGGCGAGAGCGTCTTGACCCGCTTGGCCAGGCGGTCCGAGTAGCGGCGCAGGAAGTGGTGGGCCAGCAGCGGGATGTCCTCGCTGCGCTCGCGCAGCGGCGGCAGCGGGATGTTGATGACGTTGAGCCGGTAGAAGAGGTCCTCGCGGAACCGGCCGGACTTCACCAGCTTGGGCAGGTCGCGGTGGGTCGCCGCCAGCACCCGCACGTCCACCTTCACCGAGTCGGCCGCGCCCACCCGCTTGATCTCGCCCTCCTGCAGCACCCGCAGCAGGCGGACCTGGGTGGAGAGCGGGATGTCGCCGATCTCGTCGAGGAAGATGGTGCCGCCGTCGGCCGCGTCGAAGAGCCCCTTCTGGTCGCGCTGCGCGCCGGTGAAGGCGCCCTTGACGTGGCCGAAGAGCTCGCTCTCCAGCAGGGTCTCGGTGAGGGCGCCGCAGTTGAGGGCCACGAAGGGGTGCGACTTGCGCGGGCTGCGGGTGTGCAGCGCGCGGGCCACCAGCTCCTTGCCGGTGCCGCTCTCGCCGGTGATCAGGACGGTGGTGGCGGAGTAGGCCACCGCGTCGATCATCCGCTGCACCTCGCGGATGGGGGCGGCGGCGCCCACCAGGCCGTCCGGCGGCAGCCCCTCGCGCTCGCGCAGCTGGTTCTCCAGCTGCTTGTTGCGATCCCACAGCGCCTTGCGCTCGGCCGCCTTGGCCACCGAGCGGGCCACCAGCTCGACGTCGTCGAAGGGCTTGGTGAGGTAGTCGTAGGCCCCGCTGCGGACCGCCTGCAGCGCGGTCTCCACCGTGGCGTGGCCGGTCATCATGATGACCTCGATCTCCGGCCGGCGGTGCTTCACCGCGTTGAGGAGCTCGAGCCCGGAGAGCTGCGGCATCTTGATGTCGAGCAGGGCGACGTCGAAGTCCTCGGTGGCCAGCTTCTGGGTGGCCACGATGGGCGAGTCCAGGCCGGTCACCTCGTAGCCCTTCTTGCGCAGCAGCGACTCCAGGGCGCGCAGCAGGGTCGGCTCGTCGTCGACGACGAGGACACGGACGGGCTTCAGGTCAGCGGTGTCGCTCATGCGGTGCCCCTTCAGGGTTCCCGGGACGGGACGGGAAGCTCGAGGACGAAGCAGGCTCCCTGCTCGTCCCCCGGCTCCAGGCGGATGGTGCCGCCGTGCTCTTCGGCGATCTGGTAGCAGATGGAGAGGCCGAGGCCGGTGCCCTGGCCCTCCGGCTTGGTGGTGAAGAACGGCTCGAAGATGCGCCGCGCCACCTCGGGCTTGATGCCCGGGCCGGTGTCGGCCACCGAGAGGCGGACCCGGCCGGCGCCGGCCGAGCCGGTGGAGACGGTGATGCGCCCGTCCCCGGCCAGCGCCTGCACGGCGTTGACCACCAGGTTCACCACGATCTGCTGGATCTGGTTGGCGTTGGCCAGGGCCACCGCCTCGTCGAACTCGCGCACCACCTCGACCCGGCCGTCCTTGAGCTGCGACTGGAGCAGGAAGAGGGCGTCTTCGGCCACCTGCGAGAGGACCACCGGCCCCTTCTCCTCCTCGCGCGGGCGGCGCGAGAAGCGCAGCAGCGACTCGACGATGCGCTTGGCGCGCACCGCCGCGTCGGTGATGAGGCGCAGGCTCTCCTGGTCGTCGGGGGTGCGGTTGGCGTCCCGGCTCATGAGCTGCGCGAAGGCCAGGATGCCGCCCAGCGGGTTGTTGATCTCGTGGGCCACGCCGCCGGCCAGCTGGCCCACCGCCGACATCTTCTCGGCGTGGAAGAGGCGGCGCGACACCTCGCGCTCGTCGGTGACGTCCTTGAAGACCAGCACCTGCGACTCGCCGTCCTCGAAGGGGAAGGCGCGCACCAGCCAGGTGCGGTCGCCGAAGGCGGTCTCGCGCTCGGCGCCGCCGCTGGCCGGCATGGCGCAGCGGGTGGGGCACGGCAGCTGCCCGTAGGCGTGGTCGGCGCAGCGCAGCCCGGCCAGGTTGGCCACGCTGACGCCGGCGGCGCGGGCGAAGGCGGTGTTGGCGCGCACCACCTCGCAGCCGCCACCCCGGACGATGGCCATGGGGTCGCCGATGGCGTCGAAGCTGGCGCGCCACTCCTGGGCGGCGCGCACCAGGGCGGCGGAGCGCTGCGCCAGCTTGCCGTCGAGGTCGCGGTTGAGCTTCTCGAGCTCGTCGTTGCGCAGCGTCAGCAGCCCCTGCAGGCGGCTGTTCTCGTCCACCATCCAGTACTGATCGATGGCGCTCTGGATGGTGATGATGAGGTGGGCGTCGTCCCAGGGCTTCCAGATGAAGCGGAAGATCTCCGACTGGTTGACGGCCTCCTCGATGGCGGTGGAGTCGGCCTGGCCGGTCAGGAGCACCCGCTGGATGCGCGGCCAGCGCTCCTTGACGGCGCGCAGGAACTCCACGCCGCTCATGCCGGGCATGCGGTAGTCGGAGACCACCACCTGCACCGGCTCCTGCTCGAGCAGGGTCAGCGCCACGGCCGCGTCCGGCGCGTCCAGGATCTTGGCCTTGGCGCGGCGCAGCACCCGGCGCAGCGCGCGGCGGACGTGCTCGTCGTCGTCGACGATGAGCAAGGTGGACTCCGGCACCTGGTCTGGTGCCCGGATGCCGCTGGGGCCGGGGCTTTGTAGAGTTGTCTCCACGGGTCACAGCCAGGCTGCACGCGACGATCCACCCGGGTCGGCGCGAGGTAGGCGTGATTTCAACGACTTGGTGGCGGTGGGTCCCGGGTAGTCCATCGCCCCCGGGTCAGGGTATACCCGGCTCCTGACTCACCGCCAGGGTCAGACAGGGTCAAGGTGGGTCGCGGCGCCCTGCCGCGTGGGGCCCGGGCGCTGGCCATCTGGCCCCTACGGGGGAGCACTCCCCGGCGCGCGGACGCGAGGCCAGCAGCGCCCGGCGGCTCAGGACTTGCGCGCCTCGTACAGGTAGTTCTGCGCCTGGTAGAGGCAGATGGTGTTCCGGCCGGAGTGCTTGGCCTGGTAGAGCGCCTCGTCGGCGAACTTCACCAGCAGCTCGGCGGAGGTGATGTCCTTCGACGGGAAGAAGGCCAGCCCGACCGAGGCCGTCACCTTCACCTCCACCGGCTTGGCCCGCCCGACCTCCGGGACCTCCTGGTGGTAGACCTTGGCCCCCAGCTCGCGCCAGATGCGCTCGGCCACCGCCAGCGCGCCGGAGAGGTGGGTCTTCGGCAGGATCACCGCGAACTCCTCCCCGCCGTAGCGCGCGCAGATGTCCGGGTCGCGGATGGAGGCCCGGATGCACGCGGCCGCCTCGCGCAGCACCACGTCGCCCATCTGGTGGCCGTAGCCGTCGTTGACCCGCTTGAAGTGGTCCAGGTCCACCATGATGAGCGAGACCGGATCGCTGTAGCGCTGCGCCCGGCGGAACTCCTCCTGCAGCCGCTCGTCGAAGAGCCGCCGGTTCTTCAGCCCGGTCAGCCCGTCGGTGACCGACTGCTCGGCCAGCTTGCGCTGGGTGGCCCGCAGCTGGTCCTGCAGCGACTTGATGTGCAGCATCGCCTTGCAGCGCCAGAGCATCTCCTCCGGCTCGAAGGGCTTGGCCAGGTAGTCGGAGGCCCCCAGCTTCAGGCCCCGCACCTTGGAGTCGAGGTCGCTGCGGGCCGAGACGATGATGACCGGGATGAAGTGCTCGTCGGGCCGCGGGTTGACGTGCCGCAGCACCTCGAGCCCGTCCATGTCCGGCAGGATCATGTCGAGCAGCACCAGGTCGGGCGGGTCGGTGCGGACCTTGAGGATGGCCTCGGTGCCGGTGGCGGCGGAGCGGACGTCGTAGCCCTCGCGCGCCAGCACCCCCACCAGCTTGTCGAGCTGGGTGCGGGAGTCGTCCACCACCAGGATCTTCGGGCGTTCCTCGGCCACGGCGAGACCTTAACCGAATCCGGCCCGGTCGCCACGCCGCCTTCGCCTGAAGACGCCGCGGGCCTCCACTGACGGTGCGGGCGGGCGGGCCGGTGCTACCCTGCTGGCCATGGCTCGGCGCGCCCACCCGGAGGACCGGGCCCGGATCCTGGCGGAGGCCCTGGCCCGGGCGGGGGCGGCCGCGCCCCACGGGGTGGTGGTCTTCGACCTCGACTCCACCCTGCTGGACAACCGGCCCCGCCAGGCCCGGATCCTGCGGGAGTACGGGGCGCTGGCCGGGGTGCCGGCCCTGGCGGGCGCGCGCCCCGAGCACTGGACCAGCTGGGACCTGGCCGAGGCCCTGGCCCACGCCGGCCTGGCCCCCGGCGAGGTGGCCCGCCACCTGCTCCCGGCCCGCCGCTACTGGGGCCAGCACTTCTTCACCAGCCAGTACTGCCGGGACGACGGCGTGGTGCCCGGGGCCCCGGCCTTCGTGCGGGCGCTCGGCGCCGCCGGGGCGCAGCTGGCCTACGTCTCCGGCCGACCGGAGCGCATGCTGGCGGGCACGCTCGAGACCTTCCGGCGCTTCGACCTGCCGCGCCCCGACGGCCGGCGCGTCCACCTGCTGCTCAAGCCGGAGGCG
The DNA here is from genome assembly GCA_016718565.1 of Anaeromyxobacter sp. Taxonomy (NCBI): domain Bacteria; kingdom Pseudomonadati; phylum Myxococcota; class Myxococcia; order Myxococcales; family Anaeromyxobacteraceae; genus Anaeromyxobacter; species Anaeromyxobacter sp. Next base: position 234,026 of record JADKCZ010000010.1, on the reverse strand, counting down.
CCGCTCGACGACGACCAGTGGAAGGCGCTGGCGTCGGCCCGCGTGGCCAGGCTGGGGCCCCTGGTGGCCGCCTTCGACAACGAGCCGGCCCACGTCAACGGCTACGCCCTGGCCTTCCCGGCGGCGCTCTGCGTCCACCTCGACACCGACCACAGCCCGCGCCCCATCGCGGTGCGTCCCGAGGTGCCGTCCATCGCCGACTTCACCGACGGGTGAGGGCGGCGCCGCCGCGCCGCGGCTACCGCAGCCGCTCGTAGACGTCCTCCGGGATGACCGGCGCCAGCCCGCCGCCCCCCAGGATGTTGACGATGGGCGAGGCGGCGGCCCGCACCACCGACCCGCCCGGCCGCACCGGCCCGAGGCCGCAGTAGGTCGAGAGGTCGCGGTAGAGGACGCCCTGGGTCTCCTCGTCGCCGGCGATGCGGGTGGCCGGCTTTCGCACGGCGAAGATCCGCTCCTGCGCGATGAAGCCGCCGCCGCGCCCGTCGGCCAGCGCCTCGTCGACCACCCGCTCCCAGGCCGGCTGCGCCAGCTCGGCGCCCAGGTGCACCGACTTGCCGCCGTAGTCCCAGCTCCGCTTGATGACGTACCCCTCCCGCGCGGCCTTGATGCGGCCGGCGGTGGCCTCGTCGAGCCGCCGCGTCCAGGGCAGCCGCGCCGCCGCCCCGCGCTCGGCCTCGTCGAGCCCGGCCCGCGCCGCCAGCGCGCCGTCGCTGGCGCACTCGGAGAGCCGGGCGAAGAGCCCCTTGGCCTCCAGCAGGCCGTTCACCGGGTTGAGCAGCGTGAAGCGCCCCGGCGCCAGCAGCGCGCGGGCGAAGGGGGCGTCGGGCGCCACCCGGTGGGCCCAGACGTGGCGGTAGAGCAGGTCCCAGTCCTCCGGCAGGCAGGTGGTGGGGAGCAGGTTCTCCACCCGGTGGCCCTGCGCCCGGAAGTGGGCCTCCAGGCACCTGAGCTCGCCGATCTGGGCGTCGCCCTGGCGCGCCACGATGGCGATGGAGGGCCGGGCCCTGGCGCCGCCGCGGGCCCGGTAGGCCGCCACCAGCGCCTCGCGCAGGCTCTCCATGTGGCTGCCGCAGGCGGCCACCAGCTCGCCCGCCTCCCGCGGCGTGCGGCCCCGGGCGGCGGCCGCGGCGCGCAGCCAGGCGTGGGCCGCCAGGTCGGCGTAGGCTGGCATGGCCGGGATGGTGGCGTTCAGCTCCAGGGCCCGGGGCGGCCCGCCGCCCTCGGGGACCAGGAAGTCCACCCGGGCCACCACCGCCGGCAGCGGCGCCTCGGTGAAGAGCCTGGCCATGGCCTCGGCCTCGAGCCCGGCGAACGGCTCCACCAGCGCCGCCCGGTCGCGCTCGTCGCCGGAGGCGAGCAGCGCCCGGGCCAGCTTCACCGAGCCGGAGAGGATCAGCTCGGCCTCGCGCGCCGCGGCCTCGAGCGCGGCGCGGGGCATCACCTCCGGCTCGGCCAGCAGCGGGATGGGCACCACCACGCCGTCCGGCCGCAGCACGGTCATGCCGCCGGCCCAGGCCAGCCTGGCCGCCGCGCGCCCCACCTCGGTGGCTCGCTCCCCCTCGAAGATCGGCTGCATCCCGCTCCCTCAGGCCCCCGTCGCCCGCGTTGCGATGGCCGGGGCCCGGTGATAGGCACATCGCGAATGAAGATCTACACGAAGAGCGGCGACGGCGGAGAGACTGGCCTCTTCGGGGGCGGCCGGGTGCGCAAGTGCGACGCACGGGTCGAGGCCTACGGCGCCGTGGACGAGGCCTGCGCCGCCATCGGGCTGGCGCGCGCCGCCCTGGCCGAGGGCGGGCGGGCTGATCCCGAGCTCACGGGCGAGCTCAAGCGCATCCAGGACGAGCTCTTCTGCGTGGGCGCGGAGCTCGCCACGCCGCACGGCGTGAAGGCGCGCTCGGTGGTGCCGGCCCTGGAGCCCGGCTGGGCCGAGCGGCTGGAGCGGGCCATGGACCGGTGGGACGCCGAGCTGCCCGTGCTGCACCAGTTCGTGCTGCCGGGCGGCACCCGCGCCGCGGCGGCGCTGCACCTGGCCCGCGCCGTCTGCCGGCGGGCCGAGCGGCAGGTGGTCTCGCTGGCCGCCGGGGTGGAGGTGGACCCGCTGGCCCTGGTGTACCTGAACCGGCTCTCCGACCTCCTCTTCGTGGCGGCGCGCCTGGCCAACCACCGGGCCGGCCAGGCCGAGGTGCACTGGGACCCGAAGGCGGACCGCTCGGGCCCGGCATGAGCCCCGCCCCCAGGGTCGCGCTGGTCACCGGCGCCGGCGTCCGGGTGGGCGCCGCCATCGCGCGCCACCTCGGCCGCCACGGCTACCGGGTGGCGGGCCACTACCTGACCCACCGGCCGCGCGGCCTGGCGGCGGCGCTGCAGGCCGACCTCTCCACCCCCGACGGCCCCGCCGCGCTGGCCCGCGCCTTCCGCGGCGCGTTCGACCGGCTCGACCTCCTGGTGAACGGCGCCGCCGGCTTCGACGAGCGGTCGCTGGCCGCCACCGACGCGGCCGCCTGGGACGCCCAGCTGGACCTGAACGCCCGGGCGCCGCTCCTGCTGACCCGCGCCCTGGCCCCGCTGCTGCGGCGCTGCGGCGGCAGCGTGGTCAACGTGGCCGACGTGGGCGGCGGGCTGGTGGCCTGGCGGGGCTTCGCCGCCTACTGCGCCTCCAAGGCGGCGCTGGTGCGGCTCACCGAGTGCCTGGCGCTCGAGCTGGCGCCGCGGGTGCGGGTCAACGCGGTGGCCCCGGGCACGGTGCTCTGGCCCGAGGCCTACCCGGCGGCGCGGCGGCGGCGGCTGGCGGCGCGCATCCCGCTCGGCCGGGCCGGCACGCCCGACGACGTGGCGGCGGCCGTCCGCTTCCTGGCCGAGGCGCCCTACGTCACCGGGGTGGTCCTGCCGGTGGACGGCGGCCGGCGGCTCTCCGGGCGCGGCCGGGAGTAGCCGGCACCCCCCTGAGAGGCCCCTCGGCAGGTCGCGTTGAAGCGGCCACACCCCCCTGTTAGACTCCCCTCCTGAATCAACTGCGGGGCCCGCGCGGCCCCACACGGAGACACCGACACATGGACGCGATGACCCAGACTGCTCCCGCGGCGACCGATCTCGGCATGGACAACTTCGTCGTCCTGACCGACAAGGCCATCGAGATGGTGAAGGACGCCATGACCCGCGAGGGGCTGGCCGGCTACGGCATCCGCGTCGGGGTGCAGGGCGGCGGCTGCTCCGGCTTCCAGTACTCCATGGACTTCGAGGAGAAGCCGCGCGACGGCGACATCACCCTCGACCAGGGCGGCGTCAAGCTCTTCGTGGACTCGATGAGCTCGATGTACCTGCAGGGCGTCACCATCGACTACGTGCAGGGGCTGCAGGGCGCCGGGTTCAAGTTCAACAACCCGAACGCCAAGAGCACCTGCGGCTGCGGCTCGTCCTTCTCGACCTAGCAGCCTGGCGCACCCGGCAGTTGACCCGGCGGGGCCGGAGGGGCGACCCTTCGGCCCTTTCCCGTTCCCTGGCGCCGTTCCCGGAGGAAGACATGCTGGTGGTCCGCTCGGTGGTGGTCGGCCCGTTCGCCATGAACGCCTACCTGGTGGCGTGCGGCGAGACCGGGGAGGCGCTGCTGATCGACCCCGGCGCCGAGATCCCGCGGGTGCTGGCGCTGGCCGAGCCCGGCTGGCGCGTCGGCCGGATCTTCCTGACCCACGGCCACGTCGACCACGTGGCCGGGGCCGCCGAGGCGCAGGCCGCCACCGGGGCGCCGGTCACCATCCACGAGGGCGACCAGCGCTTCCTGGCCTCGCTGCCGCGCCAGGTGGAGGTGTTCGGCCTGCCGCACGCCCTGCCGCCGACGGTGGAGCGGACCCACCGGGACGGCGAGGTGGTGACGGTGGGGCGCCACGCCGCCACCGTGCTGCACACCCCCGGCCACTCGCCCGGCTCCACCTGCCTGTGGTTCGCCGACGACCAGGTGCTCTTCACCGGCGACACGCTCTTCCTCGGCTCGGTGGGGCGCACCGACCTGCCGGGCGGCGACTTCGACCAGCTGGCCGGCTCCATCAAGGAGAAGCTCTTCCCGCTGGGCGACGAGGTGACCTTCCACCCCGGCCACGGCCCGGCCGGCACCCTCGGCGAGGAGCGGCGCCAGAACCCCTTCGTGGGCGAGGCGCCGCGGCGCAGCCGCTTCGTCTGATCAGGCCATCGAGACCACGCCCAGGATGTTCTGGCCGCAGTCCACGTGCAGCACCTCGCCGGTGACGCTGCGGGCCAGGTCCGAGCACAGGTAGAGGCAGGCCCGCGCCACGTCGTCCTGGTCGATGTTCCGGCGCAGCGGGGTCTTCTCGGCGTTCTCCTGCAGCATGGTCCGCATGCCCTTGATGCCGGCCGCGGCCAGGGTCTTGACCGGGCCGGCGCTGATGGCGTTGACGCGGATGCCGTCCTGGCCGAGGTCCTCGGCCAGGTAGCGCATCGAGGCCTCCAGCGCCGCCTTGGCCACCCCCATGACGTTGTAGTTGGAGACCACCTTCTCGGCGCCGTAGTACGAGAGCGTCACCAGGTTGCCGCCGGGCGGCAGGAAGGGCCGCGCCGCCCGGGCCAGGGCGATCAGCGAGTAGGCCGACACGTCCAGGGTGATGCGCCAGGCCTCGCGGGTGGTCACCTCGGTGAAGCGCCCGGCCAGCGCCCCTCGCGGCGCGTAGCCGATGGAGTGGACCAGGATGTCGAAGCGCGGCCAGACCTCGCGCAGGGCGGCGAACGCCTGGTCGATGCTGGCGTCCTCCGAGACGTCCATGTCGAGGACCGCGGCGGGGCCCAGCCCCTTCACCAGCGGGATGACCCGCTCGCCCATGGCCGCCCCCGGGTAGGTGAAGGCCAGCTCGGCCCCCTGGGCGTGGAAGGCCTCGGCGATGGCCCAGGCGATGGACCGGTCGTTGGCCACGCCGGTGATCAGGGCCCGCTTGCCCTCGAGCAGCCGGCCCGGCGACGGAGGGGTGGTGGTGGCTTCGCTCATCTGGTCCTCGTGGCCGTCAGCCGGCCCTGTCGCCGAGCTGCCCGAGCGCATCCTCGAGCTCGCCCCGCGCGTGGTTGTCGCCCCGCCGCACCGCCACGGCGATCCCGTCCCGGTAGGCCTGGGCCGCCTCGGCGCCCCGCGCCAGGGTCTCCAGGGCCTGCCCCAGCATCAGCCAGGTCGGCAGGTAGTCCGGGGTGCGCCGCGCCAGCTCCTGGAACTCGCCCACCGCGTCGTCGAGCCGCCCCATGGACCGGAGCTGCATGGCCAGCGAGTAGCGCGTGAAGGGGTCGTCTGGCCTGGCGGCCGCGAACTTCTGGAACGCCGCCAGCCGCTCGTCCGGGGTCATGGAACCGGTCCTTGTACACGAATCGCCCGGGGGGGTCCACGGACACCGGGCGCGCTGCTAGAGTGCCGCCGTGCCTCCGCGCTACCCCGACGTCACGGGCGCCCTCATCGCCGGCGGCCGCGCCACCCGGCTCGGCGGCGCGGTGAAGGGGCTGCTCCGCCTGGACGGCACGCCCATCGCGGGGCGCTCGCTGCGGCTCTTCAAGGAGCTGTTCGCCGCCTCGCTGGTGGTGACCAACGACCCGCGCCCCTACGCCGTCCTGGGCGCGTCGCTGGTGGCCGACGTCCTGCCCGGCAAGGGCGCCCCAGGCGGCGTCCACGCGGCCCTGACGGCCTCCACCTCCGAGTGGGTCTTCACGGCCGCCTGCGACATGCCGTTCCTGTCGCGCACCTCGGTGGCCCACCTGGTGGAGCGGCGCGCCGGCGCGGCCGCGGTGATGCCGCGGTGGGGAGGGCGGCTGGAGCCGCTCTTCGCCCTCTGGTCCAGGGCCTGCCTCCCCCTGCTCGACGGGGCGCTGCGGCGCGGCGACCCCTCGCTGCAGGAGCTGGCCGAGGTGGTGGGGGCGCGGGTGATCGAGGAGAGCGAGTGGCGCCTGATCGATCCGGACGGGCGGGCCTTCGAGAACGTCAACACGCCCGAGGACGCGGCGCGCCTCGGGCTGGTGGTCCGGTAAGGCGACGCGGCCGCGCCCGGCGGAACCGTGGTACGAGCTGTCCTGGAGGGGAGGCTCCCATCCGCATGCCCGCACCGCACCTCGAGCCGCCACCGGCGGCGCCCCGGACTCCGGTCCAGACGGTCCAGGTCGGGCCGCACCGGCTGGCCTACCGGCGCGCCGGGGCCGGCCAGCCGGTCCTGCTGGTGCACGGCATCACCACCCACTCCTTCCTCTGGGAGGGGGTGCTGCAGCGCCTGGCCGCCACCGGGCGCTACGACGTGGTGGCGGTGGACCTGCTCGGCTGCGGCGCCTCCGACCTGCCGCTCGACGCCTCCTACGCCCTCAAGGCGCACGCCGAGCGGCTGGGGCCGTTCTGCCAGGCGCTCGGCCTCTCCGGCGTCCACCTGGTGGGGCACGACCTGGGCGGCGGCATCGCCCAGATCCTGGCGGTGAACCAGCCCACCCTCCTGCGCAGCCTGACCCTGGTGAACCCGGTCGGCTACGACTTCTGGCCGGTCCAGCCCATCATCGCCCTGCGCACCCCCGTCATCCGCCAGCTGCTGCTGGCGGCGCTCGACCTGGGCGCCTTCGCGGTGCTGGTGCGGCGCGGCCTGTACCACAAGGACCGGGTGGACGCGGCCCTCATGGCCGACTTCACCTCGCCGCTCCGGACCGCCGCGGGGCGCAAGGCCTTCGTGCACTTCGCCCGCTGCCTCGACAACGCCAACCTCATGGAGGTCGCGGCCGACCTGCCGCGGCTGCGCCTGCCGGTGCTGGTGGCCTGGGGCATGGCCGACGCCTACCTCTCCTTCGCCATCGCGGAGCGGCTGGTGAAGGACATCCCGGGCGCGCGCCTGGAGCGGATCCCCGAGGCCGGCCACTACACCCCCCTCGACCAGCCCGGGCAGCTGGCCGCGCTCCTGCAGGTCCACCTCGATGCCGCCCGCGGGTGAGGGGGCCGTCCAGCGCCTGCGCGACCTGGAGGCCCGGGTCGCCCAGCTGCTGGAGGAGAACCAGCAGCTGGCCGAGCGCCAGGTCGACACCGCCCTGCTGGGGCTGGTCTCCGAGCACGTCTACCTGGTGGAGGACGCCGCCGGCATCCTGCAGGTGGGGCTGGAGCAGGTCTCCATCCTGAAGGACGTGCCGCTCTGCGCGGTGGGCGACCTGGGGCCGGCCGACGTGGTGGTGCGCCACGCCTACCACGCCCGCAGCGACGCCCGCCTGGACGGCCGCGTCCTGCGCCTCGCGCCGCGGGTGGTGGAGGCGCTGCGCTCCGGCGCGCTGCTGCTGCGCGGCGCCCAGTGCGCCGAGGCCGGCCTGGACGCCGCCCTGCTGCCCGCGCTGGCGCCCGGCTCGGCGCTGCTCCTGCCCTTCACCTGCCGCACCATGCCGCGCGGCCTCTTCCTCTTCGTGCACGAGGACGACGGGGCGCACCTGGCGGACGTCACCCCGGTGCTGGCGCGGGTGGTGGAGACGGTGGCGGCGCGGCTCGAGAACGTGGCGCTGCTGGAGGAGCTGCTGGCGCTCAACGCCGCCCTCGACGAGAAGGTGGCCTCCCGCACCGGCCAGCTCACGGCCGCCAACCAGGAGCTGGAGGACGAGGTGGCGGAGCGGCGCCGCACCGAGGAGGCGCTGCGCCAGAGCGAGGCGCGCCTGCGGCTGGCGCTGTCGGCCTCGGCCATGGCCAGCGTGGACTGGGACCTGGAGACCGGGCGCCTCACCTGGTCGGAGGGCGCCGCCACGCTGCTGGGGGCGGCCCCGGCCACGCTGGAGGCCTGGGTGGCCGCGGTGCACCAGGAGGATCGCGGGGCCGTGGCGGCGCTGCTGGCGGCCGCGCCCTCGGGCGGCCGGCGCACCCGGCTGGAGCACCGCGTGGCCGCCGCGCCGGAGCGCTGGCTGGAGCTGCACGCCAGCGCGGTGGCGGGCCTGGCCGGGCGCGCCGCCCGGGTCACCGGCGTCCTGGTCGACGTCACCGAGCGGCGCCACCTGGAGGACGAGCGGCGCCAGTCGGTGAAGCTCGAGTCCATCGGGCGGCTGGCCGGTGGGGTGGCCCACGACTTCAACAACCTGCTCACCACCATCCTGGGCGTGGGCGAGCTGCTGGCGGCCGACCTCCCTCCCGGCGGCCCGCAGGCGGCCGACCTGCGCACCATCCTGGAGGCGGGGCGCCACGCCGCCGCCCTGACGCGGCAGCTGCTGGCCTTCTCGCGCAAGCAGCAGCTGGAGGTCCACCCCCTGCCGCTGGAGGAGGTGTGCCGCACCTTCGCCCCCATGCTGGCCCGCCTCATCGGCGAGGACGTGGTGGTCCGCCTGGACCTGGACGTGGGCGCCCCGCCGATCCTGGGCGACCGGTCGCAGATCGAGCAGGTGCTGATGAACCTGGCCATCAACGCCCGCGACGCCATGCCCCGCGGCGGGACGCTCACCATCTCGGTGGCGGCGGCCCCGGTGCTGGAGGAGCGGCCGGACGGCCCGCCGCCGGGCCGATGGGTGCGGCTCTCGGTGAGCGACACCGGCACGGGCATGGCCCCCGAGGTGGCCGCCCGCGCCTTCGAGCCCTTCTTCACCACCAAGGCGCGGGGCCAGGGCACCGGGCTGGGGTTGGCCACGGTCTACGGCGTGGTGCGGCAGCACGGCGGCCACGCGCGGCTGTTCACCGCCCCGGGCGCCGGGACGCGCTTCGACCTCTACCTGCCGGCCGCCGAGGCGGCGTCCGCCGCCGCGGCGCCCTCGCCAGCGGCCCCCGCGCCGGCGCCGCTCGGGCGCGGCGAGACCGTGCTGGTGGTGGACGACGAGCCCTCCATCCGGCGGGTGGTCCGCTCCATCCTGGTGCGGCTGGGCTACCAGGTGCTGGAGGCGGAGGGCGGGGCGCAGGCGCTGGAGCTGGTGGAGCAGACGGGCGGCCGGGTGGACGCGCTGCTCTCCGACGTGGTGATGCCCGGGATGCGGGGGGCGGAGCTGGGCCGCGCCTTCCGGGCCCGCTGGCCGGGCCGGCCGGTGCTGCTCATGAGCGGCTACGCCGAGGGGCTGGAGGACGCCACCGCCGGGGCCGACGCCTTCGTGGTCAAGCCGCTCACCTTCGACGCCCTGGCGCGCGCGCTGCGCGCCGCGCTCGACCAGGCCAGGGGCGCGCCGCCGCCGGACGAACCCCCCGGTCGCTGAGGCCGCTCGGGCGGTGACCCGGCCTGCGGACGGGCCCCGCGACCGCGTCGGCTCAGCTGCGCGGCTTGGTCCCGCGCCGCACGGCGTGGCCCGTGCCGTGGACCGGGCGCGGGCCGCTGGCCGGGGAGCCGGCCGGGCGAGGGCGGGCGCCGGGGCGCGGGCCCTCGCGTCGGGGGGCCGCGGGCGCCGGCGCAGCGGGCGCAGGGGCCGCGGCCTCGGCCGGCGCCACGGCCGGGCGGGGCCGCGCGGCGTGCGGGCGCGCCGCGGGGTGGGCGGCGGCGCCGGGCCGCAGGTCGTCGGGCGGGCGCGCCGGGTCGATGCGCAGCCCCGGCGCGCGCGGATCCGGCACGCGGGCCGCGTCGGCGAAGCGGGCCGCGGCGTGGGTGGCCACCTGGAAGCGGGTCTCGGTGGCCAGGATGATGATCTTGCCGATCTCGTCGCGGGTCACCCCACCGCGCCGGCACAGGAGCGGCAGGATCCACTTCGGGTCGGCCTTCTTCTCGCGGCCGATGGTGAGCCGGAACCACATGGCGTCGGAGGGCGGGCCAGGGCGCGGGGCGCGCGGGCCGCGGGGAGCCTCGCGGGCGACCCGGGCCGTCTCTGGGAGCTCCTCGGCGGCCGGCAGGGCGGTGCGGTGGCGGCGCACCAGCGCCAGGGCCAGCGCCACCGGGTCGCGCCCCTCCAGCAGCGCGCGGGCGGCCAGGAGCTCGTCCTCGGGGACCTCGTCGAGCGCCACCGCCACCTCGGCCTGCAGGCGGGCGTCGTCCTTCTTGCGGATCTCCTCGGCGCTGGGGACCGGGGCCCACTCGGCCGTCACCCCCGCCTCCCGCAGCATCCGCTCCAGCTTGTAGCGCTCGGCCGGCGCGCACAGCAGCACCGCCTGCCCCTTCTTGCCGGCGCGGCCGGTGCGGCCGCTGCGGTGCTGCAGGGCCTGGGCGTCGCCCGGCAGGTCGGCGTGCAGCACCAGCTCGATGCCGGGCAGGTCCAGGCCGCGGGCCGCCACGTCGGTGGCCACCAGCACGCGGGCCCGGCCGTCGCGCAGCGACTTGAGGGCCCGCAGCCGCTGCTCCTGGGTCAGCTCGCCGGAGATGGCCACGGTCTCGAAGCCGCGCTCGGAGAGCGCCGCGGCGGTGTGGGTGACGGCCTCGCGGCGCGCCCGGAACACCAGCGCGCTGGCCGGGTCGAGGGCCCGCAGCACGTTGACCAGGGCGTGGTCGCGCTCGCGCTGCGCCACCACGTGGGCCCGGTAGGCGATGTCGGCGTGGGCCTCGCGGGCCGGCGTGGCGGCCACCCGCACCGGCTCGCGGGTGTACTGGCGCGCCAGGTCGGTGATGGGCTTCGGCAGGGTGGCCGAGAAGAGGATGGTGCGCCGCTCCGGCGGCGAGGCCGAGAGGATGGCCTCCAGCTCCTCGCGGAAGCCCATGTCGAGCATCTCGTCGGCCTCGTCGAGCACCAGGGCGCCCAGCCCCGAGAGGTCGAGGGCGCCGCGCTCGATGTGGTCCACCAGGCGGCCCGGCGTGCCCACCACCACGTGCACGCCGATGGCCAGGGCCCGGGCCTCGCGCCGCGGGTCGAGCCCGCCCACGCAGGCCAGCACCACGCCGCCGGCCGGGCCGAGCAGCCACCCCAGCTCGCGCTGGACCTGCACCGCCAGCTCGCGGGTGGGGGCGATGACCAGGCCGAGCGGCGGGCCGGCCTTGCCGAAGGTGGGCGCCTCGCCGAGCAGCGACTCGGCCAGGCACAGGCCGAAGGCCACGGTCTTGCCGGACCCGGTGCGCGAGGAGACCAGCAGGTCCTTGCCGGCCAGCGCGGGGTCCAGCACGGCCGCCTGCACCGGGGTGGGCTCGGCGTAGCCCTTGGCGGCCAGGGCGCGCTGCAAGGCGGGGTGGGCCAGCAGGTCGGCGAAGGTCTTGGCGGGCGCGTCGGCGTTCACGGGGCGGGTCATAGCAGGGGGGGCAGGGGAAGCCCACCCTTGACCCCGCCCCCGCTCGCCCGCAGCATGCCCGGACCTCGTGGCCCACGACCCGTACGCCTCCCTGCGCTTCCCCGAGTACCGCGCCTACCTGGCCGGCATGGCCGCGGTCTTCGTGGCCACCCAGATCCAGAGCGCGGTGCTCGGCTGGCAGGTCTACGAGCTCACCGGCGACCCGCTGGCGCTGGGCCTGGTGGGCCTGGCCGAGGCCGTCCCCTTCCTGGCCCTCACCCTGGTGGGCGGGTGGGCGGCCGACCGGCACGACCGCCGCGCCATCTCGCTGGCCAGCCTGGCGGCGGTGGCGGCCAGCGGGCTCCTGCTGCTGGTGCTCAGCCTGGGCGCCCCCTCCGGCGCCCTCCCCCTCTACGGCGCGCAGGCGCTGGCGGGCCTGGGCCGGGCCTTCTTCCGCCCGGCCTCGGCCGCGCTGGGCACCGAGCTCCTGCCGCGGGAGCACTACCAGAACGCCACCACCTGGCGCTCCTCCATCTTCCACACCGCCATGGTGGTGGGCCCGGCGGTGGGCGGCCTGCTCATCGCGGTGGGCGGGCCGCGGCTGGCCTACGCGGTGGTGGTGACCCTCTCGGCGGCCGGGCTCCTCACCATGGCGGCGGTCCGGCCGCGCCCTCGCCCGGCCTCCCCGGTCGGTGGCCTGCTCGACGGGCTCTCCGACGGGGTGCGGTTCGTCTTCTCGCAGCCCATCCTGGTGGGCGCGCTCAGCCTGGACCTCTTCGCCGTCCTCTTCGGCGGCGCGGCGGCGCTCCTGCCCATCTTCGCCAGGGACGTGCTGGGCGTGGGCGAGGTCGGCTTCGGCCTGCTGCGCGCCGCGCCGGCCGTCGGATCGGTGGCCATGTCGCTGGGGCTGGCCCGCTTCGGCCACTTCGCCCGCGCCGGGCGGGCCCTGCTGGGCTGCGTGGCGCTCTTCGGCCTCACCTGGATCGCCTTCGCCTTCTCCCGCTCCTACGCGCTCTCGCTGGCCCTGCTGGCCGTGGGCGGGGCGCTGGACGGCGTCTCGGTGGTGCTGCGCGGCACGCTGGTGCAGCTCTGGACGCCGCAGGACAAGATGGGGCGCGTGGCGGCGGTGAACAGCTTCTTCATCGGCTCGTCCAACGAGCTGGGGGCCTTCGAGAGCGGCGTGGCCGCGCGCCTGCTCGGGGTGGTGCCCTCGGTGGTCTTCGGCGGCGTGATGACCCTGCTGACGGTGGGCCTGGTGGCCTGGCGCGCGCCGCAGCTGCGCCGGCTGGGCCGGCTGGGCCCCGAAGGCCCGGCGACCCCGGGCGCCACACCCTGAGCGAGCGGAGGGAGCGATGCCGAGGCTGGAGACCATCGACGTCTGGGAGGCCGACAAGGCCATCGACCTGGCCGACTGGACCATCGGGGTGGTCTCGGGCCTCTTGCGCCCGTCCTTCCAGGCGGTGCTCCTCTCCTCGGCCGGCGACGTCCTGACCCTGCAGGTGTCGGGCCCCCGCCAGCCGAGCGGCGAGCGCAGCGCGCTCTTCCACGTGGCCGGGCGCGGCACCTTCGAGCTGGTCCGGCTGGAGCGCTGGCCCGCCGCGCCGGGCGGCGGCGGCGAGCGGGTGCTGCTCACGCTGCGGGTGTGGCCCCGTCCATGACCTCGGCCAGGGCCCCCTCCCGGCGCAGGCCGGCGGCGGCGCGGCGGGCGGCCTCGGGATCGGCCACGAACTCCACCCCGGCGCGCCGCGAGGCCGCCGAGGCGTGGCGCACCACGCAGGCCAGGCTGGGCTGATCGTCCAGGCTGGTGAAGACCATGGCGAGGCGGGTGCCGGCCGGCGGCGGCCGGTCCAGCTCCAGCAGCGCGCCGCCCTCGCTCACGTCGCGCACCTGGGCGGTCAGGACGCCGCCCGGGTAGACCAGCGTGACGGTCACGTTGACCGGGTGGCGGTGGCAGGCCCGCTCGTAGGCCGAGACCGCCACCGGCAGCGGCGCGCCGGCCTCGGCCAGCCGGTGGGCCGGCGGCGCGGCGGGCGCCCCCTCGGCGCCGGGGCGCGGCGAAGGCTGGTGGCGCGGCAGCGGCGCCTCGAGCAGCGCGGCGGCGATGGCGCGCAGCGAGGCGGCGCACTCGTCGCCGTCCACCCCGGCGTGCAGCAGGTAGGGCCGCCCGCCGTCCACCGAGTCGTGCATGCGCCGGCTGGCGCGCAGCGAGCCCAGCACCGGCACCTCCAGCCCCAGGTAGTCGCGCGCCATCCGGGAGATGGCGTAGATGACGTTCACCTCGCGCGGCTCGAAGAGCTGGTTGCCGAGCAGCCGGGCCCCGAAGGCCGAGAGCCCCGCCTGCAGCGTGGCGGCCAGCGCCGGGGACGAGCTGGCCAGCCGCGCCAGCAGCTGGGCGGCGCTGCCGGTGGGCTCGGCCCCCTCGTCGGCCTCGTCCACCAGCGCCTGCTGCCCGGTGGCCGCCGCCAGGCGCCGCAGCTCGCGGAAGACGGCGCTCTTCATGAAGGCGTAGGCGTTCTGCGCCGAGGTGAGCTGCGGGGTCATCACCACCAGGCGCAGGTCGGCGGCGTCGAAGAGGTCGAGCACGTTGAACGACACGCCGGCGCCCACGTCCACCACCACCACGTCGGCCGGCAGGGCCAGCACGTGGCGCAGCAGCTTGAGCTTGCGGGCCGAGGGCAGGTTGGCGGTGCCCACCACGCCGCCGTTCCCCGGCACCAGGCGCAGGTTCGGGACCCCCACGTCCACCGCGGCCGCGCCCAGGTCCTCCAGCCGCCCGGCCAGGAAGGCCTCCACGCCGGGGCCGGGCCGGGTCAGGCCGAAGAGGGTGTGCTGGTTGGGGGAGCCCAGGTCGGCGTCCACCAGCACCACCCGGGCGCCCTGCTGGGCCATGGCCACCGCCAGGTTGGCGGCCACCACGCTCTTGCCAACCCCACCCTTGCCGCCACCCACCGAGATGACCCGCCCAGGGCGCGCACCGATCATGAGCCCAGCCTAGCGCACCCGGACGGGCCGGCGTGAGCGGGACGGCCTCACCCGCCGCGCGCCGCCACCAGCACCCGCACCAGCTTCCGCAGGTTGCTGGCGTCGAACGGCTTGTCGATGCGGATGTTCGCGACCTGCTCCAGGAAGAGGCTGGCCTGCGCGGTGAAGGCGCCGCCGCTCATGAACACCATGCGGGCGGCCAGGTCCGGGCGGGAGGCGGCCAGCCCCTGGTAGAGGTCCATCCCCGACACCTCCGGCATGATCAGGTCCGAGAGGATGACGTCGTAGCCGTCGTCGGCGAACAGCAGCGCCTCGGCCTCGCGGCCGCTGGCGGCCTCGGCGGTGTCGTGCTCGGCCCGCAGGAGCCGCACCACCGCCGACCGGACGATGGCCTCGTCGTCCACCACCAGCACCCGCCCGCGGCGTCCGGCCGGCGGCGGCAGCGCGGCGCCGGGCGGCGGCGCCCGGGCCGGCGCGACCTCCTCGGCGATGGCCGGCAGCTGCACCAGGAAGCGGGCCCCCTCCCCCGGGCGGCTCTCCACGGTGATGCGCCCGCCCGCCTCCTCCACGATGCCCCGGCTGATGGCCAGCCCCAGGCCGGTGCCGATGCCGGCCGGCTTGGTGGTGAAGAAGGGGTCGAAGATGCGGGCCAGGTGCTCCGGCGGGATGCCGGCGCCGGTGTCGCGCACCTCCGCCAGCACGGCGGCGCCCTCGCTCCAGGTCCGGATGGTGATGCGGTTCCGCTCCACGTCCCCCTCGGGGATGGCCTGGGCGGCGTTGACCAGCAGGTTGAGGAACACCTGGGCCAGCCGGCCCTCGTTGGCCCGGACCGGTGGCAGCGCGCCGAGGTCCAGGACCAGCCGGGCCCGGTACTTCACCTCGTGGTGGGTCATGTTGACGGCGCCCTCGATGACCCGGTTCACCTGCACCGGCGCGAGCCGGTCGTCCCCGGCCCGGGAGAAGACCCGCAGGTCGCGAACGATCTCGCGGATGCGGCGCCCCCCCTCGAGCGCCTCGCGGGCGCGCTGGACCAGCTCCGGCGGCTCCGCCGACGGGGGCAGCGCCGCCTCCACGGCGGGCAGGTCGGCGGCCAGGCTCTCCAGGTTGAAGAGCACGTAGGTGAGCGGGTTGTTGATCTCGTGGGCCACCCCGGCGGCCAGCATCCCCACGCTGGCCATCCGGTCGGACTGCGCCAGCCGCGCCTGCAGCCGTCGCCGCTCGGTGACGTCGCGGATCACCACCACCAGGCTGGCCCGCTCCCCGTCGGGTCCGGCGGTGGCCGCCGACGACACCTCCCCCTCGAAGGCCGCCTCCCCGTGGCGGAAGCGCAGCACGCTCTCGCCCCGCCCGGTGGCCGACACCACCTGGGCCAGCTCGACCGCGGCCCGCGCCCGGTCCTCCTCGGCCACGAAGTCGGTCAGCCGCCGGCCCTCCAGCGCCTCGGCCCCCGCCAGGCCCAGCAGGCCGGCCAGCCGCCCGTTGGCCATGAGGATGGCCTGGTCCGGCCCGGCCAGCGCCACCCCGTTGGGCGAGGTCTCGACCAGCACCCGGTAGCGCTCCTGGCTGGCGTGCAGGGCCTCCTCGGCGCGGCGCCGCTCGACCGCCAGCCCCAGGCTCGGGGCCACCTCCTCGAGGAACTGGACCAGGGCGGGGTCGAAGCGGTCCGGCGCCCGGGCGTTGAGCTGGAGCAGGCCCACCACCTCCGGCCCGCTGCGCAGCGGCAGGAGCGCCAGCGACTGGTAGCCGTCCAGGGCGCAGCGGCCCCGCAGGTGCGGCAGGGCGCTGGCCTGGCCGCCGCGCCCCAGGTCGGCGCCGAGCGCGCCGGTCACGTAGGCGCCACGCGGCGTCAGCAGGCCGGCGGCCTCAGGGCGCTGCAGGAGCACGGCCCCGCAGAGGCAGGCCAGGTCGGCGGGGCAGCCGCCGCGCGGATCGGCGGCGGGCCCGCCGGGCTGGCAGAGCGTGCGCTCCGCCGCCAGGAACGCCTCGTCGAAGCCCACCTGCATGGCGTAGGGGAAGTCCTGCGCGGCGCGCAGCCGGATCCCGGCGGCGTCGGCCCCGGCGTGGCGGCGCAGCCTCTCGAGCACGCCGCGGAGCTGGGGCGCCAGCTCCCCGGACCCGTTCAGGACCTCCAGCACCTCGCCGGTGAGGACGTGGCGCGCCGCCAGCAGCCGGCGGGCCGCCGCGTCCCGGACCTCGCGCTCCACCACCGCCCCGAGGCGCACCAGGTCCGACTTGACCAGGTAGTCGCGCGCGCCGGCCCGCATGGCCTCCACCGCGAAGTCCACCCCCATGGTGCCCGAGACCACGATGAGCGGCAGGTCCCTGCCCGAGGCCTGCAGCGCCGCCAGGGCGGCCAGCGAGCTGAAGCGCGGCAGCCGGTGGTCGGCGATGACCAGGTCCCAGGCGCCGTCCTGGAGCGCCGCGGCGAAGGCCTCGGGGGTCTCGACGCGGGTCAGGGCCACCGCCCCGAAGCGCTTGCGCAGCTCGCGCTCGATGAGCGCCGAGTCCTGGGCGCGATCCTCGACGTTGAGCACCCGCATGGCACCCTCCCCGGCCTCGGCGTGTCGCGCTGGCATCCGGATGGCCTACCGCGCCCTGGGGGGCGGCTCGTTCAGCACCAGCCAGTAGAGCCCCAGGCTGGCCACCGCCTCGGTGAACTGGCGGAAGTCGACCGGCTTGCGGATGTAGCTGTTGGCGCCGCCGTGGTAGCCCAGCAGCACGTCCCGCTCCTCGTTGGAGCTGGTGAGGATCACCACCGGCAGCAGCCTGGTGCGCTCGTCCTGCCGGATGCGGCGCAGCACCTCCAGGCCGTCCACCTTGGGCAGCTTCAGGTCCAGCAGCACCAGCGCGGGCGCGGGCCGGGCCGGCGTGCCGGCGCCCGGGCCGTGCAGGTACTCCAGGGCCTCGGCGCCGTCACGCACCACCTGCAGGTCGTTGGCGATCTTGCTCTGCTGGAAGGCGCGCTGCGTCAGCAGGACGTCCTTCGGGTTGTCCTCGACCAGCAGGATGACCTTGTTCGGCATGGTGGCCTCCGTGGCCCTGCAGCGTGAAGTAGATGGTGGCGCCCTGCTCGACGGCCCCCTCGGCCCAGGCCTCGCCGCCGTGGCGCCGGACCACCCGGCTCACCGTGGCCAGCCCGATGCCGGTGCCCGGGAACTCGCTCGACCGGTGCAGCCGCTGGAACGGCTGGAAGAGCTTGTCGACGTAGGCCATGTCGAAGCCCGCCCCGTCGTCAGCGACGAAGAAGGCCTGGCGGCCCCGGGCCTCCCGGCGGCCCACGGTGATGCGCGCCGCGGCGTGGTGGGAGGTGAACTTCCAGGCGTTGCGCAGCAGGTTCTCCAGGGCCAGGCGCAGCAGCGTCGGGTCTCCCTGCGCCACCAGGTCCGGGGCGATCTCCACCTCGACCGAGCGACCCGGCTCGCCGCGCCGCAGCTCCGCCACCACGCCGGCGGCCAGGGCCGCCAGGTCCACCGGCTGCGGCGCCATGTCGATGCGCGCCACCCGCGAGAGCCCCAGCAGGTCGTCGATGAGCTGCCCCATCTCGCGCGCGGCGTCGTTGGCCATCTCCAGGTACTGCCGCCCCTGGGCGTCGAGCCTGGGGCCCCAGTCCTCCAGCACCGCCTGGCTGAAGCCGGAGATGGAGCGGAGCGGGGCCCGCAGGTCGTGCGAGACGGCGTAGCTGAAGGCCTCCAGCTCGCGGTTGGAGACCTCCAGGGCCGCCAGGTGCCGCTTCAGCGCCTCGTTGAGCCGGCCCACCTCGTGCTGGGCGCGGCGCCGGTCGGCCACCTCCCCCTCCAGCGACGCGTAGGTCTGCTGCAGCCGCTCGGTCATGCGGTCGAAGGCGTGGCCCAGGTCGGCCAGCTCGTCGTCCCCCCGCAGGGCGAGCCGGTGATCCAGGGCGCCGGAGGCCACCCGCTCGGCGCCGTCGCGCAGTGTGACCAGGCGGCGCTCCAGGGTGACCGCCGCCATCCAGGTGTTGGAGAGGGTCACGGCCACCACGGCCACCAGCAGGAGCACCAGGGCCAGCACGGCGCCACGCTGGGTGGCGGCCAGCCGCGCCGCCGCCGCGGTGGCCAGCTGCCGGGCCCGGCCGTTGAGATCGTGCGAGATGAGCAGCTGCCGGCTGGTGGCGCGCTGCCGGAAGGCCGCGGCGGTGGCCCGCTGCGGCGCCTCCGGGGCGCCCTCGTCGCGGAGGAGCTCGGCGAAGAGCGCCGCCCCCTGGTCCACCAGCGCCACCATCTCGCCCACCACCCGGCGGTCGTCGCCGCCCTCCAGCTCCAGGGCCGCCCGCTCCAGCAGGGCCCGCAGGGCGGCGGTCTTGGCCTCCCACTGCCCCCTGGCCCGGGGCTCCCCGAGCAACAGGTACTCGTCGTGCAGCAGCCCCCGCTCGAAGGAGGCCTGCTGCAGCTGGCCGGCCAGCTGGTCGCCCCGGTGGGCCCGCCGGGTCTCCACCAGGAACCAGCCCAGGACCAGGCCGATGGCCAGGATCGACCCGAGGGAGGCCGCGGCGGAGACGCGGAAGCGGGTGCCCAGCCGCACGCGCGCCTACCGGATGAGCCCGACGGCTTCGGGCTTGAGCGAGAGGAGCGGCGCGGGATCGATGGCCTCGAGGAAGCTGGGGGTGGCCTGGGGGCCCGCCTGGCCGATGCGCCGAGCCCAGCGGGCCTCCTCCTCCATCAGCACCACCAGGCTCTGGTCGAGCCGCACCCGGTAGTCGAACTGGCCGAGCATGACGTCGAGGACGGCGGGGTCCTCGGCGAACTGGGCCGCGGCCAACCGGCGCGCCTCCGCCGGCTGCTCGCGGAAGAGCGTCTCGGCCACCAGCAGGGCGCGCAGCACCTTCCTGGCCGCCTCGGGGCGGCGCTCGGCGAAGCCCCGCCGCCCCACCAGCAGCGCCGCCTCGGCGTGCAGGTCCTCCACGTAATGGGTCGTCAGCTGCCCGGCGAAGCGGCGCGTCAGGTCCTGCACCGTCGGGCTCCAGGTGGCCACGGCGTCCACCTCGCCCCGCTCCAGCGCCCCGGCCATCTCGTCCGGCTTGAGGTCCACCAGCCGCACCCCGGCGCGGTCCACCCCGTACCGCAGGAGGAAGGTGTCGAGGAAGAAGTCGCCGCTGGTGGCCAGGGTGACGCCGATGCGCTTCCCGGCCAGGTCGGCCGGGCGGGTGATGCCGGCCTGCACCCTGGCCAGCACGGCGTTGTTCCTGGTGGCGGTGGAGTGGGCCGCCAGCACCGAGAGCCGATCCCCGCGGAGCTCGGCGAACACCACCGGGGTCTCGGCGCAGGCGGCCAGGTCGGCCTGGCCGGCCAGCAGCGCGGCCAGGGCCAGCTTCCCGAACGGGTGGGGCTGCAGGCTGACCGCCAGCCCCTCGCGCTCGAAGTAGCCCTTGGCCTGGGCCACGTAGACCAGGCGGAAGTTGGGCAGCGTGCCCACCGCGATGGTGAGCGGCTCGAGCGGCCGGGCGGCGCGCCGCTCGGTGCAGCCGAGCGCCAGCAGGACGATGGCCGCGAGCTGGACCACGCTCCTCATCGAGCACCCCCCGGCGCACCGGCTCCTCGCCTTGATCTCCAGTGGAGCCTTTTCCCGCGTGAGTTCATAGCCACGCTCCGTCAACACCGACGCATGAGCCCAGCACCCCGCGTCCGGGCCGGGTCGCCCGGGACCGGGGGCGGGACCGGGCCGATGGCCTATGGCCGGCTGCCCACCACGACGCGGAGCGGCTCGCGCACGCCCACCGTCAGCCCCTGCAGCCGCATCAGCAGCCCCTGCGAGACGGTGAAGCCGCGGGCCACCAGCAGCACGCCGGCCAGGCTGGTGACGTCGGCCGCCAGCACCATCCCGGCCTTGAGCTGCCAGAGGGCCAGCTCCAGCACCTCCGCGCCCTCCCGGCTGGCCACCTCCTCGACCAGCACCGCCAGCAGCTGAGGATCGTAGAGGCCCGGCCGCCCTTGCAGCGCGGCGGCCGCCTGCACCGCCCCGAGCCCGGAGGTCTCCAGGGTGTCGAGGTCCACCGCCAGCCGGAGCAGGCGCGCCCCCAGCGGCAGCCCGGCCCCCTTCTCCTTGGCGTACGGGTCGTCGGCGCCGTCGTAGCGACGCCCCTGGGCGGCCAGGATCTCGCGCACCGGCCCCAGCCTGGGGACGTTGGCCAGCAGCTGGTCGGCCAGGGCCGGCACCCGATCGGCCTGCACCTGCTCGACCGGGGTGAGCGGCAGGCCCTGGTGCAGCTTCTCCACCAGCGCCGCCGGCAGCTGCAGGCAGCCCAGCTGGGAGAGCTGCGCCGCCACCTCGATGTGCCAGCGATCGGCCACGTGCAGGCGCGTGCACAGCGCCGCCACGGTGCGGTGCAGGCGGGTGGCCCGCCCGAAGGCCAGCGGGTGGGCCAGCGCCAGCACCTCGGAGAGCGCCTTGACCGCGCCGGTGAGGGTCTGCTCCAGCAGCTCCCGCTCGGCGTGGAGCAGGCGGTGCTGCTCGGCCGCGGCGTCCAGCGTGGCCAGCATGGTCTCGGGCGGGCAGGGCTTCACCAGGAAGCGGAAGATCTGCCCCTCGTTGACCGCCGCCAGCGCCGAGCTGAAGTCGGCGTGGCCGGTCAGCAGCACCCGCACGGTGTCCGGCGAGGTGGCCCGCACCCGCGCCAGGAAGGCGGCCCCGTCCATGCCCGGCATGCGCATGTCGGAGACCACCACCGCGAACGGCGCCTCCTGGTCGATGGTGACCAGCCCGGCCCCGCCGCCCGACGCCAGGCTCACGTCGAAGCGGCGCCCCAGGTGGCGCTTCAGCCCCTCGAGCACCATGGGCTCGTCGTCCACGCACAGCACCCTGGGCCTGGAGAGCGCGGTCACGGGCGGCCCCGCTCTTCCTGGTCCAGCCTGGCCAGCTCCCGGTCGGCCAGCTCGGCCCAGGCGGCCTGGCTGCCGGCCATGAGCCGCGCCAGCGCCTGCGGGGCCTCCTCGGCGGCGGGGTGGTCCTTGGACGCGGCGTGGGCCAGCAGGTTGGCCGCCCCCACCGCCTCCACCGTGTCGAGCCCGCCGCGGGCCAGGCGGGACTCGTCGTGGTGGAAGGCCACCGCCTCCAGGATGGCGTGCGGCAGCCCCCACAGGCCCAGGAGGTAGGCGCCCACCGCCGCGTGGTCGGCCCCGACCACCTCGCGCTCCAGCTCGATCTGCGGGCGGCGCTCCGCGGCGGCCCGCCGGCCGGCCTCGGCGTAGGCCCCGGGCAGCCGGTCGAGCAGCACCAGCTTGCCGGCGTCGTGCAGCAGCCCGGCGGCGAAGGCCACCTCGCCCCGCACCGGATCGCCCACCATGCGTCGGGCCAGCCGCGCCGTCAGCGCGGCGTGGCGCTCGAAGCGGGCCAGCTCGGCCGAGCGGACCGCGCCCGCGAAGGACGCCTGCACCTCGAGGGTCAGGGCCAGGTGGCGCAGCGTGTTGGTGCCGATGTAGACGATGGCCCCCTCGATGCTGGCGACCTGGTGGGCCAGCCCGTAGTAGGCGGAGTTGACGAACTGCAGCACCCGGGTGGCCATGCCCAGGTCCTGCTGGACGATGCCGGCCAGCTGCTTGACCTCCACGTCCGGGTCGCCCAGCGCCAGCGTGAGCCGCTGGTAGACCCTGGGCACCGCCGGCAGCGAGCCCATGGCCCCCACGGTGCGGCGCAGCGCCTCGCTGCACAGCACGTCCTGCAGCTCGATGGCGCGCTCCACCACCGCCACCAGGGTGGCCGCGTCGCACGGCTTCAGCAGGTACTGGTGGGCCACCGCGCTGGCCTGGGCCACCGCCGCCAGGTCGGCGTAGCCGGAGAGCACCACCCGGGCGGCGTCCGGCCAGCCCGCCTTGACCTGGGCCAGCAGCGCCAGGCCGTCCATGCCCGGCATCCGCATGTCGGTGACCACCACGTCGGCCGGCTGTTCCGCCAGGAACGCCAGGGCCTCCGCGCCGCCCTGGGCGAAGCGCATCGACCAGCGGTGGCGGTGCTCGCGCAGGGCGTGGCGCAGGCCGCTCAGCACCGCCGGCTCGTCGTCCACGAAGAGGAGCTGCCGCGGCGCGGGCGCGGCCGGGGCGACCGGGGCGACCGGGTTCGCCGGAGGCGCAGTGCCCGGCGCGGCCCGCGGGGCCAGGGCCGTCACGCCGCCACCTCCGCCACGGGAGAGGCGCCAGCGCCGACTGGCAGCCGCACGAAGAAGGTGGCGCCCACCCCCTCCAGGCTCTCGAAGCGCAGCGTCCCCTTGTGCTGCTCGACGATGTTTCGGGCGATGGCCAGCCCCTGCCCGGTGCCGCGCCCCACCTCCTTGGTGGTGAAGAAGGGCTCGAAGATCTTCTGCCGGATGTCCTCCGGGATGCCGCCGCCGGTGTCCGAGATGGCCACCACCACGGCGTCGCCGTCCACCGAGGTCGCCACCTGGATGTACCCCCGCCCCTCGGTGCCCTTGACCTTGTCGGCGATGGCGTGGGCGGCGTTGACGATGATGTTGAGGAACACCTGGTTGAGGTCGCCGGCGTGGCAGCACACCAGCGGCAGGTCGGCCAGGCTGGTGCCCACGTCGGCCACGTACTTGTACTCGTTGCGCGCCACCTCGATGGTGGCGGCCAGGGCCCGGTTCAGGTCGGTGGCCACCATCTCCTTCTGGTCCGGGTGGGCGAACTCCTTCATGGCGCGCACGATGGAGGCCACCCGCTGCACGCCCTCCAGGGTCTGGGCCACCGTGGACGTCACGTTCTCCAGGAAGTAGGCCAGGTCGAGCCGCTCGGCGGCGCGGGCCAGCCCCTGCCGCACCTCCTCGGGCGCGCCGGCCAAGGCGGCCGCCTGCAGGTCGAGCATCTGGTGCAGCGCCTCGAAGGCGTCGCCCATGAAGCAGGTGTTGTCCCCGATGAACTGGATGGGGGTGTTGATCTCGTGGGCGATGCCGGCCGCCAGGCGGCCCACCGCCTCCAGCTTCTGCGACTGGGTCAGCTCCAGCTGCAGCCGCTTCGACTCGGAGTGGATGCGGACCACCTCGGCGTGCTGCGCCCTCAGCTCCCGGTACATCCGGTAGGTCCGCACCGCCGCCGCCACCCTGGCCCGCAGCTCCTCCGGCCCGTAGGGCTTCTGCAGGAAGTCGTCGGCCCCGGCCTCCAGCGTGCGCAGCGCCTTGCGCTCCTCCCCGGTGATGAGGATGAAGGGGATGTGGCGCAGGGCCGGATCGCCCTTGACGAGCCGCAGCAGGGAGGCGCCGTCGAGGCCGGGCATGTCGAGGTCGGAGAGGATGGCGTCGGGCGGGTGGGCGTGGATGAGCTTGAGGGCCTCCACCCCGTCGGCCGCCGCGCTCACCTGGTAGGCGTCGGAGAGCACCGCCGACACCAGCACCCGCTGGGTGGCCGAGTCGTCGGCGAAGACCAGGTGGGGCCTGCCGGCCCGCGGCGAGTCTCCCGGCGCGTCCTCCACCGGAGGTGCGCGGGGCGGCGGGGCGCTTGGCGGGATCCGTTCCACGACCTCGGTGGTGCATACCTCGCGCCTCCGCGCGGCGGCCCGCCCCCGCTCCGCGACGCCGCGCACACGGACGCTCGGGCCTCGCCGCCTGCGCTGGATCAAGCCGCGGCGCCTTTGGGTGAGGTGGTTCCCCCGACCCTGGGGCCGCCGCGCCCCCGACGCGGCGTCGGCCTTTCCCAGCCCTTCGGGGCCGTGGCGTGGGCACAACGGGTGCACCTCACCGGCCAGGAGGTCTTCCATGCCCCGCGCCACCGTCCTGCTGGTCGACGACGAGGAGAACACCCTGTTCGGCCTGGGCCACGCCCTGCGCAGCCAGGGCTACGCGCTGCGCTTCGCCGCCGGCCCGCGGGCCGCGCTGGAGCTCATGGACCGGGAGCCGGTGGACGTGGTGGTCTCCGACTACCTGATGCCCGGCATGAACGGGCTCGACTTCCTGGCCGCGGTGCGGGAGCGCTTCCCCGACACCGCCCGGATCATGCTGACCGGGCACGCCGATCCGTCGGTGGCCATCGACGCCATCAACCGCGGCCAGATCTACAGGTTCCTGCAGAAGCCCTGCGACCGGGTGGAGCTGCAGGTGACGGTGAAGCTGGCCTGCGACCAGTTGGCGCTGGAGCGCGAGAACCGGCGGCTCCTGGCCCTGCTGCGCAGCAGCCCGGAGCTGGCGGCCCGGCTGGAGGGCGAGCCGCTCACGCCGGATCGGTGAGCTCCGGGGCGACGGGGTAGCGGCCGTGGTGGCGCACCGCCTCGGCCACCTCCTGCAGCACGGCGAGCGGCACCTGCACCGGGATCTCCCCGTGGTGCTCGGTGAGCACGAAGCCCCCGCCGCGAGCCGCGGCGCCCACCGCCAGGCGCACCCGACGGTCGCACTCCGCGGGCGTCCAGTGGCGCATGGAGATGCCGTCCAGCCCGCCCAGGACGGTCGCCTGGCCCCGGCAGGTCGCCTTGAGGGCGGCCAGCGACTCGCCGCTGCCGGCCACGATGCCGGCCGGGCCCGCCGAGAGCAGGTCCGGCGCCGCCCGGATGGCCGGGGCCGAGGCCAGCGACAGGACCAGCGGCGCGACCCGCGCCGCGAGGGCGCGCAGGCCGGGTAGCCCGAGGCGCCGGTAGAGGCCGGCGGGCGTCATCTGGGTGGAGGCCAGCGGCTCGGCCACCACGATGGCGGTGGCCCCGGCGCGCAGCTGGGCCGCGCCCCAGCGGGCGGCGAACTCGGCGTTGACGGCCACCAGCCGCTCCGCCAGCGCCGGCTGCTCCACCAGCAGGTCCAGCCAGGGACCCAGGCCGAGCTGCATGGCGGGCAGGGAGAACGGGCCGATGACCGCGCCCAGGACGTCGACCCGCCCGCCCACCCGCGCCCGGAGGAGGCGCAGGGTCTCGAGCGAGGCGCGCAAAGGCGCCACCTCCTCGGGCACCGGGGGCGCCAGCCCGGCCAGGTCCTGCTCGCGCAGCGGCGGCGCGCCGGGCGTGGGCGGGCCGTCCTCGTGCACCTCCACGGTGCCGCCGAAGGCCACCACCTCGCCGGCCGCGTGGTGGAAGCTGGTGACGAAGTCGTGCCCCAGCAGCGCCAGCATGGCCAGCTGGCCCTCGGCCACCCGCTCCGGGCGGGCGAAGTACTCGGGCAGCGTCAGGCCGAGCTGGGCCGCGCCGTGCATCGTGGCGGGCAGGAAGAAGGGGACGCGATCGCCCTCGCGCTGCGACAGCGCGGTGCCGACCCGCTCGCAGGAGGTGAGGGTGGTCATGCGCACCTCCCGCCGAGGCGGTGCACCAGCGCCAGCGCGTCGCCGGCGCTGCGGCCGCACGCGTCGGCGCCCACCTCCAGGTAGAGCTCCGGGTCGAGCCGGAAGGGGGCCCCGCCCACCACCACCCGCATGGCCGAGCCGGCGTCGCGCAGCCGGCGCACCACGTCGTGCACCTTGAGGGCGCCGCGCAGCATCAGGGTGGAGACGAGCAGCACGTCCACCCGCGCCTCCAGCGCCTGCGCGACGAGCACGGGCGCCGACAGCCCCACCCCCAGATCGAGCAGCGCCACTCCGCCCGCCCTGAGGTGGGCCGCCACCAGCCGCTTTCCGAGGACGTGCTGGTCCTCCAGCACGGCGATGGCCACCCGCGCGTCCCCGGCCTGGCGGGTGCGCGGCAGGGGCTCCAGCAGCTCGGTGGCCACCTCGGCCGCCCGGCCCGCGCCGTAGAGCTCCACCAGCGAGATGCGCCCCTCCTCCCACAGGTGGCCGACGCGCTCCAGCGCCGGCACCAGGGCGAGGTCGATGATGTTCTCCCTGGTCTCATGGGGCACGAGCTCGGCCACCAGCCGCACCACAGCCTCGCGGTCGCCCATGGTCAGGGCGCGCTGGAAGACGTGGATGGCGAGGGCGGCGTCCACTGACCGGAGGAGCCTGCATGGATCGTGACAGCCCGGGCGCGGCGCGGTGCCGCGGGCGGGACGCGCCGCGTCGGGCGGCCGGTCGGCGGAGCCTGAGGCGGGGACCACCCGCACCAGCAGTCCTTCCCGCGGCCGGCGGGCAGGTCAAGGCGCGGCGGCCGCCAGGATGGCCTCGGGCAGGAGGCCGAGGTCGGTGAGGCCGTGCACGAAGGCGCCGGGCCCGGCGAAGGCCGCGTCCACCCTGCGGCCGAGGGCCGTGCGCTCGAGGGGGCAGCCCACCAGGGCGCGCTCCAGCGCGGCCAGCGTGGCGGCGGGGGCCATGAGGTCGCCGCGCAGGCGCACCTCCTGCACCCGCGCCCCGTCGTGGCGCAGCAGCACCTCGACGAACCCGGCCGCGATCTCGGCCACGCCCGAGCGGGACAGGCCGGCCTCGTCCTCCAGGGCGGGGAGCGGCGGCGCCTCGGGGAGCGGGGCGTCGAACGGCTCGAGGTCGCGGCCGGTGGCCGCGGCGTAGGCCCGGGCCAGCACGTCGGCCATGGCCACGGCGTCGGCGAGCGGCGAGGGCGGAGTCGCCGCGGCGCCGGGCTGCCCCTCGGCGGCGGGGACGCCAGCCTGGGGGGCGGCGGCCGGGCGCGCCGGGGCCTCGGCCCTGAGCGCCGCCAGGGTGGCCGGCGGCGGCCCCTCGACCCGGGGATCGGCGTGCTCCGGGTAGCCCCGCAGCCCGGGCGGCAGCGCCAGGTCGCGGCGCACCGCCACCAGCGCCTCCAGCGCGGTGGCGCCGCCGGCGGTGGTCTCCTGCGAGACCACCGCCACGCGGCGCGTGCCCGAGGAGACGAAGTCCCGGCCGAACCAGGCGGCCGAGCGCGCCCCGCCGGCGCGCAGCCCGGCCAGCAGGCCTCGCACGTAGCGGTTCAGCACCTTGTCGGCGCCGAAGGGCCCAGGCACCAGCGCCGCGCCGGGCGGCACCGCCAGGAAGACCCCCAGGGCGCCCTCCCCCACCAGCAGGGCGCGGCCGCCGCCGACCCGCCGCACCAGCGGCAGCCCGGCGGCGCGCGCCGCCTCCAGCCGGATCGCCGAGGCCGCCCGCTGGTGCCGCCCCAGCAGGACCGCCTGGCCGGTGAGCGGGGCGGTGAGCAGCACCGGGTCGACGCCCTCCCGGTCGAGGAGGGCCAGCGCGCTGCGGGTGAAGCGCTCGGCCGGACAGGGCTCGAGGCGGGCGTGGAGGAGGCGGGCCATGGGCGCTGGATGTAACGCGGCCGGCGCGGCGCGCCCGACGGCGGTCGGGGTCCCCCTCGACTCCGCGCCTTCGGCGCTACGCTCGGGGTGAGCGGCCAAACTGCTCGAGGTGCTGGTGGATGTCGCGGCCGCGGTCGGCCGGCCCGGCCCCTACCGCCCCGCCCGCCGCGCCTGCTCGGCCTGGATGGCGGTGAGCGTGATGGTGAAGACGATGTCCTCCACCAGGCAGCCGCGCGACAGGTCGTTCACCGGTTTGGCCAGGCCCTGCAGCATGGGGCCGATGGAGACCACGTTGGCGCTGCGCTGCACCGCCTTGTAGGCCACGTTGCCGGTGTTGAGGTCCGGGAAGATGAGCACCGTGGCGCGGCCGGCCACCGGCGACGTGGGCGCCTTGGCCCGGCCCACCTCCGGCATCACCGCCGCGTCGTACTGCAGCGGCCCGTCGATGGCCAGGTCGGGGCGCGCCGCGCGCGCCAGGTCGGTGGCCCGCTTCACCTTCGCCACGTCCTCGCCGGCGCCGCTGGTGCCGGTGGAGTACGAGAGCATGGCCACCCGCGGCGGGATGCCGAAGGCCGCCGCCGAGTCGGCGCTCTGGATGGCGATGTCGGCCAGCTGCTCCGCGGTGGGGTTGGGGTTGACGGCGCAGTCGCCGAACACCAGCACCTGGTCGGGCAGGCACATGAAGAAGACCGACGACACCAGCGTGCAGCCCGGCGCGGTCTTGATGAGCTGCAGGGCCGGCCGGATGGTGTGCGCCGTGGTGTGCAGGGCCCCGGACACCAGGCCGTCGGCCTCGCCCAGCGCCATCATCATGGTGCCCACCATGATGGCGTCGCCCAGCTCGCCGGCGGCGATCTCCGGCGTCATGCCCTTGGCCTTGCGGGCCGCCACCAGCGGGTCCACGTAGCGCGGGGCCACCTTGGCCGGGTCGATGATCTCCACCGAGTCCGGCAGCGTGATGCCCTGCCGCTGCGCCACCGCCCGCACCTCGTCCGGCGCGCCCAGCAGCACGCAGCGGGCGATGCCGCGGTCCTGCACGATGGCCGCGGCGGCGACGGTGCGGGGCTCGGTGCCCTCCGGCAGCACGATGCGCTTCTGGGCGGAGCGGGCCGCCTCGACGATGCGGTGGCGGAAGGCCGGCGGGGAGAGGCGCGGCTCGCGGCCGGTCTTCGCCAGCGCGTTGATCCAGGCCGGGTCGATGCGGTCGGCCACCGCGGTCATGACCCGGTCCAGCCGCTCGCCGTCGTCCACCGGGATCTGCAGGTTCATGCTGGCCACCTTGGAGGCGGCGGCGTAGCTGCCGTCCGGCACCGCCAGGATGGGCAGGCCGGTGCGCAGGGCCTGCTCGCACAGGTCGAAGACGTGGGGCTCCGGGACCACGCCGCCGGTGAGCAGCAGGCCGGCCAGCGGCATGCCGTTCAGGACCGCCAGCGCGGCCGCCACCACCACGTCGCTCCGGTCGCCCGGGGTGATGAGGAACCCGCCCGGCTTGAAGACCTTGATGGAGCCGGGCACGTTCATGGCGCACAGGGCCACGCTGCGGATGCGCCGGTGCTCCAGGTCGCCGGCGCGCAGCACGGTGGCGCCGAGCGCCGCCACCAGGTCCTTCACCCGCGGCGCCGCCAGCGCGCCGTGGGCCGGGATGACCGCCAGCGGCAGGAGCTTCTCGGCCCGCAGGGCGGCCTGGTAGGCCTCCACCTCGGCGGCGGGCACGTCCTGCTCCTCGGCGCCGGCGTCCACCCAGAGCGAGCGGGACTCGGCCACCGGCACCCCGGGCTGGCGCGGGCCCACCCGGTTGACGATGCAGCCCACCGGGCGCCCGTCCATGCCACCGCCGAAGCCGCGGGCGGCGATGGCCATGCCGCTGGCCAGCTCGGCCGGGCTCTCGCCGCGCGGCGCCGCCACCAGCACCAGCTCGGCGTCCAGCGCCTTGAGCATCAGGGCGTTGACCCGCGTGGAGTAGACGATGCCCGGCTCGGGCCACATGCCCTCCACCACCAGCACCTCGGCCCCGGCGGCCGCCTTGTTGCACAGGGCCACCACGTGCTCCATCAGCGTCTGGTCGTCGCCGGTGGCCAGCAGCTCCTCCACGGTGGCCCGGGAGATCGGCGCCGGCGGGTCGAGGCGGGCGCCCAGCCGCACCAGGGGGAGCGAGTGGTCGTAGCCGCGCGCCGTGATGGGCTTGGCGAAGGCCACCCGGATGCCCTGGCGATCGAGGGCCCGGACCAGGCCGAGGCAGGCGGTGGAGAGGCCGGTCTGGCGGCCGGTGGGGGCGACGAAGAGGGTGTGGGCCATGGGGGGGGCTCCCTGGGGGCTACGCGGGGACGGCTCAGTCGCGGCTGCGCTCGATGATGGCGGCGGTGTCCATGGCGATCATGAGCTCCTCGTTGGTCGGGATGACCACCGCCTGGGGTGACAGGCTGGTGGTGATGCGGCCGTGGCTGGCGCGGCCGTGGGTGGCGTTGGCCTCGGGATCGAGCTTGAGGCCGGTGAACCCGAGCAGCTCCACGATCTTGGCGCGGATGGCCACGGCGTTCTCGCCGATGCCGCCGGTGAAGATCAGCGCGTCGAGGCGCCCCAGCGACACCAGCATGCCGGCCGCGCCCTTGGCCACCGAGTGGCAGAACTTCTCGACCGCCAGCGCGGCCCGCTCGTGGCCGGTGGCGGCCGCCTCCTGCAGCGTCCGCATGTCGTTGGAGAGCCCGGAGATGCCGAGCAGGCCGGAGCGCCGGTTGAGGGAGTCCATGACCTCGTCGGCGGTGCAGGAGAGCGCCGCCTTCATGTGGGAGATGATGGAGGGATCGATGGAGCCGGAGCGGGTGCCCATGACCACGCCGTCGAGCGGCGTCAGGCCCATGGTGGTGTCCACCGACTGCCCGTTGCGCACCGCCGCCAGCGAGCAGCCGTTGCCCAGGTGGGCCGTGATGATGGCGTGGTGGTAGGGGTCGAGGCCCAGGCGCTTCACCGCCTGCTCCGACACGTAGCGGTGGCTGGTGCCGTGGAAGCCGTAGCGGCGCACCTGGTACTTCTCGTACCACTCGTAGGGCACCGCGTAGAGGTAGGTCTGCGGCGGCATGGTCTGGTGGAAGGCGGTGTCGAAGACCGCCACCTGCGGCAAGGCGGGGAAGAGCTCCTGCGCGATGTGGATGCCGCGCAGGTTGGGCGGGTTGTGCAGCGGCCCGAGCGGGATGCACTCCTTGATGCGGTCGACCACCTCCTCGGTCACCGGGATGGAGCCGGAGAAGCGGGCGCCGCCGTGGACCACGCGGTGGCCCACGCCGGCCAGGTCGCCCGCCAGCCCCACGAACTTGAGGAGCTCCACCACGGCGCGCAGCGCCACGTCGTGGTCGGCGTCCGGCAGGGCGCGCTGGTGCTTGGCGCCGTCCACCTTCCACTCGAGGGTGGCGCCGGGCGAGCCGAGCCGCTGGGCCAGGCCGGAGATGGACTCGAGGCCAGTGGCCGAGTCGATGACCGCGAACTTCGCGGAGGAGCTGCCGCAGTTGAGGACGAGGATGTTCAAGGAGACCGGTCCGGCTGGAGGGACACCAATGGTGACACGCGGCGGGGCGTTCTTCCAAGGGCGGTGCAGGCGCCCCGATCGGAGCCTTCGACGCGCCGCGGCAAGCGATACCGCCGGGGGCGGGCCAGGACGCGGGCGCCCTGGGGACGCCGCCGCTAGGCACAGGAGATGCGAACCGGACTGGCGCTCGCCGCGCTGCTGCTCACCCTGGAGGCCCGCGCCGACTGCACCCCGGCCGCCCCCGCGGCCCTGGCCGAGGCGGAGCGCGCCGCCGGCGACGCCGAGCACAAGGCCGATCAGGCCGAGTCGGTCTCGGTCCGGTCGGGCAACCCGGGCGCGGCGCGACGCGCCGAGCAGGCCAGGCGGGAGGCGGTGGAGGCGCGGCGCCGGGCCAACGCGGCCGCGTGCCTGGTGGCGCCAGCCACGAGCCCGCCGCCCGTCCGGCCACCGCCGGGGTACTGAGCCGGAGGCCGGCGGTGGGCGGCGCCGGCCCCCTCGCCGCGGCGTCGGCCGCCAGGTCGCGCGGCCCCTTCCCGGAGGTGTTGTGGTGGCGAGCGCCGGGGGGTTCCGGTTAGGGTGAGCCCTGGCTCGCGCCGGCGGCGGCGAACGTTCGCGCCGTCGACCTCGGGCGAGCCAGGACCCGGCCGCACCGACGCGGCGCTGAGCAGCCACGGAGGCTTCAACTGACTGCCGCCATCGAACCCGCTCCCGTCGAGCCGCCGCCGGTTGGCGGGCTGCCCCGCATCATCCAGGGGGGCATGGGGATCGGTGTCTCCAACTGGCGCCTGGCCAACGCCGTGGCCCGCGCCGGCCAGCTCGGGGTCGTGTCGGGCGTGGCCATCGACGCCGTGCTGGCGCGCCGGCTCCAGGACGGCGACCCGGGCGGCCACATGCGGCGCGCCATGGAGCGCTTCCCCATCCCGAAGGTCGCCGCGGAGGCGCTGGCGCGCCACTTCCGCCCGGGAGGCCGCGAGCCGGGCAAGCCCTACGCGCTGCTGCCCATGTACCAGCAGGAGGTCTCCCGCGCCCGCGACCAGTTCTCGGTCCTGTCGGCCTTCGTCGAGGTGTGGCTCGCCAGGGAGGGCCACGCCGGCCTGGTCGGCATCAACCTGCTCACCAAGATCCAGATGGGGAACCTGGCCTTCCTCTACGGCGCGGTGCTGGCCGGGGTGGACTACGTGATCATGGGCGCCGGCATCCCGCGCGAGATCCCGGGCGCGCTCGACGCGCTGGCGAGGCACGAGCCGGCCCAGCTCCGGCTCGACCTCATGGACGCCGCGCCGGGCCAGGCGGAGTACCTGCGCCTCGACCCGGCCGCGCTGTGGGAGGGCGCCGCGCCGGTCCCGGTGACCCGCCCCCGCTTCCTGCCCATCATCGCCAGCAACCTGCTGGCGACCATGCTGATCAAGAAGGCCACCGGCCGCATCGACGGCTTCGTCATCGAGGGGCCCACCGCCGGCGGGCACAACGCCCCGCCGCGCGACCGCGGCGTCTCCACCGAGACCGGCGAGCCGCTCTACGGCCCGCGCGACGTGGTGGACCTGGAGCTGATCCGCAAGCTCGGCCTGCCCTTCTGGGTGGCCGGCAGCGAGGGGCGGCCGGACCGGCTGCGGGTGGCGCTGGCGGCCGGGGCGGCGGGCATCCAGGTCGGCACGCTCTTCGCCTACTGCGACGAGTCGGGCATCACCGAGCCCTTGCGCCGCTCGATCCTGGAGGCCGCCCTGCGCGGGGCGGTGCGCGTCCGCACCGACGCCCGCGCCTCCCCCACCGGCTTCCCGTTCAAGCGGGTGGCCTGGGAGGGCGATCCGGCCGTCGGCGTGGACCGCAAGCGCATCTGCGACCTCGGCTACCTGCGCGACGCCTACGGGCGCGGCGAGAAGGGCATCGGGTACCGCTGCGCCAGCGAGCCCGAGGACCAGTTCGTCGCCAAGGGCGGCGCGCCGGAGGAGCTGCCGGGCCGCGAGTGCCTGTGCAACTCCCTGCTCGCCACCGTGGGGCTCGGGCAGCTCCGCGAGGGGGGCCAGGTGGAGCCGCCGCTGCTGACCAGCGGCGACGAGGCGGCCAACCTGGCGGTGTTCCTGGCCGGCCGGAACCACTACGCCGCGGCCGACGTGGTGCGGTGGCTGCTGGACGGGGCGGCCTGAAGCGGGAGGTCGCCCTGCTGGAGGCCTGGTGGTCATCGAGCACGTCGCGATCTGGACGTCCCGGCTGGAGGCGCTGACCGCCTTCTACGCCCGCTTCCTCGGGGCGCGGGCCGGCCCGCCCTACCGCTCGGTCTCGCGCCCGTTCGAGTCCTGCTTCCTCTCCTTCCCGTCCGGCGCCCGGCTCGAGCTCATGCGCCTGCCCGACCTCGCTCCGGCGGCGGGCCCGGCGCCGCGCGTCGGCCTGGCGCACCTGGCCTTCACGGTGGGGAGCCCGGCAGACGTGGACCGGCTCACCGAGGAGCTGGGCGCGGCCGGCTTCGTGGTGGAGGGCCGCCCGCGCCGCACCGGCGACGGCTACTACGAGAGCGTGGTCCTCGACCCCGACGGCAACCGGGTGGAGCTGGTGGCTGGGGCCTGATGCTTCCCGTGCCCCTTGGCTCGCTGCAACTTCGTCCGCTGATCGGCCCGCTTCCGCAACGCATGCCACAGGTCGTGGTCGGCCTGGAGCCCCATCCAGAGTTCCGGCGAGGTCGAGCGCACGAGGCGTCGCGGCGGAGGTCCCAGCGGCGCGCCACCGGTGCGGCCCCACGGCCGTTGGGCTCCTTGCCGCCGCCGGGCCGACGACGAGCACCGGCCGCCGAGGGCGAGCGGGGCCTTGAGCGACGGGCGCCCTTGGCGGCTCCCGTCCGGCAGCGCCCGGTGCGCCGCAGTGGCCGACCCGTTGGAGGCCACCCGGATCGGAAGCGCCGGCCCGGCCGCAGCGTGCCACCATGGGGCCTGGGCCCGGCGGCCCGTCGACCGCCCCGACCGTCCCCGTGCGCCGCGAAGGGAGGCGAGCCATGGGACCGCTCCCACAGGACGAGACGTCGCGCGCCGCGGCGCCGCCCCGGAGAGGGGCCAGCCGCCGGGCCGTGTCGAACCTGCTCCGGATGGGCCACTGCGCGCCGTCGGTGGCGAGGTCGCTGGCCGACCTGGGCAACGGCGACGACGCCTGGCTGGTGCGGCTCGCCGCCGGGCTCCCCGGTGGGATCGGCAACACCAGGGGCGAGTGCGGCGGCGTCACCGGCGCGCTCCTCGTGCTGGGGCTGCGAGCCGGCGGCCACCAGGCGGAGGCGCTCCCGGTGTTCGTCGAGCAGGGCCAGGCCCTCTGCCGCCGGTTCGAGGCCTGCCACGGGTCGCTCGCCTGCCGCGACATCCTGGGTGATCGGCGCCTCCCCCTGCCCTGCGTCGGCGTCGTCCGGCGCGCCCCGGCGCTGCTGGCCGACGCGCTGGCCGCGGATGCCGCGGCCGAGCTCGCGCCCGGCGCCCGGGCGGCGCAGCGGCGCCTCCTCGCCCACCTCGCCGAGGTGCGCTTCCACTGCGCGCACGCGGTGCTCCGCGCCATGGCGGGCTGGTTCCCGGTGACGCCCGCGCTGCTCGACGCCACCGCCGGCTTCGTGGGCGGCACCGCCGGCCTGGGCCTGACCTGCAGCGCGCTGACCGCCGGCGTCATGGGGCTCGGGCTGGCCGCCGGGGAGATCGAGGACAGCCGCGCTCGCGTGGCGCGGATGCTCGCCGTCATGGCGCTCGGCGGCGACGCCCTGCGCGACGACCTGAACGCCTTCAACCCGAGCGTCCACCGGGGCCACCGGCTCGCCCGCTGGTTCGAGCGCGAGCTCGGCAGCACCCGGTGCCGCGAGCTCACCGGCCTCGACCTCTCCCGGGAGGCCGACGTGGAGCGCTTCGTCGAGGGCGGCCAGGCGGCGCGCTGCGCCCGGATCGCCGAGCGGGTGACCGAGCGGGCCGGGGCGATGCTGCGGCCGCTGCGGCGCCACCCACCCCACCAGCCTCGGAGGGAGCCATGAGAGTGCTGACCGTCTACGCCCACCCGGATCCCAAGTCGTTCAACCACGCGGTGCTGGAGGCCTTCACCCGGGGGCTGGTCGAGGCCGGCCACCAGAGCGAGGTGGTCGACCTGTACGCCATCGGCTTCGACCCCGTGTCGCGGCTGCGGGACCAGCCGAGCTGGCTGCCGGACGCCAACGCGCCGGACATGGTGGAGAAGGTGGTGCGGGAGCGGGTGCGGCCCCCGGACGCCGGGCCGCTTCGGCGGCTCGTCACCTGGGCGCTGTTCCGTGACCGGAGCGCCCTGGAGGTGGTGGAGCTGCTCCGGCGCCGGGTCCCCCGCGACGTGCGCGAGCAGCAGGAGAAGGTGGCGCGGGCCGACGCGCTGGCCTTCATCGCGCCCGTCTGGTTCGTCGGCTTCCCCGCCATCCTGAAGGGCTGGATCGAGCGGGTCTTCACGCTCGGCTTCGCCTTCTCGCTGACCTCGGCCGGTTGGCGCGGCGACATCGGCGGCCGCCGGCCGCTCCTCCGCCACCGCAAGGCGCTCGTCATCAGCACCACCTGCTTCGACGAGGCGGCCTACCGGAAGGGGCTGGGCGACGCCATGCGGCTCCTGATCGACGAGTTCTCGCTGCGCTTCCCGGGCATCCAGGAGGTCCAGCACGAGTACTTCCACTCGGTGGTCATGGCCGACGAGGCGACGCGGCGGGGCTACCTCGAGCGCGCCCACCAGCTCGGGCTGGAGTTCGAGGCCCGGCCGCTGGCGGCCAGCGGCTGAGCGGCGACCGCGTCTCTGACGCCTTGCAGCCGGAAGCGGAGGTGACGCCCAGGCCGGAGGCATCGGTACGCCTGAACAGGAAGGACCGGGGCGCCTGCACGCCTCAGCGTCGGCGCTGGGATACCCACTGCTCGACGGCCCGCCACGCAAAGTAGAAGGAGAAGGTCGCGAGCACCACCTGACCCAGTCCAAGGCCGCGGAAGCTGTTCGCGTTCGGGTGGAAGGCCCGCCAGAGAGACCAGGCACCGAACGCGCCGAAGAACGCAGCGACCAGGAGTCGCGGGATCCTGCTTGGTACGTCCCAGCCTCCTCCTCCCATGAGGATGTCATAGGTGTCGTCGAGCTCAGCGGTGGGCGCTGGCCGGGCTCCCCTTCGTGGCGCAGCAACTTCACTTCCGAGGCGACGGTGCCGTCCGTAGCGCAGCAGGCCGCCCGCACGCAGGAAACGCCGGATGGCCGCAAGCTCACCCTTGTCGAACCAGGCTCCATGCGGCCGGCACACATCGATCACGACACCAGAGACCTTGGCGAAGTTCGTACGGCTCATCACGTCGCGGCAGGTCGGGCAGACCCGGTACCGCACCCGCTCCTCCTGGGCCGATGGACGCCGATCGACGACTGGGCCTCGCGCCTGCACGATGGCGGCCTCCTCGCCGGGAGGGCGCTCCTCCAGTTGGCAGATCTGCTGGAAAGCCTCTGGGGCCAGCCACACGCCCCTGCACCGCCCGCAGCGGTGCGCCAGGACCGCGCCGGAGGTCACGATCTCAAGCTCGGTCCGGCAGTCCGGACAAGCGAGGGCTCCGTCAGGTGCCACTGGACTACCTTGGCCCATGGATCGTCGGTTCGGCTGGGCCACCGTCCAGCGCCGCCGGGTAGGTGAACATCCAGACCTTCTCGATGTCCTGCCGGGCTTCCTTGCCGTCGCCATAGGCGACGGTCGAGCGGGTCTTGACGGCAAGCCGGTAGGGCACCAGCGTCGAGGGGTCGGTCACCAGCACGACCTCGCGGCTGAAGTCAGCCTTGCGAATCACCTCGCCCAGCGGGCGCGTCGCGTTGTCCTTGAAGAAGCGATCCAGGGCTTCGGCGTAGCCGGCCGGGTCCACCTCGGAGTCGGCGTGAAGCTCGATGCAGCGGGCCTGGACCCGGCCCGGGCACGGCAGCCAGCGCTCCACGCGGAGGTTCTGCCGACCCTTCACCGGCACGCCGGGCACGAGTGGCACCTCCAGTTCCCCCGGCACCGCGATGTCCTTGCCTACCGGCATGGGCGGTCCGGGCCAGGCGCTCACCAGCATGGCCCACGTCTCCCGGGCGTCGGCCTCGTTCGCCGCCAAGGACAGCTCCTCGACGCGCTGGCGCTTCTCAGGCGGGATCTTGGCGAAGCCGGGCAGCTTCCAGGAGGCCGCCATCAAGCGGTCCGTGTTGACGACGCCCGCGAACTCCCCCTTCGCGGTCAGCACCCAGTCGAACTCGGCAGCGATCTTCAAGAGATCGGAGGCGGCGGCCCACTCCCCGTCGAACTCCGGCGAGATGCTGGCCTCTCGGCAGGAGAGCAGCATCCCCTTCGGATGGGGCTGGAGGCCCAGCCGGCACCGCGTAGTCATCTCGACGTGGGGCTGGCCCGTCCCGTCAGCGACCTGCCGCACCTCCAGGATGGCCCGGAGTCCCTTCGGCCAGGCAAAGGTCAGGCTGACCTGACCCGGTGCCTCGCCGCCGTGGGCCATGCCAGGCACCGCGCCCAGGGCGAGGGCGACTGCGAGTGCGGTCGATCTCATGGTGTGAGCCTACTCAATCGGGTGCACATCCCCCAGCGCAAACGCCAGGGAGAGGCGCTGCCCGCAGGTCGCTGGGCCGCGATTCCTGATCGGGACCTGCCGCGCTAGACTTTGCGTATGGGATCCTTCTTCGAGGTGCTTCTGGAGGGGCTCTCCCTGGTCGTCATGGATGTCATCTGCGGCGTGTTCTGGGCCGCCTTCACGTCCGCCTACCCGTCCAAGAACGACTCCAACAGGAAGCTGGCCGGACTGAGCTGGGCGGCGGCCGTGGTG
This sequence comes from Anaeromyxobacter sp., assembly GCA_016718565.1. NCBI lineage: Bacteria > Pseudomonadati > Myxococcota > Myxococcia > Myxococcales > Anaeromyxobacteraceae > Anaeromyxobacter > Anaeromyxobacter sp. The sequence goes on along the minus strand of JADKCZ010000010.1, from coordinate 196,581 downwards.
GTTGGCGGCGCGGCCGGGCTCGGCAGCCTGTCCGTCGCGCCGGCCCGCCTCTCCCACGGCCCCGCTCTGGTGGCGCTCACCTGGATCGCGTTCCCGCTCGCCGGCGGGCTCGCGCTGAAGGCGACGACTCGCCTCCAGCGGGTCGAGCTGCGTGCGCCGGGGATCGCCTTCCTGGGCGGCGTCCTCTTCGCGCTGGCCTACCTGACCATGCGCATGGCCGCCTCAGGGTAGGCCGGTCTCACTCGACGCGCCGTCGACCCCACCGTCACCGTTCGCGCTGGCCGGTCACCACGAACCCGTGGCTCCCAGCCCATGGCCACGGTCCGCCCCAGCGCCCTCTGGGCAGCGAGGCGCGCTGAGCGGGTGAACGTCTCACCCCCGCCGCGCCACGAAGAACTCGTACGCGTAGGTGTGTCCCCACCTCCGGTGGAGCTCCGGCTCCAGCGCCAGCCGGTCGAGGATCGCCTGGGCCTCCGCGTCGCCGGCGTACCGGCCCCGCAGCTCCTGGAGGCGGCGCTCCATCGGCGCGTAGAAGTCCTCCCACCAGGCCTCGTCCGGCAGGGTGAAGTGGCCCACCAGCGTCAGGCCGCTCCGCTCGATGGCGGCCAGCACGTCCGGCACCCGGCCCATGGCCGGGTAGTCGAAGTCGAAGCTCGCCTTCACCTGCGGCGGCGGCGCCTCGACCCGCCAGACGGCGTCGGTGAAGGCGACGACACCCCCGGGGCGCAGGAGGCCCCGGCAGGCGGGCAGCGCGACGTCGAGGCCGGCGTTGTAGAGCGCCCCCTCCGACCAGACCAAGTCGAAGGCCTGCGGCGGGAGCGGGGGGCGCGCCAGGTCACCAACCACCGCGGCGACGCGCCCGTCGAGCCCCCGGGCGGCGGCCGCGGCGCGGAGCCGCTCGACGGCGGCGGGGAGGCTGTCCACCGCGGCGACGGTGCCGCCGGTGAGCTCGGCGAGCAGGAGCGTCTGCCCGCCCACCCCGCAGCCGAGATCGGCCACCGCCGGCGCCGGGGGCAGGTCCCCGCACAGCGCCAAGGCCCGCTCCGCCGAGGCCCGGTTCCCCGGTCCCTGGCGCGGCAGGGCGAGGTAGAGGTCGAAGAAGACCTGCCAGAAGCGGGCGCTCGGCTCGGCCATGGGGCGCCCGCCTTCCGAGCGGGCGCCGGCGAGTCTACCGGATGAGCGGTGCGGGGGCGGTGAGGACCAGCTGAACGGGTCGGTACGCGGCAGTCCTGTGCGTGGCGTCCGTGGTGACTCAAGGCCCGGCGGCCTGCTGCACCAGACCGGCGACCCCCGCGACGTTCTTCATGAGGTCTTCGCTCAGTCCATGGCGCCGCTGCAGCCAGGCGGGGCCGTTGTAGCTCAGCCACACCTGGCCCTTCTCGTCTTCCCAGGCGAGGACCTTGAGCGGCAGGTCGAGCGCCACCGAAGGCGAGGCGATCATGAGGGGCGTGCCGGCCTTCGGGTTGCCGAAGATGAGCAGTGCGGTCGGGCGCATGGTGAGGCCGACCTTGGCCGCCTCGGCGCTGTGCTCGACGCGGGCGAACACCGAGATCCCCTTGGCCTTCAGGATGGACTCGAGCCGGTCCAGGCTCGGCCCCACCCCGTGCTTGCTCGGCACGTCGGTGATCCCCTGGTCGGCCGGGCGCTCCCCGGCCGACGCCGGTGAGGCGGTCATCAGGGTGAGGCCTGCGGCGAGGGCCACGAAGCTGCGTCGGAACATGGTCGGCTCCTCCTGGTTGGGTCGCAGGGCACAGACATTCTCGGCGGAGCAACATGGCGCGCCGGCCCAATCGGGTCCCTCGTGCCGGATCTCTGGGAAGCCCCGGGCCAGGCCCAGGACCTCCAGGCCGGCGGAGCACTACCTTCGCTGCTGGCCGTAATGCCCGGGACCGCGTGGTCCTACCAGCATGCCCACCCAGCGAGCCCGCTTCCGCCGCGCCGTCCGCCGTACCACCTCCTCCCTCGGAGAGCTCATCGCGGCAGTCCACGACGGCCTCCGGGGAACGCCGGCGCTCCGCGCCTGGCAGACCACCCTGATCCTGGCGTCGCCCGTGGTGGCCAACCGCCTGTCGCGCTCCATCCGGTCCACCTCGTAGCCGGTCGCCAGGTGGCACGCGCCGCGTTGGTGCTCGCTGGGCAGCTACGCGCCTTCGACGGCCGTGGAGTGCCCCCCGGCCAGGCAGGCTAGGGACGGTAGCTTCCGCTCGCCCCAACCGGAGGCACCCTCGCGGGCGGGGTGATGGCCGAACTGCCCGTGGCGCCCTCACACCTCCTGCGCTCAGGGTTCCAAACGCCGCCAAGGTCTAGGCAGTCGTCAACCAAGAGGAATTGCCACAGAGCGATGGCGCTCAGCAGCGCCAAGGCCAGGAGTATCGCAAACCGGGCTCTTCGGCTCATGGCTCCTAAAGCGAAGGCTTCCTGCGCGACATCTCCCCGACCACCACACGGAAGGGATGACGCCTGTCACCCCAAGGAGGATCCACCCACCCGTTCAGATGAACAAGTAGAACCTCCACTCGCCCCTCCACCTCGCTGGCCTCCGTGCGCGCCTTGGCTGGAAACGACTCCGCTACCTGGACCAGTCATTCTTGAGCGCCGAAGGGCAAGCCTTGTCGCAACCCCGGCAACGCCGGCGACGCCCGGGTACGAGAGCCAGGCTACGAAGCTGGCAGCGATCGTCGCCTTGAACGTTAGGCCGCCTTGGTCCACGTCGGCCACGACCAGACAAGGCAGCCACATCCCTTCGTGGATCTGGATTGCGTCGACTTCGCTCGCGTTGGTGAGGAAGACGTCGATCTGCTCCACCGTCAGGCGGAAGTCCTGGCAGAAGTCCGGTCGGCGGTCGCCCGGCCCGTCACGTTCGACGGCCTGGGTGATGTTGGCAACCGCGAGTTCATCGCTGGGCTGATCGTGGCCGCCGCCATTCCCTGGAGCGGCGCAGGCTGCGCTGCCCACCACGACCGACAGGAGGATGCAGGTACGCCAGCGGGCCATGCCGACCTGGTCACGGCTCACCTCATCTCCAGCACCATCCAGATGATCCCGATGGAGAGCCCAGCGTAGCTGGCTCCGTTGACGATCCAGGACGCCCTGGCCGGCGAGACCGGGCTGTCGAATCCCCGATCCTGCCAACGGCGCTGGAGGGACTTCGACTCCACTCGGACCGACAGGAAGAAGGTGACCACGAACCAGGTGACCACGCCATACGGGAGGGCGAGCGCGATCCACCTGGAGTCGACGACCATGCCCGTGAACCCCATGATGAGTTCGGAGGCCGGTCCGGCGGCGGGAGATCCCGCCCAGCGAAGTAGGCCCTCGACTGCCCCCGCCAAGGCGAGGCCGCCCACCGTAGTGGCAATCGGCAAGAGGATGCCCACCAGCAGGTAGGACCGGAGGTTGGCAACCAGCACATCGATCGCCGCCTCACCCCACCGCAGCGGCGTGATCAGTCGCTTCAGGACCAGCACCTCGATCGCGAGAATCCAGGCCTGAGCGACCAAGAAGAGCACCGGGCCGGCGAGGATGAAGATCGGGCCGCCGCCGTCCGCGAGGGCGATGGAGGGCAGGAACGCCATGACCGCCCCAGCCGCCAGCAAGCGACGCCGACCGGACCCGAGATCGGGGACAGCAACTGGGAGTGCGGTCATGCCCATGGTGAGAGCCTACACGGCGGGTCAACCATGCCCCAGCGCAAACCAACCCAGCAGCCCGGGTGCCAACTCGCTCCGCTGGGCGTTGGTCACCGTGGAGCCGTGGCGGGCGTTTCAGACCGTCACGGCCGCTCCCCCGACCCCAGGACCGATCAGGGGATCCAAGTGCCTCGCAGTATTCACCTTGAGCGGCGGCGGCGACCTGGGCGGCGTTGCTGAGCGGCACCCGGAAAGAAAGAACCCCGGACAACCAGGTGGTTGTCCGGGGCAAACTGGAGCGGGAAAACGGATTTGAAGTGTAGTGACGGTGGGTAGACAACCTCAAGCAGGACGCGCTGTTGCCCTTCAACCCGCCGTCAGCCTGCTCGTTTCCCGTTCCGTCTCCTTCCGCCTCGTCCCGGCCCGTTCCGGCCCCTGGTGCAGGGTCGGGGCACATGTGGGGCACAGGCATTCCCTCATGCCCTTCCGCTGGAGATGGTGACCTCTGAGCTCGGAATCGGGACACAGGTGCACCCATGGCACGTTCCATTCCCGCGGCACGTGTGGCCGCGAGAACCGCGACCGGCGCCGGCCTGGAGCCCGAGCGGCTGCTCACGGTGAAGCAAGTTGCCGAGCAACTGGAGGTCTGCCGGGCGATGGTGCACCGGCTCTGCGCCGAGGGGCGACTGCCGCATGCGCGGCTGACAAATTCGATCCGTATGAGACCAAGCGATCTGGATGCCCACTGTCGTGATTCATCGGACTTCCGATGCCTCACTCCATAGCCGGCTTATCTCAATCTGCTGAGCTGGGTCCCGGTGGAACCGCTGAATGATAGCATTCGCGTCGCGCATGATACCGACACGAGCTCGTCCAGATCCCGTATCTCTAGAAGAAATGAATTTCCACTCAAGACGTCCGTTACGCTCCAAGATGTCGCGAATGGCCGGCCAAAGAGGGTCCGCAAAGACTGGTGTCTTCTGCCCATCGTCCTCAAGATAGCCAGTCCGGCGCCATCGAATAGCCAGCCGTAGCAGCAAGTCCTGGCCCGCACTAAGGCGACCATCATCCGCAGTGGCAACGTGGGCTGCCAAGACCTCCCGAATACTCCTTGGATCGCGACTCTCCCGTGCCGCGCGCGGCGCAGACTGGTTCTCAAGGAGTCGAACGGTGGCGCCGTCAATAAGCGAGTTTGGGACCTTTGTATCGGCAGAGATCCTTAGGCGACCGAGATCGCAATTCTCAAGAGTAGCCAGTCGAGCATCGCAATCGCAGAGGTCCAGCGAGGCCAAGCCGCAGCGCCTGAACACCAGATGCCCGAGTCGAGTATCTGCGAAACTTACGTTGCCAGCAGACAAGTCTTCGAAAACGACAGCCTCTTCCTCCCGGATGCGGCGGGCGAGAGCAAAGGCGAGCGCGCAGGCATTCTGGCCAAGTGCGTCTCCAGGCCCAGCTTCCCGAGCAATGGAGAGAACTCGCCCGATCGACTCTGCGGATACTTCAGTTCCGCGGTGGTCAAGTAGCAGACACACTGAGTCAGCAAGATCGAGAGAGAAGGTTCCGAAGCCTAACGCTTCTCGGATCGCACCTTGTCCCGGGGACGCGAGCAAGGAAAGGACTCGTCGGGACACGAAGTGGTCGCGAACGACCTCGTGAGGGAATCCCCTCCGTCGAGCGCCCCGGCCTACCTCCATGAACGCAACGGCTTCTGCGCGATGCACCAGGGCCTTGCGACGGTCCGGCGACACGCCAGCGCCTTCAAGAATCAAGTCGAGGAAGAAACTGATTGAGTCGACATCAAGTGAGTCGGACTCTTGGCGTCGCATCTCGATCGCGACTTCCTCAAAGAATGCATGGAGCGCCTCACCCTCTGCACTCGACCACGTCGAGCCAAACACAAGAGGCAACTCGCGTTCCACAAACTCCTCAATTGCGACGGTCAACGGAGACCGGAACTCTATGGCGCCCGCGGCCGCCACCTTCGCCGCGATCCGCTCGGCAAAGAAGGGGCGTCCGCGGAGCCCCTCAGGCAATGCCATACACAGGGCACTGACCTCCTCCCTGAGTGGCTCGCTCACCCCACGCAAAGTAACAAGGGCGCGGATCGCAGCCTCGTCAAGAGGTAGCAGCTCAAGAAAGGAAAAGTCGATGTTGGACGCGCCCGGAATCGTCTCCCTACGCGCCCGCTCCACGAAGTCCTGCTCTGAGAAGAAGGCGTCACGGGCAGAGAGAACAACAAGCCCTCCCCTTCCAATCTGCCCCAGTAGGTGACCGACACTTTCCCATGCGTCTCGGTAGCCATCCGAATTCACAAGCTCATCGAACCCATCAATCACAAGCTCGACCAAGCCAGAGCGAACCAAGGGCGGTATCTCGTGATTGATTATGGGCGCTCGAAGGTCGCCCAGAGTTGCAGCAATCACGTCATTCAACAAGGACAGGCGACGGCCTCGACTTGACACGAGCAAAGCAAGCCGATCACCGCTGCGCCTGAGGAAGGCCTGGGCACGTGCATTCACGAGTGCCTGAACCAAGCTTGTCTTGCCCATACCAGCGGGACCAGAAAGGATCACTACCCTTGTAGCGCCATTGGCCTTTGGGGCAAGGGAGGAGATCGCCTCGAGTCCATCCTCATGACGGACTCCGTCCAACTGCACTGGCCTTGCGACTAGGTGCGTGGTGTCGAAGACACGGGCCTGTGTCTGCGCAAGCGCCTCAAGGCCCGCCATTCGCTTCGAGGCCAGGAACTGCTTGATGGTGGCACTTGGCAAACCATCGGCAACAACTTGGCCTGATGCCTTGTCGATGAATCCAGCAAACTGGATTCCTGACCGAAGCATCTTGAAGCCAAATGTGTCACCTAGGTCGCGCAACTCAAAGGGGGTAGCGGGATCCGCGAACGGAGCCAGTAACGTCGTGATCTCGTCGTTCGTCATGTCATCCCTCGCCTTCTGACTGGAGCTTCAGCAGGAGTCTGTCCATCCACGGCATATGCCTAAGAGCTTCGCGGCGGCGAACAAGTCGCGCTTTGACGCCCCAATGATTGGCCAGCGCCACTGGTGGGTAGAAATCATCGTCTTCGGCCATGACGAAGATTAGGGCTTGAGCGCTCGGGGCCAAGTTGCGCCTAGCCCAGTGGAGAAGGTCAGCCGAAAGGGCTGTGTCCACCATCTTTTGCTCGTCGGCGTCTTGGTCCTCTCGACGTCGAACGGTTCCGAACAATTTCGAACTTTCGGAATCATAGGATTCGCTGCCAAAGAGCATCTGACAGGCGAGAGTCACCCGGGACACGTGGAGCCCACCAAATAGTCGACGGGTGCGATCTACTGCGACAGCGAGCGCACGAAAGTCATCAGTGGGCGTCGTGCCGCGGTGCCACCCGTGGTAAACGCGCACTTCGCAGTTGAATCGGCGCACCATTGGGAAATTCGCGTGCGCCGTTGCGGCAAGTGCTTCGAAGATGGCTTCGAGTCTCTCTTCGGCGCGTGCTCGACCGGTTGCTAGACGCGACTGCCGCGTGCGCTCGCTGATCCATGCGAATCGGCGACTGGTGTCCCAGTCGATCAGGGCTAGAAGGGGAACAGGCGAGTCTGCCATCAATTCGACCAGATGTTCTGGAGCGTTGCAGTAGGTCCGGTCAGCCATTTGGCTGGCGAGGCTTCTTCGAGGTAACTGCCGATGACTTGGCAACCCGGCACTCAAACGCCTCTAGGAGCGACGTAGAAGGTGCCACGGCGCCCGGCCACGGCGCAACTTGGTCACAAAAGGTGGTCACCTTTGGGCCTGTCGAGAGCCAGCGTCAGGCCGTAAGACGCAGTGTAGGGCTCTGCAGACCAGCAGCAACTCTCTTCCTGGTCCACGTGGACCTTGCACACCTGTCCCGGCCTTTACTCCCCTGGTCCGCGCGGACCAACCCCCGAAATCTGGGAAATGGGCCTCGTGGTCCACGTGGACCAGAACGGGGGTTTTGAGCCTTCTGGTCCACGTGGACCAGAACGATGAAATCGGCGTGCTGGTCCGCGCGGACCAGCACGTTGTTTTCGTGGTGTGGGGTGTCCTCTGGGGTGTCCTGCGGCGAGGACAGGATTGGGAACGACCCGGATGACAGGGTTGAGCACGGGGCTCGGCTCCCAACCGCTCGAATCGAGAGGCTCCTTCGCACGGCCCGCCCTCCGCCATCGGCGCGAGGTGAGGGGTGACAACTGCCCGACCCCTCTCCCCCTGAGACTTGGGGAAAGGGGTCGGGCAGTTGTCACCATGGGAGAGATGGCGGAGAGCGGGAGGAGATCGGAGGTCAAGGAAGAACCGCATGATGACAAACCCAATTGGGTTGAGTCTGATTCAATTTCTAAAAGGTGATGATGAGAGAGAAGAAACGAGCGCGGTGGAGGCGGATTTCGAAGGAGCGGGGCACGTGGGACGGGTTGGCGAAGTTCGGCGAGGAGCGGCGCAGAGAGGGAGCAGTCCGTTTGGGTCGTTGCATCGTTGCGCGGTGGAGCGAGTCGGATGGCATGTCGGAAGGTCGCGCGTTCGGGCCAGTCTCTCGTGGCCATCAACTCGGCTTGCGGATTCGTAGTCCAGCCACCCCGTAAACCAGCACGCCCTGTTCGATGAGGTCTTGGATGGCCTGCTTGATGCGCGGCATGCCGTCTTGCGTCCGGCGCAGCCCAAGGGCCTGACGGACCTCGGTCGCGACATCGTCCTCGCGCATCACGCCCACCAGCTCGACGACCTGCCGGGCGGCTTCGGCAAGTTCCTCGATGGCCACCTGTTCCGGCCCTTGGTCCATCCCCGACCTGCACCTCAGGCCGATCGGGTTCCTGGTGGAGTACAGGAACCCATCCTTTCGCTTCACTGCTCCAGACCGCACGGCCCCCTCGATGGCAGCCTCGGCTGCCGACACCAGCCGAGCGCCGCGGCGCTCATGGTTCCAGAACCCGATCAGTCGACTCAGTAGCTCCTCGTGCTGGATAGGGCCCTCGGCCGCAACGATCTGTGCAGCCTCCTGGGCGACTTGCGCTGAGCTGGCCTCAAGAATCGAGGTCCGATACAGGCGGGACGCCGTTGCCACTCGATAGGGCGGAACCTGGAGACGAGCCCGTTCGAGTTCTTCAACCTCCAGCGCCGCCACGGGCTCCGCCGCCATTGGCACCTCAGGGACCTCCAGCTCCTCCACGACCTTACTAGAAGCCATCGAGATCGCCGGCTTCGCCGCGTCTTCCTTGAGCTGCTCTGCAAGGTCATCGAGCGTCCGCTTCAAGCGCTCCACGGTCCGGGCGCGATCTCGGAACCAGTCGGTGGACCAGACCCGCAGGATGGTCCAGCCGCGCTGCTCAAGGACGTACTGACGAAGCCGATCCCGGTCCCTGGCGCAGGGAGCGGCATGGTAGGAGGCCCCATCGCACTCGAGGCCCACGAGGTAAACACCGGGCCGGTCGCGGTGACGCACGCCGATGTCGATGCGGTACGCCCCGACCCCGACCTGGCGATCCACCAGGAAGCCCATGTCCTCCAGGGCTTCCCCAACCTCGTGCTCGAACGGGCTCTCGGCATCCGCCGCCGTGCCGGTTGTGGTGGCCATCATCTTGCCGGTCTCGGCGAAGCGCAGGAAGTCGGCGAGCAGGGCTGGGCCCTGGGTCACGACCGAGGAAGGATTGATGTCCGAAGCCCGCAACGAGCTGAAGACCCGCATCTGCTTTCGCGCCCGGCTCACCAGGACGTTGAGACGCCGCCAGCCGTTCTCACGGTTGAGCGGCCCGAAGTTGTAGCGGAGCTTCCCGTCCGGCTGCTTCCCGTAGGTGATGCTCAGGAAGATGACGTCTCGTTCGTCGCCCTGGATGTTCTCCAGGTTCTTCACGAAGAACGGCTCGGACCTGGCGCGATCGAAGAACTCCTCCAGCGAAGGATCCGCCCGACGAATTCGCTCGAGCTCATCCCACACGGCCATCTGCTGTCGCTGGCTGAACGTACCCACGCCGAGCGTGAGGTCAGGCGACTTCCGGAAATGCTCGACGACCGCCATGGCGATTCGCCTCGCCTCCACCGGATTCTGGCCCGCGCCGACGTATTGGCCGCCCTCTACGAATTCGAAGTGGACGCCGCGGTCCGGCGAGTCGGTGGCGGCGCTCGGGAACACGACCAGACGGTTCCCGTAGAACTTCTCGTTCGAGAACTGGATGAGCGACTCGTGCGCGCTTCGGTAGTGCCACTCGAGGTGGGCCTGGTGGAGGCCGACGCCCTGGAACTCCTCGAGCACGCTCTCGGTCTCCTCGAGCACCGGCTCGCCGTCGTCATCGACCAAGACGGCGCTGGCGCCGCCTTGGATGGAAAAGAAGTTCGTGGGCGGGAGTTGCTTCGGGTCGCCCACTACGATCAGGCTTTTGCCGCGAGAGATGGCGGCGACAGCGTCCTCGGTCGGAAGCTGGCTTGCCTCGTCGAAGACCACGAGGTCGAAGTCCACCTTGGGCGAGAGGAACTGGGAGACGCTCAGCGGGCTCATGAGGTAGCAGGGCTTGAGGGCCATCACCGCATCCCGGGCCTCACGAAGAATGACCCGGAGCGGCCTGTGGCGCTTCTGCTTCGCCAGCTCCTTGGACAGGAAGGACCTGTGAGCCGAGGAACTGGCCGCGTACCGACGCTGGCCAGTCTCGCGAAGGCGCGAGACCAGCTCGCCCCGCTTCTCGGTCAGGAGCTGGCTGTCGAGCTTCTGGAATTGTCGCCGACGTTCCTCATGGGTCTCCACGGAGAAGTCCGCGAGCGCTGGGATGGACGGCAGGACCTTGTCGAGCCAGGCCCCGTAGAGGGCACGGCGGAATGCTGCCCCCGCTTGCTCAGCCTGGATCTCCCCGTGGTAGGCCGCCTCAGCGATGGCCACGGCGGGGGTGTTGGCCAGGCCGCTCACAGCGCGCACGTAGGCCGACCAGGCCGAGCCCTTGCCGAGGTCACGGGAAACCTCGGAGAGGCGAGCCTCAATCTGGCTGATCGTCGCCTTGGCCAGGTAGTCGCTGGGCCAGACCAGCAGTTGGTGGAGCCGTGCCAATGCCTCGGCGAGCTTGACCGCGGTCTTGGCCAGCGCTTCTGGTGCACCCTCGGGCTGTCCCCCCTGCTCAGCGAGCAGGTACCCCACCTCGCCAAGTTGCCCGTGGCGGGCGGCGAGGGCGTGGAACTTGCTCAGCCAGGCAAGCCGCCGCTCGAGGTCATTCCAGTCCGAGCTGGCTCCGCGCCAGGCGTCTCCGAACCAGCCCACGGCCTGTGGATGGGCCGCGAGCGCCTCGCTCCTTCGCGTCCAGGCCGGCACGGCCTTCAACTCGGAGATCTGCTCCAGGAGAGGCAGCGCTTCGGCGCCACGTCGCATGGCCTTCAAGCGACGCCGAACGCCGCGGTAGCGGGGCGCCAGGATGGCCAGGAAGGCAAGGGCTGACCCGAGCTTCTGCTCGACATAGGCGAGGTCATCAGCCGGCACGGACGCCAGGAGTTCCCGTCGATACCTCTCCTTGAGGCGCGAACTCAGGTCCGACACCTGCCGCCCCTCTTCGATGAGTGCGGTCACCTCGGGCGGAGGCGTGCTCCAGCGAACGTCGCGCAGGAGAGCCGAGGGAATCCCAGGTGCCATGCAGAGGTGCAACGCCATCTCAACGACCTCGGCAACATCGTCGACCGTCTTTGGCTCGCGGACGCCGTAGCGTTGATGCACCACGCGCGCCTGAGCGGCGAACTCGGTGGCCAACTCTCGGGCGTCGGCCAGGACCTTTCCGATTCGCTCAGCGATCGGTTCTGAGAAGGCGGTGATGCGCGAGTCACGCCAGCCGCATTCCCTTATGGGCGACACGGCCCTCCCTTGAACCTCGACCTGCCGAGTCTTCTCGTTCAAGTCGGCCAGCTGCTCTGGGGAGAGAGCGGTCGGGTCAGCTGGGTAGGTGAACTTCGGCGCCTTCCGGACCCTTTCGAACTCCCCTACGGCTTCAAAGGGAGTGCAGCTGAGCGTGGTCTGCCTTGCGTGAACATCGCGAGCGTAGGCGTTGAGGTGGCCTCGCGCCCTTGTCAGCTCGGCCACGCTCTTGACGGTGCCCTTCGTGGCGTCGCCGCTTCGATCGAGCGCTGTACGAAGCGACTCGATGACATCGCCCTTGCGCGCCTTCGTGGAGTGGAGCTCGAGGCAGAACTCGCCGAGCTTGGCTTCGACGAGGCGACGATGAACGACCTCCAGCGCGGCCATCTTCTCGCTGACAAACAGCACCCTCTTGCCGACGCCGATGGCATCCGCAATGAGGTTCGTGATGGTCTGGCTCTTTCCCGTCCCTGGGGGCCCGTGGATGACCAGGTCGTGCCCGGCAGCCACCGCGGCGATCGCCCTGAGCTGTGACGAGTCCGCATCGACGACCTGGTTCGTGATCTCAGGTGGATAGTTGGCGTCGAGGTCCAGGTCCCGGATCTCGGGAGGGAGGCCAGTGGAAGGTTCTCCCTCCTTCAGCACCACCCTTCTCACCAGGTGGTGCTGGGCAAACGCTTCCTGGTTCAGTTCGATGTCCTTGAAGATGACCAGTTTCTGGAAGGTGAATGGAGCGAGGACGATCCCCTCGGTCACCTTCCAGCCCTTCAGATCCTTCACCCGTTCGGCGACGGCCGAGAAGAAGGGACCCAGGTCCACCGAAGTGGCGTCGTCCGCAGGCTCGGGGATGGTCGGGAACGAACCGATCTGGTGGATCCGGCGCAAGTATTCGACGAGCGATGGGTTCACCATCGGCTCATCTTCGGCGAGAAGGAGGCGGAATCCTGACTTGGCTGTCGCCCGCTCGAGCGTGACAGGAACCAGGACGAGCGGTGCACGCACCTCCTTGTCAGCCGTCGGCGATTCCCGGTAGTGGAGGAAGCCGAGACCCAGGAACACCGTGTTGACGCCCTGCTCCTCGATGGCCGTCCGTTGCAGGTCTGCGATCCGGCGGAGGCTCAGGTCGAGACTCTCGGGGGTCGCTTGGCATTGGAGCACTGTGTCCAGGTGACGCTCGGCCATGTCCTCGCGCGCATACGGTGTGAACGCCTGGGCGGCGACGTCAGGTTCACCAGGCTCTGGCGCAGGGGCCTCGGCCGGTGCGGTTCCCAAGGGGAGCCCGATCTGCTCGCCCGGGGACACTTCGGGGGCAGGCTCGACGGGCTCCTGCCTCGACGGGAGCACGGCCGAGAAGGTCAGGGGCCGTTCCTCGCCAATGAGTAGCCGGTACACCTCGGCGGGCTTCTCATCGACGATGGTGAGCGTCGAGACCTTGGTCGGCTTGTAGTTCAGAGCCCGGTTTCGACCGGTGAGATCCAGCAAACGGCCGCGCCAAGTCGAGAAGGCCCCCTCGAGGAGCTTCCGCTGGCGCAGTTGCTGTTCCTTGGCGACGTCCGCCGGCGGCAGCGGCGGCGGAAGCGTCGCTTCGGGTGGTTCGCTCGGCATGCGGCGTCCCCTGAACCCCTGACCGTAGCAACTCAACTGAGGATTCTAGCATGGCAACCGACACGTTCGACCCAGTGGCGAGTAGCGACCAGCGCCCTATAGATCGGGCAGTTGCGTCTTCGCGTGCAACATCAGGCCCCTAACCTTCGCCTCGCTGGCACGGGCCAGGTGGTCAGGAATGCGCCCAGTGAAGACAACCTTGCTCCGCCGACGAGGACGACGCATGCTCGCTGTGCGAGAGCGCGAGCCGACGCGGTGAACTCCGAGTTGGTTACCACCCAGGCCTCATCGGCCCCGTAGTAGGCGAGCGCAGCGATCACCTCTTGGACTGCTCGGTTCCCGACGGAACCTCGGTAGCGTTTGGCTTGAACGACAAGCCGGCGACCATCCTTCTCGGCAAGGACATCCGCGCCCTGATCCCCGCTGGCAGGAGTTCCCCTTACGTTCGAGAAGCCGTGCTCGCTGAGAGTTCGCGCGATGAAGGTCTCAAACTCCACCCCGGTCATCTCCTCCAAGTATGAAGCTGGCTCTGCTCGATCGCGAACCTCCTCGTGAAACCGCAGGAAGTCATTGACGAGCAACTTCCGCGCTTGCCATAGGACAAGGCCCGCGAGGGAGTTGTCGCGGATGACGGCTCTGTCGATGAGCAGTTGCCGTAGTTCCTCGTCCAGGCTCGTGTCGAGCACTACGGCGACTGAGTCGCTTGGGATGCCCTCGCGCTGAGCGAGCTTTTCAATCAAGCGCCGCAGTTCGGTGTCGAGAGCCTTCCAGTTCTCATCGCCGTACTCATCGAGAGTCGAGACGTTTCGCTCAGCAATCTCGAGGAAGGTGCGAACGAGAGGCTCGTGTCTCTTCAGGAGTTCTCTTGCCTGCGGCGTCATGCCTGAGGCGCGAGGTGAACTCAGGCGAAGCCGCATGAGCGGTCCGAGTTCCTGCGCGACACTCTGCAATCCCGGGGGGATGGAGCTGGAGTCTTCGAACGCGATGGGGGTGCCGCTCTGAAGCGCCAACTCCTTGACGCAATCCCAGAAGATCGTCCCTTGGGACAGGAGGAACCGATTGAACGTCACGGCAGCCCGAAGGTGCCTGATGATGATTGCGTCTTGGCTGGCGACGCCCATGGCCGATTCTCCCAGTGGCCCCAGATCTGTCAAGGCAAGTTCAACTTCGGCAAGCCGCCGCGGCGGCCACCTGGTGAAGCTACCCGTTGGACGGACGTGCGCCTTCCTGCTGGGATTGGGTGTCCAAATCGCTGTCAAGGTCAGGACACCTGTCCAGATCCACTTGGGCCCGGCCTTGCGACGGCTCGCCTCCGGGCACTAGATGTCTGACTGTCATTCGTCATTCCAGATCACGGACGAGACGAAGTAGGCATAGGCGCGGCAGGAGGCGAGGGCGGCCGCGGCAGGGTGGCTCTTGGAGCAGGACGCGACAGCGGTCGCTCGGGACAACCTTCAGGCCGCCCAGGAAGGCGCCAGGAGCAGCGTCCGCGCCCTGGCCACCACCCTCCCCCCGGCCCTCACCGTCGACGAGGCGGCCCGGCTGCTGCGTGTAAACCGGAAGACGCTCTACGACGCGGTGCGCGACGGTCGCGTCCCGGGTGTGGTCCGGATGGGCCGAACCATCCGCATCGGCCGCGACGCCCTACTAGACTGGTTGAAGGGCAACAGCAGTCCTGCGCTCGGAGATGACCGATGAGCGTCAGGCTGCGGAAGTGGAAGACGAAGGAAGGCAGAGTGCTGGAGCGCTGGACCATCGACGTGAAGCTCGCCCTGCCGGGGAAACCACCCCGGCGGGTCCGCGACTTCTCGCCGGTCAACACGCGCCGTGGAGCGCTGCAGCATGAGCGCGCGGTGCGCGAGGCGATCACGGCCGGAACTCATGACAAGGAGGTGAAGGAGGTCCCCACCCTGGAGGCCTTCCAGGCGCGGTTCCTCGACCACGCGGTGGTGAACAACAAGCCGGCCACGGTTTACGAGAAGCGCTGGGTCCTGCGGTTGCATCTCGTCCCGGCCTTCGGCAAGCGCCGGCTCGGCCAGATCGGTCCGGCCGACGTGGAGGCCTACAAGGCGCGGAAGCTGAAGGAGGGCCAGGGGGCGAAGACCATCAACAACCACCTCTGCATCCTCCGGAAGCTCCTCAACCTGGCCGTCGAGTGGGGCGAGCTGCCCTACGCGCCCAAGGTGAAGCAGCTCCGCGTCACCCCCTCCGACTTCCGGTTCCTCACCTTCGAGGAGACCGAGCGCTTCCTCCGGGCGTCCGCGCCCGAGTGGAAGGCCTGGCTCATCACGGCGCTCAAGACCGGCCTCCGGGTCGGCGAGCTGCTGGCACTCAAGTGGGAGGACCTGGACCTGGTCGCCGGCCGAGTCGTGGTCCGCCGGACGCTCTGGCACGACCAGGAAGGAACGCCCAAGGGCGGCCGCTACCGCGAGGTGCCACTCTCCCAGGACGCCGTGGCCACGCTGCAGGCGCACCGGCACCTCCGGGGGCCGTACGTCTTCTGCGAGACCACCGGGAAGCGGCTCAACCACAACCGGGTCAAGGAGTTGGTGCCACGGACCTGCGCGCGGGCTGGCCTCGCCAAGCGGCTCACCACGCATGACCTCCGGCACACCTTTGCGTCACACCTGGTGATGCGGGGCGTGGCCCTCAAGGCGGTGCAGGAGCTCCTCGGTCACGCCACCATGGAGATGACGATGCGCTACGCTCACCTGTCGCCGGACGTGAAGCGGGACGCAGTGCAGCTTCTCGACCGGCCGCCTGGCAGGTCTGCGGTGGCAGAACCCCCAGCGATCACGCCCGTCGCGGCGCCGTAGGGGCACATGTGGGGCACATGACTGGCCACGGACGAGGCGGAAAAGAAAAACCCCCGACAACTCGATGAGTTGTCGGGGGCAAGATGGAGCGGGAAAACGGATTTGAACCGTCGACCCTCGCCTTGGCAAGGCGATGCTCTACCGCTGAGCTATTCCCGCAAAGACGGTCGCAGGGCCGGGTTTATAGAGGCCCCCTGCGAGGCGTGTCAAGCGTCTTCCGGCGTTCCCGCCCGCGGCGCCGGATCAGGCCTCGGGCCCCTGGTAGACGGCCCGGAGGAACCCGCGGAAGTAGTCGATCATCGACCAGATGGAGAAGAAGAGCGACACGAACAGCAGGATGGTGCCGACGCGGTTGGCGTCGAACTCGAAGGTGAAGAGGCCGGCGTCCACCGGGTAGGTGTAGTGCAGCAGGAGGAAGGTGATGCCGGCCACCTGGTAGGCGGCCTTCTGCTTCCCTTCCTTGCCGGCCGCGATGACGATCCCCTCGCTCATGGCGATGGTGCGCAGGCCGGTGACGATGAACTCGCGCGCCATCAGCACGATGACCACCCAGGCGGCCACCCGCCCGAGGTGCACCAGCATCACCAGCGCGGCCATGACGATGAGCTTGTCGGCGGTGGGGTCGAGGAACTTGCCGATGACGGTGATCTTGCCGGTGCGCCGCGCCACCCAGCCGTCGAGGAAGTCGGTGGCGCCGGTGGCGGCGTAGGTGAGCGCGGCGATGAAGCTGTCGATGCGCGACTCGTAGTAGGTGAACCAGAGGAACACCGGGATCATGGCGACCCGCACCAGGGTGATGGCGTTGGGGAGGTTGAAGGCCTCCTGCCTGAGCGAGCGGCCGCTCACGACGCCTCCTCCGCCCCGCGGTCGAGGAGCACCAGCCCCTGGCCGGAGAGCTCCACCGCGCCGCCCACCGCGCCGCCCTCCAGCGGGGGCGCCAGCCGCGGGGTGAGCCCGCCGACCCAGCCGATCAGCGCCGCCGGCGGCACCCGCACCGGCGCGCCCGGCGTGACGGCCACCGCCAGCGCCTCGCCGAGGGTGCGCAGCACCACCCGCCCCTGCCCGCGCAGGTGCACCAGGTCCACGTCGCCGGCCGGGGAGGCCAGCCGCCCGTTCTCGAAGGCCACCACCTCCTCGAAGCCGAAGACCACCGGCTCGCGGAAGAAGCCGGCGTCGCCGCCGAGGTCCAGCACGGTGAAGCGGCGCCCGGCGGTGGAGAGCAGCACCAGCCCCTCGCCGGCCAGCCGGTGCATCCGGTCGGGCCCCTCGCCGAAGGGCTTGTCGGTGGCCCGGCCGCGGAACCGCTTCACCTCGCCGGTGAAGGCCACCTGCCCGCGCCAGGCCAGCAGCCCCTCGAGCCGGCAGAGGAGCTCGCCCCGCACGGCCACCGCCAGCGCCGCCCCGTCGGCCACGAAGGGCTCGTCGGCGGGCGGCTGGAGCGTCCGCTCGGCTGCCCAGGCGGCCAGGCGCGGCGCCGAGGTCAGGGTGGCGGGGGCCTCGATGGCGGAGTCGAGGGAGGAGTCGGAGGGGGGAGCGAGCTCGGGCCCAGTCGGGGCCGAGGTCGGGGCCGAGGTCGGGGCCGAGGCCGAGGTCGGGGTCGGGGTCGGGGTCGGGGTCGGGGTCGAGGTCGAGGTCGGGGTCGAGGTCGAGGTCGGGGTCGGGGTCGAGGTCGGGGCCTCGGCCTCGCCCCCCGCCTCGGTCCAGGCCTCCGTCGACCCCACCTCCACCTGCTCCCCCTCCTCGACCGCCACCGCGCCGAGCGGCAGCTCGTCGGGCACGCCGGCGGTGAGGAGCGGCCCGAGCGCCTCGGCGCCGGGGTGCGCGGGCGGCGGGCCCTCGGCCTCGGCCGTGGCGGCGGCCTGCTCGGACGCCCTGGCCTGCGAGAGCAGCTCGTCGCAGCGGGCCACCAGCGGCTCGCTGCCGGCGCGGGCGAAGCAGGTGCGGGCCCGGGCGGGGTCGCCGCTCTCCAGCAGGGCCAGCCCCAGGTAGCCGAGCGCCTTCTTGTGGTCGGGGGCGAGGTCGAGCGCGATCTCGAGCTGGCGCACCGCCTCGGGCAGGCGCCGGGCCTTCAGGTTGGCCAGCCCCAGGTTGATGCGGGCCCCGGGCTCCACCGGGTTGTCCTCCACCAGCCGCTGCCAGGCCACCGCCGCCTGCTCGAAGAGCCCCTGCCGGTAGAGCGCCTGGCCGATGAGCCCCAGCGCCTTGGCGTCGCGCGGCCGGAGGGACAGCGCCTCCTCCAGCGCGGCCCGGGCCTCCTCCACCGCGCCGCGGCCCAGCGCCTGGGCGCCGCGCGTCAGGTGGCGCACGAAGGCCGAGTCGCCGCCCTCGCCCTCGCCGGCCGGCGCGGCGGCCCGGCCCCTGGGTGCCCCCACCCCGCCCACCCGGCTACCGCCCCGCCTTGAGGGTCTCGTAGAGCGCCACCACCTTGCGGACGTACTCCCGGGTCTCGGGGATGTTGGGCACGCCCTCGCCGGCGCGGCGCACCGCCTCCGGCCCGGCGTTGTAGGCCGCCAGGGTCTTCACCAGGTCGCCGGCGTACTGGTTGGCGAGCAGGCGCAGGTAGCGGGCCCCGCCCTCGATGTTCTGCGCCGGGTCGTAGGCGTCGGTGACGAAGAGGTCCCTGGCCGTGCCGGGCATGAGCTGCATCAGCCCCATGGCCCCCTTGTCGGAGAGGGCCCGGGGGTTGAAGTTCGACTCCACCGCCATCACCGCCATGATGAGGGCCTCGGGCAGCTGGTACTTCTCGGCCGCGTCGCGGATGTGCGGCTTGTAGAGCTCGCGGGTGGTGCGGGTGGCCGCCCCCACCTTGGTGGCCCGGCTGGAGCGGTACACCCCGGCCACGTCGCTGGTGCGCACCCGCTTGCAGCGCGGATCGGTCGGCACGTTGGTGAAGACGTTGACCCCGTCGCCGTCCACGTACGAGCAGGTGTCGTCGCCGCGCGCCGGGGAGGCGGCGAGCAGCGCGAGCAGGGCCAGGCAGGGGGTGTGGCGGAGCGACGTCATGCCGCCCCGGAAGCTATCAGGGGGGGGCAGGCCCCCACAACTTCCGGCCCCCACCTCGTGCTACATCTGGCCACCATGAGCGCCCTCTCCCCTCGCGAGCACGTGGACTTCCTGGTCCTCGGCGGCGGTGTCGCCGGCCTCACCTTCGCCCTGGAGGCCGCGCCGCACGGCTCGGTGCTGGTGCTCACCAAGCGCCAGCGCTTCGAGGGCTCCACCCAGTACGCCCAGGGCGGCATCGCCAGCGTGCTGGGGGCCGACGACCGCTTCGAGCTGCACGTGGAGGACACGCTGGTGGCCGGCGCCGGCCTCTGCAAGAAGGAGGCGGTGGAGGTCACGGTGCGCGAGGGGCCGGAGCGCATCCGCTGGCTGCGCGGCCTGGGCGTGGAGTTCGACCGCGAGGGGCCGGACCAGCTGCACCTCACCCGCGAGGGCGGCCACTCCCGCCGCCGCGTGGCCCACGCCAAGGACACCACCGGCCGCGAGGTGGAGCGGGCCCTGCTGGCGGCCTGCGCGGCGCACGGCATCCGGGTGGTCGAGGACGCGGTGGCGGTGGACCTGGTCACCAGCGGCAAGCTCGGCCTGGGCGGCCCCAACCGCACCCTGGGCGCCTACGTGCTGGAGCGCGCCAGCGGCACCATCTCGGCGGTCTCGGCCGGCATCACCATCCTGGCCACCGGCGGCGCCGGCAAGGTCTACCTCTACACCTCCAACCCCGACGTGGCGACCGGCGACGGCGTGGCCATGGCCTGGCGGGCCGGCGCCTCGATCGCCAACATGGAGTTCTTCCAGTTCCACCCCACCTGCCTGTTCCACCCCATGGCCAAGAGCTTCCTGGTCAGCGAGGCGCTGCGGGGCGAGGGCGGCATCCTGCGCAACGCGGCCGGCGAGGCCTTCATGGCCCGCTACGACGCGCGCAAGGAGCTGGCGCCGCGCGACATCGTGGCCCGCTCCATCGACGCCGAGATCAAGCGCCGGGGGGACGACTCCGCCTTCCTGGACATGACGCACCTGCCCAAGAGCTTCCTCATCGAGCACTTCCCGCACATCTACGCCACCTGCAAGGAGTTCGGCGTGGACATGGCGGTGCAGCCCATCCCGGTGGTGCCGGCGGCCCACTACCAGTGCGGCGGCGTGGTGACCGACCTGGTGGGGCGCACCTCGGTGCCGCACCTCTACGCCATCGGCGAGGTCTCCTGCACCGGCCTGCACGGCGCCAACCGGCTGGCCTCCAACTCGCTGCTGGAGGGGCTGGTCTTCGGCCGGCGCGCCGCCATCCGGGCCGTCGACGAGCTCACCGAGGCCGGCGGCCCGCCGCCGCTCATCCCTGACTGGAACCCCGGCGACGCGCTGGCGCCCGACGAGGGCGTGGTGGTGACGCACAACTGGGACGAGGTGCGCCGCCTCATGTGGAACTACGTGGGCATCGTCCGCTCGCAGAAGCGGCTGACCAGGGCCCGCACCCGCCTGGCGGTGCTGCGCGGCGAGATCCGCGACTACTACTGGCAGTACCGGGTGACGCCCGACCTGGTGGAGCTGCGCAACCTGGCCGACGTGGCCATGCTCATCGTGGAGTGCGCCCTGCGCCGCAAGGAGTCGCGCGGCCTGCACTACGTGCTCGACTACCCGGAGAAGGACGACCGGGAGCTGCACGACACGGTGGTGGCGCTGGGCGACGTGGAGCCGCGCCTCGACGGTCGCTGAGGCGGGGCCGCCCCCCGAACTCCGCCACCCCAGGGCGAGGCGACGCTCAGGGCGCTCGGGGCCAAGGCGAAGCGGGCGCGGTCGCTCAGGGCGACTGGTGCGGCCGCTCGGCCTTGCGGCCGCCCGGCCCGAAGTCGAGCACCATGGACCCCAGGGCGCTGGAGAGCCGCAGCACGAAGGGGCGCCCCTCCAGCGGCGCGCCGGTCCACGGCACCCGCACCCGCCAGACCTTGTCGAACTTCCCCACGTAGTTGAAGAGCTGCATGGTGGCGGGGTTCGACTCCTCGAAGGCCACCTCGGTGGCCGCCGCCTGGTCGGTGCCGTCGTCGAGCTCGGCGCGCCAGGTGGAGGGCCTGGCGTCCAGGTCGTTGTGCGCGGGGTCGGCGGTGTAGAGGGCCAGCACGAACTCCTCGCCGCGGGCGGCGTCGGCGTCGCCGGCCGCCAGCGCGGCCTCCAGCTCCGCCGGCGTCCAGGAGAGCCACTCGCCCAGCTGGCGGGTGCCGGCCTGGCGCACCGGCGGGGAGAGCCAGGTGCCGCTCAGCGAGGCCCGGTGGACCAGCCCGTCGTAGAGCCGGGCGCTGCGGGAGGCGGCGTCGCGCAGCCCCTTGTAGGCGCTGGCCTCGGGCCCGGGGCGCGGCTGGCGCGGCGGCAGCCGGGAGCGGACGCCCTGCACCGCGCCGCAGCCGGCCAGCGCCAGGGCGCAGGCCAGGGCCACGGCGGCCCGGCGGGTCAGCCCGGGGGCGGTCACGGCAGGAAGTCCTGGCGGGTGAAGGCGGACCGCAGCGGCACGCCGCTGGCCTCGATGGCCTCGCGGCCGCCCTCCAGGCGGTCCACCAGCGCCAGGCAGGCCACCACCTCGAGCCGCTCGGCCCGGCAGCGCTCGATGGCCTTGAGCGCCGAGCCGCCGGTGGTGACCACGTCCTCCAGCACCACCACCCGGCTGCCGTCGGGGATGGTCTTGCGCCCCTCGATCCACTGGCCGGTGCCGTGCCCCTTGGGCTCCTTGCGCACGATGAAGGCGTCCACCGGCGCCCCCTCCAGGAAGCTGGTGAGCGCGATGGCCGAGGCGATGGGGTCGGCCCCCAGCGTCAGCCCGCCCACGGCCCGCACCAGCGGCTGGATGGCCCGCACCTCGGCGAAGAGGCAGCGCCCCACCAGCACGTGCCCCTCGGCCGTGAGCGCGGTCCGCTTGCAGTCCACGTAGAAGTCGCTCTCCTTGCCGGAGGCCAGGGTGACCTTGCGCCGCTCGAAGGAGAGGGTGCGCAGCAGCTCCAGCAGGCGGGCCCGATCGGTCTCGAGGCTCATCGACGTCCTCCGGTGAGGTAGGGGTAGAGCTCCGCCAGGTAGCGGGCCTGCTCCACGATCATGCGGCGGGCGTCCTCCGGAAGCTCGTCCCAGGCGTCCACCGCCAGCGAGAGGTCCTGGTTGAGCTGCCAGAGCCGGCCGGCCAGGTCGGCGGCCAGCTCCTCGGGGGTGACCTCCTGCGGGGCGGCGTCGGCGGGGGTGGCCGCGGGCGCCGCCGGCCCGGCCGGCGCGGCGGCGGCGTCGGCGTCCAGGCCGGGGTCCCAGGGGTCGGCGGCGGGCTCGAGGTCGCGATCGGCCGCCTCGTCGGAGGCGGCGTCCTCGGTGGCGCCGCCGTCGTCGCCTGGAGCGCCGGCGCCGGACAGGGCGGCCGGAGCCCCCTCCAGGAAGGCCAGGAAGGCCTCGCGCTGCTCCGGCGCCACCGGGGCGCGCACCCGCGCCTCCTCCAGCAGCCCCTCGGCCCACGGGGCCAGGTGCCCCTCGGCCAGGCGGCGCGCCAGGGCCGAGAGCTCCGGCTCTCCCAGGGGCTCGCCCAGCAGCGCCTGCACCAGCGCCAGCGCCCAGGCGTCCTCGTCGTCGAGGCGGTCGTGCACCCGGGCCAGCACCCGCGTGCGGCCCAGCAGCCGCACCGCCGCCAGGCGGCGGAAGCCGGCCACCACCTGGAACTGCGCCGGGTCGTCCTCGGCGGCGCCCGCCAGCGGGCGCAGCTCCACCGGGCCGAGCTGGCCCAGTCGGGCGATGGAGCCGGCCAGCAGCGCCACGTCGCCGACCTCCCGGAGCCGGAAGGTGGCGTCGGCGGCGATGGCCTCGAGCGGGATGAACTCGACGGCGCCGGTGGCGTGGAGCGGCGCCGTGGTGCGTGGCACGAGCTCCACGGCGGGCCCCGGCTACTTCTTCGTCTTGACGAGGACCTTGCGCTTCACGGCGCCCATGGCGACGGGAGCGGGCGGGACCAGGGGGCGCGGCGCGGCGGCCGGGGCCACCTTCTCCTCCACCACGCGGGGCTCGGCGGCGCGGGGCGCCGGCGCGGCGGCCGGGCGCGGGGCCGACGGGCGGCCGAACTGGCGGGTCGGCAGCGCCGGGCGGCTGGCGCCGCTGGTGGCGGCGGCGGCGGCGCGCGGGCGCTCGGCGCCGGTGTCCACCTCACCCATGTCGATGCGGCCGCGGAAGGAGGCGCCGTCCACGATGATGACGCGGGGGGCGGCGATGTCGCCCACCATGCGCCCCTCCTTGGTGATCTCCACCGACTCGGTGGCGGTCACGTTGCCCACCACCACGCCGGCGATGATGCAGTTCTTGACCTGCACCTCCGCCTTGACCTGGCCGGTCGGCTCGACCACCAGGGTGCGGGTGAGGGTCAGGGTGCCCTCGACGCGGCCGCGGACCGTCAGGTCCTCGTCGCCCGCCAGGGAGCCGCTGATGAGGATCGACTCGCCGATGATGGTGGTGCCGTCGCTGGTCGCCATGGTTACCTCCCCTTCGCTTCCTTGACGTCCATGTCGACGCTGCCCTTGAACACCGCGCCGTCGGCGATGAGGATGCGCGGCGCCCGGATGTCCCCGGTCACCGAGCAGGCGGCCTTGAGCTCGACCTTCTCGGTGGCGGCGATGTTGCCGGTGACGCTGCCGCTCACCTCGACGTTGGCCGTCTCGATGTCGGCCTCGATGACGCCCGAGGCCTCCACGAAGAGGCTCTCCTTCAGCGCGATCTTGCCCTTGACGGTGCCCTGGATGACCAGGTCCTCGTCGCCGGAGATCTCGCCGTCGATGACGATCGAGCTCCCGATGACGGTGTGCGCGCCGCTGCGCGGCGCGCTCGCCTTCTCGATGCCTGCCATGGCCCTGAAGCCTCCCTCGAAGGAACCGCACCCCGAGCGAGAGCGGCGCGTCGCGCGCCACGAGAACGCCTGGTCGGGGAACGCCGGGCAGGATACGGGCCCGCTCCGGGGCAGGTCAACGGCTTTCACCCGCGGGCGAGCGCACACCCGCCGCCGGTGTGGCAGGCGCGGCGCCGCTGCGGGCCAGCAGCCAGGCCACCGCCTCGGCGATGGGGCGGTCGCGCTCCACCTCGTTGAAGAGCTCGTGGCGGAAGCCGGGGTAGGTCACCAGGGTGCGGTCGCGGGAGCGCGCCGCCTCCACGAAGCGCCGGGCCGCGGCCGGATCGGCGATGGTGTCCGCCCCCCCCACCAGCACCAGCAGCGGCGCCCGGAACTCCTCGGCCCGGGCGGCCACGTCGGCCTGGGCCCGGGTGGCCTCGTCGAACCAGCGCGGGGTGGTGGTGCGGCCGTAGAGGGGGTCGTGGGCGGTCCAGGCCTGCAGCTCGGGGTCGGCGGTGAGCGCCGCCAGGTCGAGCCCGGTGGCCACCGGCAGCCAGGGCACCACCTTCCCCATGAGCCGCGCCGCCATCACCTTCATGAGCGGCGGGCGCAGGGCCAGGCGCAGGTAGGGCGAGGAGAGGACGAACCCGGCCGGCTCGCGCCAGTGGTCCACCCCCCAGCGGGCCGCGATGAGCGCCCCCATGCTGTGGGCCGCCACGAAGAGCTTGCCGGCGTAGCCGTCGCGGCACAGGCGGGCCAGGAAGGCGTCGATGTCGGCCAGGTAGTCGGAGAAGGCGTCCACGTGCCAGCGCCGCCCGTCCGACTGCCCGTGGCCGCGGAAGTCGAGCAGCGCCACCTCGAAGCCGGCGCGGCACAGGGCGCTGGTGAGCGCCGGGTAGCGGCCGGAGTGGTCGCCCCCGCCGTGCAGCACCGCCACCGTGGCGCGCGGCGCCGGGGGGCGGTAGCGCTGCCAGTAGAGGCGGAGGTGGTCGCCCGAGTTGAGGAAGCCCTCCTCGTGCGACGCCTCGGACGCGGAGGGGAACGCCGGGACCGGCATGGTGCGCGGACGCTAGGCGGGGGTGGTCGTCGAGTCAACCTTGGAGGCGCGCCGGAAATGTGATCTCCTCCGCCTCCGGCATGGCCGCCCTCCGCCACCTCCTCGACCGCCGCGCCACCCGCGCGGCCCTGCTGGCGGCGGTGGTGGCGCTGGGCCTGGCGGCGCGGCTGGCCACCTGGCCCTGGGTCCTCGGCGGCCCCGAGCCGCGCTTCCTGGGCGACGGCGACCCGCTCTACCAGGTGCTGCAGGCGGAGCGCTTCCTCGACCAGGGGCTCTCGGCCACCTGGCGCGACCCTGGGCTGAACTTCCCGCTCGGCGCCGACGTGCCCTGGCCGCCCCTCTTCGCGGTGCTGCTGGCCGGCGCCGGCGCGGCCGCCAACGGCGGCTGGGTGCCGGACCGGGCCACCCTGGAGGTGGTGGCCCTGGTGGTGCCGGCGCTGCTCGGCGCGCTCATGGTGCTCTTGGTGGCCTTCCTGGGCCGGGCGCTCCTGGGCGGACGGCCCTGGCTCGACGCGGCGCTGGCGCTGGCCCTCCTCCCCTCGCACGCCATGCTGTCGTCGCTGGGGCGGCCGGACCAGCACGCCCTGGAGCCGCTGCTCTTCGGCCTGGTGGTGCTGGGGGCGGCGCGCCTGGCCGCGGGCGGCGGCGGGCGCGCCGGGGCGCTGCTGGCGGCGGCGGTGGTCCTGGCCTTCTGGAACTGGAACGGCAGCGTGCTCTACCTGGCGCTGCTGGCCGGGTTCGCGGCGGCGGGGCACGCCCTGGGCGCGCCGGGCGACCAGGCCCCCGGGCGCACCGCGGCCAGGCTCGCCGGGGCGCTGGGCGCGGGGGCGGTGCTGCTGGCCGGCTCGGTGGCGCTGCTCGCCCCCACCACCAACCTCTTCACCGCCGGGCTCTCCGGGCTGACCGGGCTGCAGCCCACCCTGGTGGCCGGGACGGCGCTGGCCTGCGCGGCGCTGGCGGCGGCGCGGCGCCTGCGCCCGCAGGCCGGCTGGCCCGAGCGGGTGGCCACCGCCGCCGCCGCCCTGCTCCTGCCGGCGGCGCTGCTGGTGGTGCTCCCCTGGAGCCGCGACGGCATCGACCGCGGCCTCACCATGCTGGCGGCGCGCGGCTGGTACCGCACCATCATGGAGTTCCGGCCGCTCCTCCCCTCGGGGCTGGGCGCCCCGGCGGACGACCTGCGCGCCATCCTGGCCAACCACGGGCTCACGCCGCTGGCGGTGGTGGCGGCGCTGCCGCTGGCCTGGCGGCGCTGGCGGCGGGCCGCGCCGGAGGCGCGCGGGCCCATCCTGCTGTTCGGCGTGACGGCGCTCTTCACGCTGGTCATCGGCTGGGCGCGCAACCGCTTCGCCATCTACCTCTCGGTGGCCGAGGCGCTCTCCGCCGCGCTGGTGGCGCGCGAGGTGGCGGCGGCGCTGGCGGCGCGCTGGCCGGCGCCGGGCTGGCCGGGCCCGGCCGCGGGGGTGGCCACGGCGGCGCTCCTGCTGGCGCCCGCCCTGCCCTCCATCCTCCAGGCCAGCTACGCGGCCCACTCGCCGGGGCGCACCACCGACCTGGCGCCGCTGTCCCGGCTGGCCGGGCGCACGCCCTCCCCGGCCGGCCGCGAGGCGGTGCTGGCGCCCTGGAGCTACGGCCACGACGTCCGCTACTGGTCCGGGCGGCCGGTGGTGTCGAGCCCGTTCGGCGTCGAGGGCGGCGCCGGGGCGCTGGAGGTGGACGCGGCCTTCCACCGGTCCACCGACGGCCAGCAGGCCGAGGCGCTGCTGGCCGAGCGGCGGGTGGGGTTCGTGGTGATCCACGAGCCGCTCGACGAGGTGGTCTCGCTGCTGGCCTTCGCCCCCCCGGACGCCCTGCCGGTGGTGCGCACCAGCCCGGACCAGGCGCTCATCAACACCGCCCGGGTGCTGCCGGCCTTCCGCATGCTGGTGGCCACGCGGCTCTGGCTCTGGGACGGCATGTGGGGTGACGGCGACGGGCGGCTCCTGCCCGACGGGCCGGCCGCCCTGGGCGGCTTCCGGCTGCTGGGCGAAGGCCCCTCCCTCTCCTTCTGGCAGCAGGTGGGCGTGCCGATGTTCAAGCTCTTCCAGGTGGTGCCGGGGCTGACGCTGCGGGTGGCGGGGGCGGCGCCGGGGGCCCGGGTGGCGGCCTCCACGCGGCTGCGCACCGGCGCGGGCCGGCAGGTGGCCTGGACCACCCACGCCTTCGCCGCGCCGGACGGCACCGCCACCCTGCGGCTGCCCTACGCGGCCGGGCTGAACGGGGAGGTGGAGGCCTCGCCCTGGCTGGTGAGCGACGGGCGCGGCTCGGCGGGGGTGGCGCCCACCGAGCGCGAGGTGGTGCTGGGCGGGGTGCGGGAGGTCAGGCTGTGAGCCCCTCCACCTACCGCGCCACCGGCCTGCGCTCCTGGGCGGCCTCCAGCTCGCGCAGCTTCCGCTCCAGCGTGGCGCGCAGCGCCACCTGCTCGGCCGGCGGCTCGTCGCCCAGGTTGCGCTGGGCCCTCCGCCAGGCGGCCTGGGCGTCGATGGCGCGGCCGGCGCCGCGGTAGGCGTCGCCCAGGTGATCCAGCACCGAGGGATCCGGGCCGAGCAGCTGCTCGGCCTGCTCCAGCAGCCTCACCGCCTCCTGGTGGTCGCCGCGCCGGGAGCGGATGTAGCCCAGGGAGTCCACGATGTGCCCGCTGCGCGGCGAGGCCCGGAGCGCCCGGCGCACCAGCGCCTCGGCCTCCTCCAGCCGCACCCCCTGCTCGGCCCAGGTGAAGCCAACGAAGTTGAGCGCCTCCACGTGGTCCGGCGCCACCGCCAGCAGGACCTGCAGCTGGGCCACGGCGTCGTCGGGCCGGCCGGCCCGCTCGTAGGCCGCCCCCAGAGCGTAGCGCAGCGCCTGCTCGCCCGGGTGGGCCGCCACCGCCACCTCCAGCGCCGCCACCGCCTCGCCGGCCCGCCCGGCCCGCGCCAGCCCCTCGGCCAGCGCCGGGTAGAGCTCGGCGAGCGCCGCCAGGTCGCCGGTGGCCTCCCGCTCGGCGACCACCAGCCGGAGCTGCTCGACCGCCTCCCCGGCCCGCCCCGCGCGGCCCAGCACCAGCGCCCGGGCCGCCACCAGGCGCGGCTCGCCCGGGCGGGCCGCCAGCGCCGGGTCGAGCGCGGCCGCGGCCTCGGCGTGGCGCCCGGCGCGGGAGAGCGCGTAGGACTGCGCCGCCCGGGCCGTGAACCAGGTGTCGCCGGCGCCCACCGGCACCTGCCCCAGCGCCGCGGCCGACTCGTCCCAGCGCCGCAGCTCCTGGAGCGCCAGCCCCTCCACCAGCCGCAGCCGGGCCCCCGCCGCCGGCAGCACGAGCCCCTGGCGCGCCGCCGCCAGCGCCTGGGCCGGGTGGGCGGCGTCCAGCCACTCGAAGGCCACCCGCAGGTGCGCCTCCCAGGCCTCGCCGGCCAGCGCCAGGTGGCGGCCGAACCACTCGCCCGCCACCACCACCTCGTCCTGGCGCAGGGCCAGCCGGCCCATGCCGAGCAGGGCGTCCTCGTCGTCGGGGTCGAGGCGCAGCAGGGCCAGGAGGTCGCGGCGGGCCTCCTCGGGGCGGCCCAGCCCCTCGTGCACCTCGGCCAGCAGCTTCCAGGTCTCGGCGTCGGCCCGGCTCCGCGCCAGGGCCTTCTCGAGCGCCGCCTCGGCGCGCGCCAGGTCGCGCCGCTCCAGGAGCGCCCGCCCCAGCTCGCGATAGCCCATGCCGTCGGTGCCCACCTGGGCCACGCCCTCGTCGAGGACCCTGAGCGCGCCGTCGAGGTCCCCCGCCTCCAGGCGCAGCTCGGAGGCCATCCGCCAGGGCTCGGCGTCGCCGGCCTCGCCGGCGCGCACCCGCGCCCCCTCCACCGCCTGGGCCGCCGCCAGCGCCTGCGCCGCCTGGTCGTGCTCCCGCCGGGCCGCGTGGATGCGGGCCAGCAAGAGGTGCGCCGCCGTGGCCGGCCGCCCCTCGCCGTCCAGCGAGAGGGCGCGGCGCGCCTCGCCCTCGGCGGCCTCCATCCGGCCGGTGAGCGCCAGGGCCTCGGCGTGGGCGGCGCGCAGCTCGGCGCTGGCATCGTCGTAGGCCACCGCCAGCCGCAGCGCCTCGGCGGCCGCCGGGAGGTCCCCCGCCACCGCCAGCCGGCGGGCGGCCAGGTAGTGGGCCACGGCGCGCGGGGAGGTGAGGTGGCCGGAAGGTGGGGTGCCGCGGACCTCGCGCATGGCGTCGGGGTCGGGGCGGGCGCGGGAGGCGGGCTGGGTCGGGGTCGGGGTCGAGGTCGAGGGCGGGGTCGGGGTCGGGGTCGGGGTCGGGGTCGGGGTCGCGGTCGGGGTCGGGGTCGGGGTCGGGGTCGGGGTCGGGGTCGGGGTCGGGGTCGGGGTCGGGGTCGCGGTCGGGGTCGCGGTCGGGGTCGCGGTCGCGGCTCCGGCCGAGGCCGCGCACAGCGCCAGCGCCAGCGCGGCGGCCAGGGATCTCGTCGGTGCCTGCGGCATCCTCACCCCAGGGATGGTAGCGGCGGGGCGGTCGCCCTTCAACGCGACGCCGCTCCGGGTCACCGCGCCTTCTTCCGAGGGGTGGCCTTGCGCCGCGGGGCCGGCCTGGGGTCGTCCATGGCCCCGGCGGCGTGCTCCGGCGGGGGCGCGTCCTCGTCCACCCCGCCCACGGCGGCGTCGACCGCGGCGGCCAGGGCCCCGGCCGCCAGCGGCCTGGCCAGGGCGGCGCTGGCGCCGGCCGTGAGCAGGCTGGCCCTCCAGTCGGCGTGGCCCACCGCCACCACCGGCGTGGCGCCGGCCTCGCGGTCGGCCCGCAGCGCCGCCAGGGTCTCGCCGCCGTCGGCGCGCGGCGCCAGCAGCACCACCACGTGCGGCTGGTAGCGGGCCAGCGTGGCGCCGGCCGCGAAGCCGGGCGAGGTCACCTCGGCCGACCAGCCGCCCTGCGCCAGCTGCAGCGCCACCCCCTCCCGGGCCGGCCCCAGCTCCCCCACCACCAGCACCTTGCGGCGCGGCGGGGCGGCGTCGGAGAGCTCCGCCGCCAGCGGCATGCCGTGGCGCAGCATGAAGGCCGCCAGGTCCTCCCGCGCGATGCGGCGGTGGCCGCCCGGGGTGCGGTGGCAGCGGAGCCGCCGCGCCTTGATCCAGTTGACGATGGTGGGGAGCGACACGCCGAGCAGCCGGGCCGCCTCGTGGGTGCTGTAGTAGCGGTTCATGCGGGCCCGAACCTAGCGCCGAGCGCGCCGGGGCGAAACCCCCGCGGCCGCCCCGGGGGCGCACGGGCGCTGGCGAGGCGCACCCCGGGTCGTGATAAATTGGCGGGGACATGGCCCCCTCCAGCTACCTCATCGCCGCCGCGCAGATGACCTCCACGGCGGACCGGGCGCGCAACCTCGACGCCGCCGTCCGCCTGGTGAACGAGGCCGCCGACCTCGGCGCCAAGCTGGTCGGCCTGCCCGAGAACTTCGCCTTCATGGGGCCGGAGGAGCAGCGGCTGGCCGGGGCCGAGACGCTGGACGGCCCCACCCTCTCCTCGCTGAGGGAGGTGGCGCGGCGGCGGCAGGTCTTCATCATCGCCGGCTCCATCGCCGAGAAGGTCTCCGACCCGAAGAAGACCGCCAACACCAGCGCCCTCATCTCCGACGACGGCTCGCTGGTGGCGGCCTACCGGAAGATCCACCTCTTCGACGTCAACATCCCGGACGGCGCGCGCTACGCCGAGTCGGAGGTGGTGGTGCCGGGCGACATGGCCATCGTGGCGCCCACCACCCTGGGGCGCATCGGCCTCACCATCTGCTACGACCTGCGCTTCCCGGAGCTGTACCGGAAGCTGGCCGGCTTCGGCGCCCAGGTCATCTCCATCCCGGCGGCCTTCACGCTCTTCACCGGCAAGGACCACTGGGAGGTGCTGGTGCGGGCCCGGGCCATCGAGAACCTGGCCTACGTGCTGGCGCCCGCCCAGGTGGGGCGCCACAGCGCCAACCGCCAGACCTTCGGCAACGCCATGGTGGTGGACCCGTGGGGCGTGGTGCTGGCCCGCTGCGCCGACGGCGAGGGGGTGTGCGTGGCCCCCTTCAACCGGGCCCGCCTGGAGCGGGTGCGCCAGGAGCTGCCGGCGCTGAAGCACCGCAAGCTCTAGGCGCGCCGCGGTCGGCTGACGGGCGCCCCTCGACCTCGCCTCGCCACGGCGAGGCGACGCTCGGGGCGAACGGGGGGGGCGACCCGGCCGCTCAGAAGGCGAACAGGAGCCCGAAGGTCAGCGTGGTCTTGGTGTCCGACAGGTCCCAGCTCGTGCCGGAGCCGAAGTCGCTGACCTCCGCCTGGGAGACGTCCAGCGTCACCATGGTGTGGTTGACGCCGTAGTCGGTGTCCATCTCGCGGGCCATGCCGGGGTCGAGGAAGTCGAGCACGAACCCAACCCCGCCGCCCCAGGCCCAGCCGTTGGTGGCGCCGTCCATGGCGGCCTTGCCGCCCGGCCCGGTCACCCACCACTGGTAGCGGTCCAGGGAGACGCGGGCGTAGGGCACCAGCGGCACGTGGAAGCGGTCCATCAGCAGGTCGAGCCGCCAGGTGAGGGTCAGCTGCAGCGGCAGCACCCGCAGCCCGGTGGACTCCGAGGTGGGGTCGCCGCTGGGGTCGAGCGCGTTGCCCTTCACCTGCCAGTAGCCGAAGCCGGCGCCCACCTCGATGGTGCTGGTGTCGCCCAGCCGCCAGGGCAGCGCCTTGGCGAAGTGGAGCCGGAAGGCGTAGGGCCGCTTGACCCCGAAGCTCTTCTCGAAGGGGATCTCGGCCCCGTCGAACTCGGAGTCGAGGGCCGGGCGGTAGGTCCCGGTGCGCAGCTCGAAGGAGCCGGTGTAGGGCGAGGGCGCGGCGGCGGCGGCGCCGGGCAGGAGCGCCAGCGCGGCGGCCGCCAGCGCGGCCAGGGCCGGGCGGGCGCTCACGAGCGCCTCCGGAGCAGGCGGGCCAGCCCGGCCACGGCGAGGAGGGAGAGGGCGCCGGCCGGACCGCCGCCGCAGCCGCCCTCCTCCCGGCCACCGTCGATCTTGTACTGCTCCCAGTAGTCGTTGACGGTGATGGGCACGCCGTAGGCCGGATCCGAGGCCAGCGAGTCCACCCCGCCGGCCGAGACCGCGTAGACCACCACCCGGTAGCGGGTGCCGACCGTCAGCCCCTCGAGGCGCACGCTCTTGTTGGCGGTGGTGTTGCTCGAGGCCAGCGGCGAGTTGCAGACGGTGTCGGTCGCGCTGGAGCACGGGTAGCCCTCGGCCCGGTAGGTCGCGGCGCTGGTGTTGCTGCCCGTGCCGGCGGCCCAGCCGACGTTGAGGGCGCTGTCGCCCGCCGAGGCCGTCACCGAGACCGGCCGGGCCGGCGCCTCGCGCTCCAGGGTGAGCGTGCCCGAGGCGCTCACCGCGTAGGTGTTGTCGGCCTTGAGGAGCTGCACGCAGACCGTGAAGGTCTGGTTGGTGGAGCCGGTGCAGGTCAGGTTGGCGCCCGCGACCAGGTCGGCCAGGTGCAGCGTGTCGGCGGAGGTGCCGTCGTAGCCCGGGTAGGTGGCGGCGGCGGTCTGCCCGAGGGTGCCGACGTGGGCCACCAGGCCGCTCTTGATGATCTGGGCCGGCACCGGGGCGGCGATGGAGCAGGCCTCGCCCGAGCGGAGCGCCACGATCCGGTAGGTCGAGTTGGCCTCGATGGCCACCGTGCTGGTGACCGTCCAGGTCAGCGAGATGGCCGGGTTCACCGACTGGCAGTCGTTCACGCCGAAGGGGCCGGCGTCCGAGAAGGTGACGGTCTGCGCGCTCGCGGCCAGGGGCGCGAGGAGGGCGGCGACGAGGAGGGATCGGCGGAGCATGGGGCTCGAGTGTGCAAGGTGAACGCCACCGGCGCAAGTCCAGAACCCACCGGTGTCACGGGGCTTTTTGGAGACCGCGGCGCCGGGCGACCCGCCGGCCTGCCAATCTGGCAAAGCGGGGGCGGTCTGCGGGGGGCCCGCTGCCAAACTGTCAGACGTCCGCGCGGCGCGCCATGAGCGCCTCGGCCACCTGCACCAGGTTGGTGGCGCCACCCTTGCGGAGGTTGTCGATGGCGGCGAAGAGCGCCAGCCCGTTGGGCAGCGCCGCGTCGGCGCGCAGCCGCCCCACCAGCGCCGCGTCGTCGTTCACCGCCAGCATGGGCATGGGGTAGACGCCCTCGGCCGGCTGGTCGAGCACCTTCACCGACGGGGCGGCCCGCAGCGCCAGCCGGGCCGCGTCCAAGGAGAGGGGCCGGGCCAGGCCGAGGTGCACCGCCACGGCGTGGCCGTAGAAGACCGGCACCCGCACCGCGGTGGCCGAGACGGGCAGGTCGGGCAGGCCGAGCAGGCGGCGGGTCTCGCGGGCGATGCTGGCCTCCTCCTCCGCCACGCCGTCCGGCCCCACCCCGCCCAGCTGCGGCACCAGGTTGAAGGCGATGCGGTGCGGGATGCGCACCGGCGGCTGCGGCTCGCGCCCGTTCATCAGGTCGGCCGCCTCGCGCTCCAGCTGCTCCACGCCGCGCAGGCCGGCGCCGGAGACCGACTGGTAGGTGGCGCAGATCACCTGGGTCAGCCCGGCGGCGGCGTGCAGGGGCTTCAGGATCAGCGAGAGCAGGATGGGGATGGGGTCGGGGTTGCACACCAGCCCGGCCGCGCCGGCCAGCGCCTCGCCGTTCACCTCGGGCACCACGCAGGGCACGTCGGCCCGGTCGCGGAAGGCCGCCGAGTCGTCCACCACCAGCGCGCCCTCGGCCCGGGCCACCGGCGCCCAGGTGCGGCTGGCCTCGGCCCCGGCGCACAGCAGGGCCACGTCGCAGCCGCGGAAGGCGCCCTGGTCCACCGCCCGCACCGTCAGGGTGTCGCCGCGGAAGTCGATCTCCTGGCCGGCCGAGGCCGGGGTGGCGAGCAGGCGCACCTCGGAGACCAGGGTGTCGCGGTCCTCGAGGACCTCGAGGACGGCGCGGCCGATGGCGCCGGTGGCGCCGAGCAGGGCGATGGAGAAGGGGCGGCTGGACATGGCCGGCGACCTTACCTCAGCGGAGCAGGTCGCGCAGGGCCGGCCCGACCTCCGGGAAGCGGAAGGTGAACCCCAGCGAGAGCGCCTTCTCCGGCACCATACGCTGGCTGGCGAAGACCACGTCGGCCAGCTCCCCCAGCAGCAGCCGCACCGCCACCTCGGGGGTGGGCAGGAAGCTGGGGCGGTGCAGCGCCTCGCCGAGGGCCCGCGCCAGATCGCGGTTGCGCACCGGGGTGGGCGCGCTGGCGTTGAGCGGCCCGCGCACCCGCCCGTCCTCCAGGGCCAGGCGCAGGAGCTCCACCTCGTCGTGCAGGTGGATCCAGGGCTGCCAGAAGGCGCCGTCGCCCATGGGGCCGCCGGCGAAGAGCCGGAACGGCAGGGCCAGCTGCGGCAGGGCCCCGCCCTGGCGCGCCAGCACCAGGCCGGTGCGCACGTGCACCACCCGGGCCCGCCCCTCCGCCGCGGCGGTGGCGGCCTCCCAGCGCCGGCACACCTCCGGCAGGAAGCCGGCGCCGGGCGCGGCCGCCTCGTCGAGCCGCTCGTCGCCGCGCGAGCCGTAGAAGCCGACGGCGCTGCCGGAGACCAGCACCTCCGGGCCGCCCGCGGCGATCACCTCGGCCACCAGGCGCGTCGAGTCCACCCGCGAGGACTCGATGCGGGCCTTGCGCTCGGGGGTCCAGCGGCCGCCGGCCACCGGCTCGCCCGCCAGGTGGACGCAGGCGTCGCAGCCGGCCAGCACCTCCTGCCAGCGGCCGGGGCGGGCCGGATCGCCCTCCACGGCGACGACGCCGGCCGGCAGCGCGCCGGCCGCGGGGGCGCGTCGGGTCAGGACGGTGACCGCGTGGCCGCGCGCCAGCAGCAGCGAGGACAGCGAGCGGCCGATGAGCCCGGTGGCGCCGGTGAGGAAGACGTGCATGACCGTGGGTGTAACGGGGCGGAGGCGCGGGCGCCGTGCCGCCGCCTGGCGCGGGCCCAGGGGGGCGGCGCCGGGCTCAGCTGAGGAGCTGCGCCGCCTGGGCCGCGCCCGGCAGGTGGCTGGTGAACCAGACCACGGCCAGCAGCGCGCCGGCCAGCGCCGCGTAGAGCAGCCCGTAGCCCAGGACCTGCCGCTTGCCCATGGGCTCGACCCGCCCGGCCTGCTCCATGCGGGCCAGGTCGCGGGCCATGAGCAGCTCGGCGCCGCGGGCGGGCGGGGGGCCGAGCACGGCGGTGAGGTACTGGTAGTGGGCCGGCCCGAAGCGCCCCGCCTCGGGCAGCAGGCGCAGCGCCCGGCCGCCCGCGCTGGCCCGCGCCTCCGACACCAGCTCCAGGGCGCCCATGATCGCCACCAGCCAGATGAGCGAGAAGCCGAGCGTGGTGCCGAGCGCCACCGCGCCGAGCAGGCCGAGCACGCCGAGCGCCAGGCCCAGCGAGGACGAGAACGAGGAGGCCAGCGCGTTGAGCGCCCGCCCGCCGTCGAGCGGCGTGATGGGGATGAGGTTGAAGAGGTTGATGATGGCCCACACCGAGGCGGTGGCCGCCCAGAAGGGGTTCTGGGTGAGGAGGTAGGCGCCGAGCGGCAGGAGGGTGAGCAGGCTGCCCCAGAGCGGCCCGTTCAGGGCCACGTAGGCCTGCTGGCGGCGCGAGGTGAAGGCGTCCTCGGTCACCGCCAGCGCCCCCATGAACGGGATGAAGTACATGCCGCGCACCCGCATGCCGGTGCGCTTCATGGCGTGGACGTGCCCGTACTCGTGCACGAAGAGCTGCAGCATCAGGAGCAGCCCGAACTGCCAGCTGAAGAGGATGGAGTAGGCCGCGGTGGAGGCGGCGGCCATGGCCAGGTTGGTGCCCTTGGCGGCCTTGAAGGCGCCGGCGCCGATCTTGCCCGCCGCGCCGAGCAGCTTGCCGCCCAGCTTGACCGCCAGCGCCAGCAGGCCGAGGCGGGAGGTGCGGGAGGCCTGGTGGTGGCTCTGCGAGGTCGGGGTCGAGGTCGGGGTCGAGGTCGGGGTCGAGGTCGGGTCCCCGGTCGCCTCCAGCGGCGGCGGCTGGGCCACCTCCCGCAGCCAGTCCGGCAGCACGTGCCAGGCCGGCACCCGCTGCACCAGGATGGCCAGCAGCACCGGCGCGCCCTCCAGGTCGACCACCTCCACCGGCTGCCCGTCGGCGCCCCGCACCGGCTCGCAGGGCCCCTGGCCGGCGAAGACGCCGAAGGCCACCGAGCGGCCGGCCGGGTCGGCCAGGATGGCGAAGCGCTGGTAGTCGCCGCCCGGCCGGGTGGTGAGCCCGAAGCCGAGCCGCAGCTCACCCCAGGCCGCCGAGAGCGGGGCGGCGCGGCCCAGCACCTCCAGCCGCTCCGGCCCGGCCACCAGCCGCACCCCGCGGACCTGGTGCGCCGCGGTGGCGATGGCGGCGGCCACGCCGCCGAACAGGGCGGCCAGCCAGGGGGGGATGCCGGCCGCCAGGCCGAGCACGAAGCCGCCGGCCGCGCCGAGCAGGATGAGCTTGAGCTGGCCGCGCTGGCGGGGGCGGAAGACGGCTGGTTCCATGGAGGGGCTCTTGTATACGAGCCCGGGCGGGGGCGCTCAGGTTCGGTGGCCGGCGGTGTGCATGGTCAGCCAGCCGCGGATCATGGCGTCGAGGTCCTTCTGCAGCGACGGGCTGGCCCCCTGCGCGTGGTAGTCGGCGGCCACCTCCATGATGCGCCGGGTGATGCGGGCGTGGATCTCGGCGTGGGCGTCGGCGTCCGGGTAGCCGGCGGCGCGCATGTAGCGCTCCTCGGTCTCGAAGTGGAGCGCGGCGTAGTCGGCCAGGAACTGGATGGTCCGCTTGACGTCGTGCGCCCCCTGCCCGGCCTCCAGCGCATCGACCACCGCGTCGGCCTTGCGGAACAGCAGCCGGTGCTGCTCGTCGATCTCGCTGATGCCGGTCTCCAGCATCGGATCCCAGGTGAACATGCGCGGCGCCCCTCCGCCGCCCGCGTCCATGCCCAGGGTGGAGGGGGCGGCGCGGCGGCGGCGGGAGCATAGCAGCGCCGGCCGCCCTCCGGGTGGGGTGGGCGCGCGCCCACCGGGTGGCGGGTGCCCCGGCCCGGCCTAGGGCGTCGGCGGCACCAGCCCCTGCGGGAACCGCACCTCGGCCTCGCTGGCCCGCACGTAGTGCGGCTCCAGCGCCGAGAGGCGCGCCTGGTCGAAGGTGGCGGTGCGGAGCGCGGCGGCGGCCAGGCGGCCCACCGCGGCGCCGTCGGGGCCGACCACGCCGGTGGCCAGCCCGGTGAGCCGGCCCTGGAAGGCGGCGGCGTGGGCGGCGTACCCCTCGCCGAACCCCTGCGGCGCCAGGCCGCCCTGGAGCCCCCGCAGCAGCTCCAGCAGGGCCTCCGGCCCCAGCGCCGCGTCGGCGTGGACCTGCGCCAGCTCGTCCGGCCCGGTGCGCCGGTAGAACCCGGCGTACACCTCGCCCTTCCTGGCGTCGAGCAGCGGCACCAGGAGCGCCCCCGCCTCCGCCGCCGGCGCCGCGGCCAGCGCCATGGCCGCCAGGCTGGACACGCCCACCAGGGGGCGGCGGCTGGCGTAGGCCAGCCCCTTCAGCGTGGCCAGGCCGATGCGCAGGCCGGTGAAGGAGCCCGGGCCGAGGCCCACCGCGTAGCCCTCCACGTCGGGCAGCCGGCGCCCGCAGGCCACCAGCAGGTCGGTGAGCGCCGCCGGCAGGCGCGCCCCGTGCCCGCTGGTGACGCCGGGCCGGTGCAGGGCGTGCTCGCTCCGCTCCGCCAGCACCTCCACCGCCGCCGCGGCCCCCTCCGGGCGCACCTCGAGCAGGGCGCAGGAGAGCGTCAGGGTGGCGGTGTCGAGGGCGGCGACCAGCACGGTGGGGCCATCCTACCCGCGCAGCCACATCAGGTCGTTGCCGAAGGCGAAGACCATCAGGGTGAGCAGCAGCGCCAGGCCGACCCAGTTGGCCAGCTCGCGGGTGCGCAGCGAGAGGCGGCGCCGGGTGATGCCCTCCAGCGCCGCGGTGACGATGTGGCCGCCGTCGAGCACCGGGATGGGCAGGAGGTTCATGAGCCCCAGGTTGACGCTGATGAGCGCCATCTGGAACAGGTAGGTCCCCAGCCCGGCCTCGGCCGCCTCCGCCGCGATGGAGAAGATCATGATGGGGCCGCCCACCGTCTTCAGGCTGATGTCGCCGGTGAAGAGCTTGCCCAGGCCGAGCACGGTGAGGCGCACCACCTCCCAGAGCTGCTGGGTGGCCAGGCCGGCGATCTCGCCGACGCCGCGGTGCAGCGTCACCTCCTCCACCAGCAGGCCGGCCACCTCCAGCCCCACCCGGTCCTCCAGGTGGAAGCCGAGCACCGGGCGGGTCCCCTCCTCGCGCGTCTGCTTGTCGCGGAAGGCCTCGCCCTCGGGGGTGAGGGTCACGACGCGGCCGTCGCCGAGCGAGAGCAGGGCCGGCACGCCGGGCTTGAACTCGCGCCCCAGGGCGTTGACGTCGCGGAAGGAGCGGACCGGGTGGCCGTTCACGGCGGTGAGCCGGTCGCCGCGCACCAGGCCGGCCGCCGCGGCCGGGGAGCCGGCGTCCACCCGGGCCAGGTAGGCGGCCACGGTGGGGTCGGCCGGCAGCACCGCCGGCCCGCCGCCCGGGAGGCAGGTGGGCACGGCCTGCAGCGCCAGCGCCGGCCGGTCGGCGCCGCTGCCGCGCCGCACCGCCATGGCCACCGGCTGGCAGCTGGCCGCGGCCAGCGCCGCCGCCAGGTCGCCGGCGTGGCGCACCTCGCGCCCGGCCACGCTGGTGACCAGGTCGAGCGGGCGCAGCGGGCTCTCCAGGCCCGGGGCCGGCGCCGCCAGGGCGGTGGCGTAGGCCGGGGTGACGCCGATGACGCCGCGGGTGCGCCGCTCCACCAGGTTGGAGTCGTCCTCGGCCGCCGGCACGATGGTGAGGGGCAGGCTGGTCCCGCCGCGCTCCACCACGAAGGTGAGCGGCGCCTCCGGGTGCGGCGCCACCACGTCGCGCAGGTCGGAGAACCAGCGCAGCGCCAGCGCCGGCCGCCCCGGCACGGTCACCGAGCGGATGCGATCGCCCGGCTGCAGCCCGGCCACCTCGGCCGGCGAGCCCGGCGCCACCGTGCCCACCACCGGCCCGGCCACCAGCTCGCCGTTCTGGGCCAGGCCGAGGGCCACGAAGAGCAGCCCCGGAAAGAGCAGGTTCATGGCCGGGCCGGCGAAGGAGATGGCCAGCCGCTTCCAGGGGGCCTGCTCCAGGAAGCCGCGGCCGCGGTCCTCGGGCGCCACGTCCTGGGTGGGGTCCTCGCCGGTCATCTTGACGTAGCCGCCCAGCGGCAGCAGCGAGATCTGGTACTCGGTCTCGCCGCGGGTGAAGCCGAACAGGCGCGGGCCGAAGCCGATGGAGAAGCGGACCACCTTCACCGAGAGCGCCTTGGCGACCAGGAAGTGGCCCAGCTCGTGGACGAAGATCAGCCCGCCCAGCAGGAGGACGACCGCGCCCACGTTGAAGAGGAGGCTCATGGGTTCACCAGGGATGGCCGGGCGGGGCCCGCGCCAGAGGTCATGTAACCCGCCGGGCCGCCTCCCGCTTCCCCCAGTCGCTGGCCGCCAGCGCCTGCTCCACGCTGCGCAGCGGCTCCACGGCGTGGCGCTCCAGCGCCTCGCCGCACAGCTCCGCGATGTCGGTGAAGCGGCAGCGCCCCTGCAGGAAGGCCTCGACCGCGGCCTCGTCGGCCCCGGAGAGCACGGCCGGCGCCGTGCCGCCCAGCTCGAGCGCCCGGTAGGCCAGGGTGTAGGCCGGGAAGCGGGCCGGATCCGGCGCCTCGAAGGTGAGGCGGCCCAGCCGGGCCAGGTCGAGCGGCGGCAGGTCGAGCGGCAGCCGCTCCGGGTGGCCGAGCGCGTAGCTGATGGGCCCGCGCATGTCGGAGACGCCCAGCTGCGCCACCATCGACCCGTCGATGTACTCGACCATCGAGTGGATGATCGACTCCGGGTGGACCACGATGTCGATGCGGCGCGGCTCCACCCCGAAGAGCCAGTGGGCCTCGATCACCTCCAGCCCCTTGTTCATGAGGGTGGCCGAGTCGATGGTGATCTTGTCGCCCATCGACCAGTTGGGGTGCTTGAGGGCCCTGGCCGGCGTGACGTGCGGCAGCTCCTCGGCCGGCACCCCGCGCAGCGGGCCGCCCGAGGCGGTGAGCAGCAGCCGGCGCACCTCGCTGCGGTTGTGGCCCACGAGCGACTGGTGGATGGCCGAGTGCTCGCTGTCCACCGGCAGGATGGTGGCGCCGCGCTGGCCGGCCAGCCGCACCATCAGCTCGCCGGCCAGCACCAGCGACTCCTTGTTGGCCAGGCCGATGACCTTGCCGGCCTCGACCGCGGCCGCGGTGGAGCGCAGCCCGGCGCCCCCCGAGATGGCGGCCAGCACGAAGTCCACCTCCGGGTGGGCCGCGGCGGCCACCACGCCGTCGTCCCCCTCCAGCACCTCGGTGGCGGCCGGGACCAGCGGGCGGAGCGCCGCGGCCGCGGCGCGGTCGGCCACCGCCACCAGCCGAGGGCGGAAGGCGCGGACCTGGGCGGCCAGCCGCTCCACGTTGCGGCCGGCGGCCAGCGCCACCACCTCGAAGCGGCCGGGGAAGCGCCCCAGGACGTCGAGCGCCTGCACGCCGATGGAGCCGGTCGAGCCGAGGATGGCGACGCGTCGCATGGCGGGGGGGGACCCTAGCACGGCCGCGCCGGGCCCCGCCCGGGGGGCCTCACCTGAGGTAGGCGGCGAAGACGTAGATCCACGGGGCCACGAACAGCAGGGCGTCGATGCGGTCGAGCAGGCCGCCGTGGCCGGGGATGAGCCGCGACGAGTCCTTCACGCCGTAGGCCCGCTTCCAGAGCGACTCCACCAGGTCGCCGAGCGGGCCGACCACCGCGCCGCCGGCGCCCAGCGCCAGGGCCGCGCCCAGCGACAGCTCCTCCGGCAGCCGCCAGTGCTGCATGGCGGCGGCCCCCAGCAGGCTGCCCACCGCCCCGCCGAAGAACCCCTCCCAGGTCTTCTTGGGGCTCACCTTCTCGGAGAGCTTGTGGCGCCCGAAGGAGAGGCCGGCGAAGTAGGCGAAGGTGTCGTTGGCCCAGGTCACCACGAAGGCCAGGATGACGAAGTCGAAGCCGAAGCGGAGCCGCAGGCCCACCACCGAGGCCGGCAGCACGCCGCAGTAGAGCCAGGCCACCGCCACCCGCCCGGCGCGGGCCGGCACGTCGGCCTGCACCTCGTGGCGCAGCAGGAGCAGCGAGAGCAGCACCACGGTGGCCCCGGCCAGGGCCAGCCCCGCCCAGCCGGGCAGGAGGTCGCCCGAGCCGCTCACCCCCGCCAGCAGGGGGAAGGCGCCCGCCACCAGCACGCCGTACCACTCCGGCCCCAGCAGCGGGCCCGACATGAGCAGCAGCTCGTAGGTGCAGAGCGCGGCCGCCAGCCCGATCAGCACCGCGAAGGGGTACCCGCCCACCACCGTGAGCCAGATGGCCAGCGGCAGCAGCACGATGGCCGACACGGCCCGCTCGAACAGGTTCCGGCGCTTCTCCGGGTCGGCCAGGAAGGAGCTCACCGGTCCGGCCCGTCCTGCGCCGCCAGCTGGGCGCCGGTCAGGCCGAAGCGCCGCTCGCGCCCCTGGTAGTCGGCGATGGTGGCCAGGAAGGCCTCGTCGCGGAAGTCCGGGAAGAGCACGTCGGTGAAGCAGAGCTCGGCGTAGGCCGCCTGCCACAGCAGGAAGTTGGAGATGCGCCGCTCCCCGCTGGTGCGCACCAGCAGGTCCAGCTCGGGCAGGCCGCTGGTCCACAGGTGGGCCTCCAGCGCGGCCTCGGTGACCGGCCCCTCGGCCGCCGCGGCGCGGGCCGCCTGCACCAGCTCCTCGCGGCCGCCGTAGGACAGCGCCAGGGTCAGCACCATGCCGCCGTTGCCGCGGCTCTCGCCCATCACCAGGTCGAGCTGGCCCCTCACCTCGGGCGGCAGGCGGGCCAGGTCGCCGATGGCGTTGAGGCGGATGGCGTTCTCGCGGATGTCGCCGCGCTCGGAGCGCAGGAACTCCCCCAGCAGCGCCATCAGGGCCGCCACCTCGTCGGCCGGGCGGGCCCAGTTCTGCATGGAGAAGGCGTAGAGGGTGAGCGCCCGGAGCCCGATGCGGCGGGCGGTGCGGACCACGGCCCGGACCGCCTCGGCCCCCTCGCGGTGCCCAGCCACCCGCGGCAGCCCCCGCGCCTCGGCCCAGCGGCCGTTCCCATCCATGATGACGGCCACGTGGCGCGGCAGGGGGCGCGCGCGGACCCGCGCCTCGAGCTCGCTGGGAGGGGTGGCGGCGGGCACCGGCGTCCTATACCACGGCCCCACCGACCGGCCACCCCCGAGGGGGCGTGCGCGCTGGTGCCCTGGGGCCTGCGTTTGACCCGGGACCATGGGCGTTCCATGCTCGATCGGTGGTCCCTCGCTCCGTCGGCCCGTGGGAGATCCTCTCGGTCATCGGCCGCGGCGGCATCGGGGTGGTCTACCGGGCCCGCCATCGGGCGACGGGCCGGCTGGTCGCGCTCAAGGTCCTGGGACCCGCACCGGTGGTGGATCCGCGGGCTGCCCGCCGCCTGGCCCGCGAGTTCGAGGTGCTGGCGCGGCTCGACCACCCCAACGTGGTGCGCGTCTTCGAGGC
Organism: Anaeromyxobacter sp.; assembly: GCA_016718565.1. Lineage (NCBI taxonomy): Bacteria > Pseudomonadati > Myxococcota > Myxococcia > Myxococcales > Anaeromyxobacteraceae > Anaeromyxobacter > Anaeromyxobacter sp. The sequence goes on along the minus strand of JADKCZ010000010.1, from coordinate 154,163 downwards.
CGGGGTCTTCGAGGGGTACTCCTACTTGGCCATGGAGCTGGTGGAGGGGCTCGACCTGCGCGCCTTCCTCTCGCCCGCGCTCGACGAGGACGCCACCCAGGCACCGCCCTGCGTCGATCCCTCGGTCTTCTCGGTCTCGGGGTCGGGCCCACCGCCCGACGTGGGGCCCGAGGCCATCCGCTCGCTGGCCACCATGCTCGACGAGCCGGAGACCGCGCCGGCCGGGTTCCACCCCCCGGTCCCGACGGCGCCCCACCCCGAGGCCCCGGCCGTGGTGCGCACCCCGCTCACCGCCGCCCAGCAGGCCGGCCTGAACCGCCCGCGCCGCCTGGAGCGCCTCGGCTGCGCCCTGCGCCAGGTGCTGCAGGCGCTGGCCTACGTGCACGCCCACGGGCTGGTGCACCGCGACCTGAAGCCCTCCAACATCATGGTGGACGACCGTCGGCAGGCCCGCATCATGGACTTCGGCCTGGTGAAGTACGCCGAGGACGCCGTCGAGCCGCTCACCGGCACCGGGCGGGTGGTGGGCACCTACCGGTACATGTCGCCGGAGCAGGCGCAGGGCGAGCCGGTGGACGGGCGCGCCGACCTCTACAGCCTGGGGGTCATCCTCTACGAGCTGCTGGCCGCCGCGCCGCCCTTCGTCTCGCAGGACCCGTCTGCGCTGTGGCACGAGATCCTGCACGCCCGCCCGGTGCCGCTGGTCGAGGTGAACCCGGGCGTGGACCCCGACCTGGCCGCGCTGGCCGAGAAGTGCCTGGAGAAGGACCCGGGGGCGCGCTTCGACAGCGCCCGGGAGGTCCTCGGGCTGCTGGATCGGCGCAGCGCAGCCGGGGCCTGAGGCCCACCTTGGGGTCCGTCCCGCCGGGGGCGGGCGGCCGGCCTGGGTGGCGGGTGGACTGACGGGGGCACCTCGCCCCGTGGAGGTCCACATGTCTTCCCGACACCTGACGCTCGCCCTGCCCGTCCTCGCCCTCACCGCCGCCCTGGCCCTGGCCGCCTGCGGCTCCGACTCCAGCGACCCGCCGCCCGCCTCGAACGGCTGCGACACATACTGCGCCGCCATGGCCACCACCTGCACGGCGGCCGACGCGCAGTACGCCGACCTGGCGGCCTGCACCACCTTCTGCAACCGGGCCCGCACCAGCCCGGAGCTCTGGAGCGAGGGCACCGCCGCCGCCACCAGCGGCAACTCGCTGGCCTGTCGCACCACCCACGTCGGCCTGGCCGCCGCCAACCCGGCGGTGCACTGCAAGCACGCCGGCGCCAGCGGCGGCAACGTCTGCGGCGGCTGGTGCGAGACCTACTGCGACGCGGCGCTGGCCGCCTGCACCGGCGGGCTCGCGCTGCACGCCGACAAGGCCACCTGCCTGACCGCCTGCGCCGGCCTGGCCACCACCGGGACCCCCACCGCCACCTCCGGCAACACGGTGCAGTGCCGCATCAACCACCTGGGCTTCGCCGCCGCGAGCGCGGCCAACGCCACCATCCACTGCCCGCACGGCAGCGTCACCCCCACCGGGCCCTGCAGCTAGGCTGGCCCGGCGTCGGAGCCGGGCGCTAGGCTCTGGCGCATGTCGGACCTGCCGGCCGGTGCCCTCACCTACCAGGCCGTGGTGGCCGAGTACTTCCTCGGCCTCCGCGGCGCCGGCCTCATGATCTCGCCGCTCGACCAGGAGCTGGTGGCCGAGTGGGAGCGGCGCGGCCTGCCGGTGGCGGTGGTGTGCCGCGGCCTGCGCACGGGGCTGGAGACGCTGGTGGAGCAGCGCGCCCCCGGCGCCACCCTGCCCCGCTCGCTCCGGGCCCTGCGCTTCGCGGTGGAGGACGAGTGGAACGCCTACCAGCGCCAGCGGGTGGGCGAGGCGCCGGCGCCACCCGGCGAGGCGGGCGCGGCCGAGTCCCGGCTGGCGGCGGCCCGCGCCCTGCTGGCCGACGCCGGGCGCGCCGCCGAGGGCCACCGACGCGACGGCTACCGCGAGGCGTGGCGGGCCCTCTCCGGCGACTACGGCGGCACCCCGCTCGAGCGGGTGGAGGCGGCGGTGGCCCAGGCCGACGCCCGCATCCTGGCGGCCTGGCTGGGCGGGCTGGCCCGCCCCGAGCGCGGCGGCCTGGGCCCGCGGCTCAGGCTGCTGTGCGGCCCGCGCCGGCGCGGCGAGAGCCCCCGCGCCTACCGGGAGGCGCTGCGCAGCCGGCTGCTGGAGGCGGCCCGCGAGGCGGGGCTGACCTGCCTGCGCGGATCGGTGTAGAAGCAGCCCTCATGCCCGGTCCAGTGGAGAGCGCGTCCTGCGCCTTGTGCAGCGGCGCCGGCTACGTGGTGGAGCAGGTGCTGGGCAAGCCCGCCCAGGCGCGCCGCTGCGTCTGCCAGGCCACCTGCCCGCGCTGCGGCGGCCAGGGGTACCTGCTGGTGCCGGGGCCCAGCGGGGCGGTGGCCCAGCCCTGCGCCTGCCGCCACCTCGACGCCCGCATCGGCCTCTTCAACAAGGTGGGCATCCCGGCGGCGGTGGCCCGGGCCAGCTTCGAGGGGTTCAAGATCTGGAGCCCGGACCACGCCGCGGCCAAGGCGGTGGCGGAGGACTTCGCCCGCAAGTTCCGCTCCGACGCGCCGTCCAAGGGGTTCCTGTTCTACGGGCGGCCCGGCGGCGGCAAGACCCACCTGCTCTCGGCCACGCTGCGCTGGCTGGCCCTCGAGAAGGGGGTGGCCTGCCGCTACGTGGAGTTCATGCTGCTGCTCTCCGACATCAAGGCCGGCTTCGACTCGGGCCGGAACCAGATGGAGATCCTGAAGCCGCTCATCTCGGTGCCGGTGCTGGCCATCGACGAGCTGGGCAAGGAGCGCGGCACCGACTGGGAGCGGTCGATGCTCGACGAGCTGATCAGCCGGCGCTTCAACGGCGGGCTGGCCACGCTCTTCGCCACCAACTACTTCCTCGATCCGCGCGCGCCGTCGGAGGAGCCCGGCCGGCTGGTGCAGACCCGCTCCAAGGACTTCCAGCGCGAGGCCGAGGCCTTGACGCTGGCGCAGCGGGTGGGCGACCGGATCTACTCGCGCCTGAACGAGATGTGCACCTTCGTGCGGCTCGACCCCGGCATGGACAAGCGCAAGGACGGCGCCGGCGGGTTCTGGGGCCGCTGACCGCCCGGCGGGCCCGCCTAGAAGGCCACCAGCAGCAGGATGGCGGCGGCCAGCAGCGCCAGCGCGGCGTCCCTGGGGCTGGTGCGGGCGCGGGCGCGCAGGTCGAGCCCCGCCACCGGGTGCGGGACGCCGTCGAGTCCCGCGATGGTGGTCCTGGTGGTGGTCATCTCTCCCCCGTGGTGCGGCGACGTCCGCCGTGTGGCTCCACCTCGCCACCTCAGCAAGCCGCGTACCGCGGCGGCGGCCGGGCCGACCCCAGCGATATCGGGGGTCTGCAGGAGGTGCGTCCTGCGCCATGGGGACGTACGCCCACACCCCCGTGGTGGAAACCACCCGCACGCCCCGACCCTGCGCGCTCGAGCCCACCCCGCTGCGGGGGAGAGCCCGTCACTGGAGGTGAACGCCGACCGCGACCCGGACCGCGACCCAGGCGGCCCCCTCACCCCGGCCCTCTCCCCCACGGAGTGGGGGAGAGGGTGAGCAGACCAGGCCGCGACCCCGACCCTCACCGCGACCCTCACCGCGACCCTCACCGCGACCCTCACCCCGACCCTCACCGCGACCCTCACCCCGACCCTCACCCCGACCCTCACCGCGACCCTCACCGCGACCCTGGCCGCCTCACCCCAGCAGCCGACGGTGGACCTCGCGGGCCAGGTCGGGCAGCAGCCGCGCCTCGGTGTAGACGGTCACCTCGAGCGGCCCGGCCTCGAAGGCGCGCGGCGCGCCGCCGAGCGAGGCCAGCGCCGCGGCCAGCGCCTCCCGCACCGCGCCCGTGGCGGAGACGCCGGTGCCCACCACGGTGACCGCGCCGATCCCCTCGGCCTCCACCACCGCGTCCGGCAGCGCCCCCCGCAGGGCCTCCACCAGCGGCCCGGCGCCGTGCACGTTCTCGAGCGGCGTGGCCAGGGTGACGCGGCCCGGCGCCCCCTCCACCTCGACCGGCTCGGCGTGCGCCGCCCGCAGCAGCTCCTCCGCCCGGGCCGCGTCGCCGGGCGACACCGACACCAGCGCCAGCTCGCGCTCCACCGCCACGCCGGCGATGCGCGCCGCCCCGCTGCCCTGGCGCACCAGCGTCTCCTCCTCGCCGCCGAAGGTGGAGCGGGCGTGGATGGTGATGCCGGTGGCGCGGGCGAACTCGACGGCCTGGGCGTTCAGCACCTTGGCCCCGGCCCGGGCCAGGGCCTGCATCTCCTCGTAGGAGAGCTCGGCCTGGCGGCGCGCCGCCGGCACCACCCGCGGGTCGGCGGTGAAGACGCCGGCCACGTCGCTGTAGATCTCGCAGGCCGCCCCCAGGGCCGCCGCCAGCGCCACCGCGGTGGTGTCGGAGCCGCCCCGTCCCAGGGTGGTGATCTCCTTGCGGGGGGAGACGCCCTGGAAGCCGGCCACGATGACCACCTTGCCCCGGGTGAGCTCCTCGCGGACCCGCACCGGGCGCACCTCCAGGATGCGGGCGGTGGCGTGGGCCTCGCTGGTGAGGATGCCGGCCTGGCTGCCGGTGAAGCTGATGGCCTCCACGCCCTGCTCCTGCAGCGCCATGGAGAGCAGGGCCATGGAGATGCGCTCCCCGGCGGTGAGCAGCATGTCGAGCTCGCGCCGCGGCGGATCCGGCGAGACCTGCTTGGCCAGGCGCAGCAGGTCGTCGGTGGTGTCGCCCATGGCCGAGACCACCACGCACACGGCGTCGCCGCCGCGGCGCCGCGCCGCCACCTTCTGCGCCACGCGCCGGAGCTTCTCCACGTCGGACACCGACGAGCCGCCGAACTTCTGGACCACCACCGCCATGGCGCCACCTCCCACGGCGCGGGACCGTGCCGGTCGGTCGGCCGGGCGTCAAGCCGGCGGGGGCGCCGGGGGCGTCCCGAGGGGGCGCCGGGCAGGGTGCCCGGTCCTCCCGGCCACACCACCCGCTCGGGGCCCCTCCCCCGCCCCGGCCGGCCGTACCCAAGCTGGGGTGGCTCACGGCGGGGCCCGCTGGGGTCCTACAGGCGGGAGCAAGGCTCACCTCGCGACGAAGTCCCGAGCCGACGCCTCCCGGGAAGACCGCCCACATGTGCACGCCCCGCCGTCCGTACGCCCTGGCCTCGTCCGCCCTCCTGGCGGCGCTGCTCCTCGCGCCTCCCGCCCTGGCCCAGGAGGCCGCCGGCCTCCCCGCGGCCGCGCCGCCGCCCGGCGCCCGCGGCGTGGAGGTGCTGCGCGCCGCCGAGCCGCCCCGCGCGCCCGAGCCGCCCCGCCCGGCCCCGCCGCCGGCCCAGGCCCCGGCCCCCACCACCGACTTCCAGGCCTACGCCGGCACCTCGGTGGGCGGGCTGCTGCCCATCTTCGGCCAGGAGCTCTTCGCCGCCCCGCCCAGCACCTTCGCCCCGGTGGACGACCTGCCGGCCTCGCCCGACTACGTGCTCGGCGCCGGCGACGAGGTGCTGGTCCGCGGCTGGGGCCAGGTGGAGATCGACGTCCGCGCCACCGTGTCGCGCGAGGGGACCATCCACCTGCCGCGGGTCGGCCAGGTCGCGGTGGCCGGCGTGCCCTTCCGCCTGCTGGAGGCGCGGCTGCGCGCCGCGGTGGGCCGGTACTTCAAGGGCTTCGAGCTGTCGGCCTCGCTGGGGCGGCTCCGCTCCATCCAGGTCTTCGTGGTGGGGCACGCCCGCAAGCCCGGGCTCTACACCGTGGGCTCGCTCAGCACCCTCATGAACGCGCTCTTCGCCTCCGGCGGGCCGGCCCCCACCGGCTCGCTCAGGCGCCTCGAGCTGCGGCGCGGCGACCGGCTGGTGGGCGAGTTCGACCTCTACGACCTGGTGCTGCAGGGCGACAAGTCGAAGGACCTGCGGCTGCAGGCGGGCGACGTGATCTTCATCCCGCCGGTGGGGCCGCAGGTGGCCATCGCCGGGCGGGTCAAGACGCCGGCCATCTTCGAGCTGCGCGGGCCCGGCACCACGCTGGCCGACCTGGTGGCCTTCGCCGGCGGCCTGACCACCACCGCCGACGCCCACTCGGTGCAGCTGGAGCGGCTCGACCAGGAGCGGGGCCGGGTGGTGGTGGAGCTGCCCTGGGGCCCGGCCTCGCTGGCCACCGCGCTGCGCGACGGCGACGTGGTGCGGCTGCGCGGCCTGTCGCAGAAGTTCGCCAACGCCGTCACCCTGCGCGGCAACGTGGCCTTCCCCATCCGCACCGAGTGGCGGCCCGGCCTGACCGTCTCCGGCCTGATCCCCGACCGCGGGGTGCTGGTGCCGGAGCGCTACTGGGAGCGGGTGGCGGCCCGCGGCAACGCCGCCCCGCGCCAGCGCGAGGGCCAGCGGGCGGAGGCGTCGGCGCGCGCCACCGAGGCCGGGTCGGCCCCGCTCAAGACCGAGGTCGAGAACCTGGTGGAGGAGGTCAACTGGGACTACGCGGTGGTGGAGCGGCTGGACCGCGCCCGCCTCGAGCCGGTGCTGCTGCCCTTCAACCTGCGCAAGGCGGTGGTGGAGCGCGATCCGGCCCACGACCTGGCGCTGGAGGCGGGCGACGTGGTCACCGTCTTCTCGCAGCGGGACGTGCTCTCGCCGGCCGAGCGGCGCACCGCCTTCGTGCGCGTCGAGGGCGAGGTGGCCACGCCCGGCTTCTACCAGGTGCGGCCCGGCGAGACGGTGCGGCAGCTGGTGGAGCGGGCCGGCGGCCTGGCCCGCGGCGCCTACCTGTTCGGCGCCGAGTTCACCCGCGAGAGCGTGCGCCGCGAGCAGCAGGCCCGCCTCGAGCAGGTGGCGGCGCGGGCCGAGCAGGAGCTGGAGTTCGCGGCCACCGAGCGGCTCTCGCGCGCCGCCACCGCCGAGGAGGCGGCCGCCACCCGCGCCCAGCTGGAGACGCAGCGCGCCACCCTGGCCCGCCTGCGCACCCTGAAGGCCAGCGGCCGGATGGTGCTGGAGGTGCCGCCCGGCGCCGGCGCGGTGGGCGACCTGCCGGCGCTGGCGCTGGAGGACGGCGACCGGCTCTACGTGCCGCAGCGCGGCTCCACGGTGGGCGTCTACGGGGCCGTCTACCACCAGGCCACCTTCCTGCACTCGCCCGGCAAGCGGCTGCGCGACTACCTGGGGCAGGCCGGCGGCCCCACCCGCAGCGCCGACGCCGACAGCACCTACGTGCTGCGCGCCGACGGCTCGGTGGTGTCGCGCCGCCAGGCCCGCTGGTACCAGAGCTTCGGCGGCACCGAGCTGATGCCCAGCGACGCCCTGGTGGTGCCGGAGGACTACGCGCCCGTCTCCTGGGTGCGCGAGCTGAAGGACTGGTCGCAGATCTTCTACCAGTTCGGCCTGGGCGTCGCGGCCCTCACCATCCTCCGGCCATGACCCCCGACCGCGCCAGGCCCGAGCCCGTGCCCGCCTCCCCGCCCACCGCGGCGCCCGCCCCCCTGCCGGCGCGCCCCTCGCCGGATCGCCCGGCCCCACCGCCCGACCGGGCGCTGCCCGCCGACGCGGTGGATCCCCTGGCCCTGCTGGTGGTGCTGGGCCGGCGCCGGCGCCGCCTGGTGGCCTGGCCGCTGGTGGCCGCCCTGCTGGCGGCCGGCCTGAGCCTGGTGCTGCCGAAGACCTTCACCGGCGTGACCCGGGTGCTGCCGCCCCAGCAGGCGCAGGGCGGGTCGGCGGCCCTGCTCAGCCAGCTGGGCGGCCTGGCCGGCGCGGCCGGCGGCGCCCTCGGCCTGAAGGGCTCGGGCGACCTGTACCTCGGCTTCCTGCGCAGCGAGGCGGTGGCCGACGGCCTGGTGGAGCGCTTCGGCCTGCAGGCGGCCTACGGCGAGACCTACCGGGTCGACGCCCGCCGGGCGCTGGCGGCGCGCACCCGCCTGGAGCTGGAGAAGAGCGGGCTCCTGGTCATCGAGGTGGACGCCCCCGAGCCCGCCCTGGCGGCCGACCTGGCCAACGCCTACGTGGAGCAGCTCCACCGGCTCACCAGCACCCTGGCCGTGGGCGAGGCCGCCCAGCGCCGCCTCTTCTTCGAGCGCCAGCTCGAGAAGACCAAGGACCAGCTGGCCGACGCCGAGCTGGCGCTGCGCCGGGGGCTCGACGCCGGCGGCCTGGTGAGCGTGGAGGCGCAGGGGCGCGGCGCGGTGGAGACGGTGGCCCGGCTGCGCGCCCAGATCAGCGCCAAGGAGATCCAGCTGGGCGCCATGCGCGCCTACGCCACCGCCGCGCACCCCGACCTCAGGCGCGGCGAGCAGGAGCTGGCCAGCATGAGGGCCGAGCTGGGCCGGCAGGAGACCGGCGGCGGCGCGGCGGCCGAGCCTGCGCCGGGCGCGCCGGGCGCCGGCGGCCGCCTGGCCACCGGCGTGTCCAACCTGCGGCTGGTGCGCGAGGTGAAGTACCAGGAGGTGATGTTCGAGCTGCTGGCCAAGCAGTACGAGCTGGCCCGGGTGGACGAGAGCAAGGAGGCCCCGCTGGTGCAGGTGGTGGATCCGGCCCGGCCCCCGGAGAAGCGCAGCAAGCCGAAGCGCACCCAGCTGGTGCTGGGCGCGGCGGCGCTGGGGCTGCTGGCGGCGCTGCTGGCCACCTTCGCGGAGGACGCCCTGGCGGCCGTGGCGCGCGACCCGGCCCGGCAGGCCACGCTGGCGGCCCTGCGCGCCGCTTGGCGGCGGCGCTAGCCCGGCGCGGACGCCCGGCCATGCCCTCGCTCGAGCTCGCCGCCGACGACCTGCCCGGCCCGGTGGGCGCGGCGCGGCCAGCCCCGGCCCTCCTCCTGCCTGCCCTGCTCATCCTGATCACGGCCGGCACGCTGCTCACCGGCGCCCTCGTCCCCCGCGACCTCTCGCTGGGCGAGGACGCGCCCATCTGGAACGCCAGCCCGGACCAGCTGGCCTTCGACCTGTCGCGCGCCGCCACCGCGCTGGTGCTCCTGGCCAGCGGCGTGGCGGCCGCCCGGGCCACCGTCCTCCACGGCTTCCCGCGCGCCGGCCTGGCCCTCTGGCTCGCCTACCTGGGCTTCGTCGCCACCAACTTCCTCCTGCCGGGGCTGGCCGCCCGGGAGCCGGGGCTCGACGCGCGGCTCCTGCTGCCCCCCATCGTCTTCACCGGCGCCTACTTCGCCCGCCCGATCCCGCCGGCGAGGCTCACCTGGCTGGCCAAGGTCGTCCTGGGGGCCTTCGTCCACGCCAGCCTGGCCGCGGCGGTGCTCGCGCCGGCGCAGGCCCTGGCGCCCTACCTGGAGGGCGTCCTGCCCGGGCTGCCGGTCCGGCTCTACGGCGTGGGCGGCGGCGCCACCAGCCTGGGCGCCCTCTCCTCCGCCTTCCTGGCGCTCGAGCTGTGCGCGCCCTCGCGCTCGCGCTGGCGCCTGCTGCACCTCGGCGCGGCCGGCCTGGCGCTGCTCCTCACCCAGGCCAAGACCTCCTGGCTCTTCGTCCTGCTGGTGGTGGCGCTGCTGCTGGCCCGCCGCACCTGGCGCCTCCTGCCGGCGCTCGGCCTGGGCGGGGGCGCCAGCGCCCGGGCCACCTGGGTGCTCCTGCTCGGCGGCGTCGGCGGCGCGCTGGTCGGCCTGCTGGCCGCCGGGTCCGGCCACGTGCAGGTCGCCTCGCTGCAGGGCGGCGATCAGCTCCTCTCGCTGACCGGCCGGACCTACATCTGGGCCACCAGCTGGCGCACCTGGCTGGAGAGCCCGCTCTTCGGCTACGGCCTCGGGCTGTGGGAGAGCGAGCGCTTCCGGGCCACCTACGGCCCCTTCGACCACGCCCACAACCAGCTGCTGCACGCGCTGGCCAGCGCCGGGGTGGTGGGGCTGCTGGGGCTGCTCGGCTACCTGGGGGTGGCGCTGGCCGGCGCGCTCCGGGCGGCCCGGCGCAGCCCCCTGCCGCTGGTGCTCCTCGGGGCGGTGCTCTCGCTCTGCCTCACCAACACGCCGCTGCGCGCCTACTACGTGCTCGACGCCTTCGTGCTGCTCCACTTGCTGCTCTTCGCGGCGCTGGTCGACGACGCCAGGCTGGCCGCGGCGCGCCGGTAGCTCTCCACCGTCTGCTGCGCCGCCCTGGCCCACGAGAAGTCGGCGGCCCGGGCCAGCCCGGCCGCCCGCAGCGCCGCCCGCACCGCGCCGCCCCCCAGCACCTCGGTGAGCCGCGCCGCCAGCGCCTCCGCCGAGCCGGCCTCGAACAGCAGCGCCGCCCCGCCGGCCACCTCCGGCAGCGAGGTGGCGTCGGAGGAGACCACCGGGCAGCCGCAGGCGAAGGCCTCCACCAGCGGGAAGCCGAAGCCCTCGAAGCGCGACGGGAAGGCCAGCGCCTCGGCCAGCGCGTAGAGCTCCGGCAGCCGGGCCGCCGGCAGGTGACCCAGCAGCCGCACCCGGTCCTGCAGGCCGAGCCGGGCGATCTCGGCGCCCACCAGGCCGCTGGCCTCGCGCGCCACGCCGGTCAGCACCAGGTCGCCGTCGAAGACCCGGCGATCCAGCAGCAGGCGCAGCGCCCGCAGCAGGGTGAGGTGGTCCTTGTGGGGCCAGCTGGCCGCCGGGTAGTAGAGGAACGGGCGCGGCAGGCCGAGGTCGCGCCGCGCCGCCGCCAGCCGCGCCGGGTCGGCGATGGGCGCGAACTCCGGCCCGCAGCCGCTGTGGACCACGTCCACCCGGGCCGGGTCGAGGCCGTAGCGCTCCACCAGCGTGCCCTTGACGTGCTCCGAGATGGCGATGACCCGGGTGGCCGAGCGCGCCGAGGCCGGGTAGCGGAGGCGGCGCCGGGCCAGCTCGGCCGGCGTGAAGTTGCCGGGCAGGAACTCGTGCTGCATGTCGTGGAAGGTCAGCACCGAGGCGCCCCTGAGCCCGGGGGTGTTCACGGTGGTGAAGGGGTGGTGCACCACGTCGAGCCCCAGCCGGTCGATGGCCGGGGCCAGCAGGTCGCGCCCGGTGAGCCGCAGGAGGCCGCGCCGCAGCAGCCAGCCGGGCGAGGGGCGCCCGCAGGCGAACTCGCGGCGGCGGAAGGCGGGGCCGTGGAGCGGCAGCGTGGCGCCCACCGGCGGCAGGGCCAGCAGGGTGAACCGGTCCTCCCCGGCCGGCAGCGCCTGCAGCGCCGCCAGCAGGTTGCGCAGGTAGGTCTCGATGCCGCCGGAGCGGCCGGGGGAGAGGTCGAGGGCGTTCAGGCCGACGTGCACGGGGTCCTCAGCGCGCGCCCGCGCCGGGCCAGGGCGTCACGCCCCGGGCCAGCGCCGCCCGCTCGATGCCGCCGAGCACGGTGGAGAGGAAGCGGTCCCAGCCGAAGTCCCGCTCGACCGTGCGGCGGGCCGCGTCGGCCTGGGCCCGCAGCTCGGCCTCGGGCGCGTCCTGGAGCCGGTCGAGCACCGCCAGGTTGTGGGGCATGTCGGTGGTGCTGAGCGCCGTCAGCTCGGGCATGTGGTGGTAGCCCGACTCCGGCGTGCTGCAGACCGGGAAGCCCCAGGCCATGGCCTCCAGGATGGTGGTCGGGTTGGCGTCGGAGACCCCCATGGTGACGAAGACGTCCGCCTCCTCGGCCAGGCGCCGCACGTAGTCCGGGGTGAGCTCGGCGAAGCCGCGGTGCTCCACGTTGGGGACCGGACGGCCGGTGCCGATCCAGACGCAGCGGTGGCGCTTCGCCAGGCCGAAGAGGATGGAGAGCAGGTGGGTGCCCTTCTGCGCCCCCTCGCCGCCCAGGTAGACGAAGGTGCGGCGCCCGGGCGGGTTGAAGGCGGTCTTGACCCGCGGGAAGCGCGCCACGTCGATGGCCATGTCCACCGGGGTGAGCTTGTCGGCCCAGTGGGCGAACGGCCCCTGCCGCCAGGTGTCCCACCAGTACGGCCCCATGATGCCGAGGATGGCGTCGAGGTGCGGCACGAAGGGATCGAGGAAGGCGTTGGCCTCGGCCATGCGGTGGCTGAGCGGCAGGAGCGCCACCCGCACGCCGGCCCGGGCCTCCAGGCAGGCGCGGTTCCAGACCCGGCGGTCGTCGCCGGGGAACGGGTGCCCCACCAGCACGTCGCCAGGGCCGGCCCGCAGCGGCACCCGCTCGGTCCAGTCGTAGAGGTGGGTGGGGCCGCGCTCGCGCAGCGCCTGGTAGAGCCGGGCGGTGATGCTCACCGGGGCGCGCGCCGGCCAGCCGGCCACGTCCACCGCGTCGCGCCGGCCGAGCAGCCCCACGGGGAGCCCGCGGCGCTGGGCCTCCCCCACGGCGCGCCGCCGCAGGCGGGCGCCCAGGTCGCGGGCGCTGCCGGGATCGGTGGCGTAGACCAGGTGGACGGCCATGGGGAGCGCCGCAGCCTACCGCGCCAGGGCGCTGCGCAGCGCCTGCCAGCCGGTCTTGAGGTACGGCCAGGCGAACCAGGCCGGCCAGAGCGGGCCGGCGTGACGGGAGGTGAAGACCAGCCACTCGGCCGGCGGCAGCCCCTTGGGGCCGGCCACCCGGCGCCAGCGCTCGCGAGCGCCCATGGCGGCCCGGGCCCACTGGGCGTGGCCGGTGTTGGCCTGGCACTCGCCGACGAAGCCGGGCGCCACCCACAGCTCGCAGCCGGCCCGCCCGGCCCGCAGGCCGTAGTCGAGGTCGCCCATGCTGTGGGTGAAGGCGGCGTCGAGGTTGCCCACCCGGGCCGCCACGGCGCGCGGCACCAGCACGCAGTTGGCGTTCATGGTGTCGCAGGGGCGCGGCGCGTCGCCGGGCTCCAGGAGCGAGATCCGGCCCGGGGCCAGCCTGGGCCCCTTGCGCCAGCCGCCGTAGCTCTGGCGGCCGGTGGCCGGGTCGAGCGTGGAGCCGACCACCAGGCACGGGCGGGGCCGGGCGGCGGCCAGGGCCCGGTGGGTGGCCAGCAGCCGGGCCAGCGCGCCCGGCGCCAGGTGGGTGTCGTCGTTGAGCAGCAGGTAGAGGTCGGGGTCCTGCGCCCGGGCCACCTGGAAGGCCAGGCGCATCCCGCCGTTCCAGTAGAGCTGCCCGGAGCCCGCCACCACCTGCACCGCCGGGAAGGCCTCCCGCACCGCGGCGCCGGTGCCGTCGGTGCTGCCGTCGTCCACCAGCACCACCGAGACGTCGGCGCCGCAGCCCTGCGCCTGGTCGGTCAGCCGCGCCAGGCAGGCCAGCGTCAGCGCCTTGCGGTCGTGCACGGTGAGGAGCGCCACCAGGCGCGGGCGGGCCGGCCCGGCCTCGACCCCACGCCCCTCCCCGAGCCGGCCCAGGACCGGCGTCACGCCCGCACCCCCACCAGCCGCAGCCGCAGGCGGTGCCAGCCCGGCAGCGAGGCGTCGGCCAGCCGCGCCGGCGCTGTCCCCTCGACCAGGCGCAGCCCCATGGCGGCGCCCAGCGAGAGGGCCAGCAGCCCGGCCAGGCCGTCGAGGCCCAGGGTGGCGAGCGGCCCGAGGCCGAGGCGCGCCGCCAGCGCCGAGGCGGCGGCGCAGGCCCCGTAGGCCAGCAGCCCGGAGGCCGCCACCGCCGCCAGCACCCGGGCCACGTCGGCGCGCGCGCAGCCGAGCTCACGCGAGAGGAAGACCAGGAAGACCGAAAGCCGCAAGGCCTCGCCGGCCACCACCGCCCAGGCCACGCCGCGGGCGCCGGCCGGTGAGAGCACCACCATGAGCGCCGCGATGACCACCAGCCCGAGCCCCTGGACCCGCAGCTTGAAGCGCAGCAGGGCCAGGGCGTCGCAGACCACCCCGGCGATCTGGGACATGTAGGCCAGCGGCACGGCCAGGGCCAGCACCTGCACCATCGGCGTGGCCCCGTCCCACCCCGGCCCCAGCACCGCCCGCACCACGTCGCCGGCGGCGGCCGAGACCCCCAGGCTGAGGGCGCCGCCCAGGCCGCCCACCAGCGCCACCCCCAGCAGGAAGGCGCCGCCCACCCGGCGGCGGTCGGACTGCACGGTGGAGAGGAGCGGGAAGAGCACCCGCGCCACCACCCCGGCGGCCTTCTCCACCGGCTGGCTGGTGAGCAGCAGGGCGCGACCGTAGAGGCCGAGCGTGGCCTCGCCGAGCAGCCGGCCCACCACCGCGCCGTCCAGGCTGGAGCCGAGGAACTCCACGAAGGCGACCAGCGAGTGGCGCGCGCCGTAGCCGAGGAGCGCCGACCGGTCGCCCCGCAGGGTGGGGCGCAGCGGGTGGCGCGTCAGGGCCCAGGCGCCCACCATGAGCAGCAGCGCCTGCGCCCAGCTGGTGGCCACCAGGCTCCAGACCCCGGCGCCGGACCAGGCGGCCACCACGCCCACCACGCCGTAGCCCAGGGCGTAGGAGGCGGTCTCCAGCAGGGCCTGCTCGCGGAAGCGCAGCTCGCGCCGCAGGATGGCCAGCGACACCCCGCCCAGCCCGGCCACCAGCAGGGTGGGCGCCAGCGCCCGCAGCAGCGGCACCAGGGCCGGGCTGCGGAAGAACCAGCCCGCCACCGGCGCCAGGAGCGCCACCCCGAGCGCCCCGGCGCTGCAGACCACCCAGGTGAGCCCCAGCGCCAGGCGCACGTCGGCCGGCTCGAGCCGCTCGCGCTGCACCAGCGCCGCGGCCATGCCCAGCTGCGAGAAGTAGGTGAAGAGCCTGAGCGCCACCAGGCACATGGCGATGAGCCCGAAGTCGGCGGGCGCCAGCAGCCGCGCCAGGGCGGCGGTGAAGCCGAGCTGCAGCAGCGCGCTCATGAGGGCGGCCAGGCCGCCCCACTTCAGCCCGCCCAGGGCGCGGGCGCCCAGCGACCGGGTGGCCGCGGCGGGCGGCGGCAGGTCGGGCGCGGCGGGGGTGGGCACGGGCGGGGCCACCGTCAGCCCCGGGCCCCGCCGAGGCGGGCCCGGGCCACGTGCCAGAGGAAGATCGGCGCGGAGACGAACATGCGACGCCAGAGCCGCCGCGGCTCCTGCAGCAGGCGGGGCAGCCACTCCAGCCCGAGCCGCCGCACCAGCGGCGAGGCCCGCTCGACGCGCCCGGAGTAGAAGTCGAAGACCGCGCCGATGGCCGCCGCGAAGGGCACCCGCAGCCGGTGGCGCAGGTGCATGATGGAGAGCTCCTGCTTGGGCGCGCCCAGGCCGACCCACAGCACGTCGGGCCGGGCCGCGTTGACGGCCGCCGCCATGGCGTCGTAGTCGGCCTCGGCGAAGGCGGACCGGAAGGGCGGGGCGTAGGTGCCCACCACCTGCAGCCGCGGGTAGTCGCGCCGGTAGCGCTCGGCCACCGCCGCCAGGGTCTCGGGGGTGGACCCGAGGAAGAAGACCCGCCCACCGCCCTGCTCGTCGAGCCGGCGGCTCAGCCCCTCGAAGACGTCGCTGCCGGTGACCCGCTGGTCGATGCCGGCGCCCAGGATGCGCGAGGCCAGCGTCACGCCGCTGCCGTCGGCCACCAGCCAGTCGGCCGACTCCAGGGCCCGGGCGAAGTCCGGCCGGCGCAGCGCCTCCACGTAGGAGTGGGGGTTCAGGCAGGCCAGCCAGCGGGGCCGGTCGCCCGCGGCGATCCAGGCCGCGATGGTGGCCACGCAGCGGCGCGCGTCACCGGCGAAGATCCCGAAGCCCAGCATGTACTGGCAGTCGCTCGTCATGGCCCGTCCTCGCTCCCTGGTGATCGATGGCGCTCCGGTAGATGGCCTGCAGCGCCCGCGCGTTCTCCGGCTCGGCGTAGCGCTCGTCGAAGGCCTGCCTGGCGGCGGCGCCGCGGTCGGCCAGCCCGTGCGGCTCCGACCAGGCGGCCCGCACCTCGCGCAGCAGCGCGCCGGCGTCGCCGGCGCGGAAGACCACGCCGGCCCGGCCGTGCTCCACCAGGCCGGGCAGCGGGCCCAGGTCGGAGACCGCGGCCGGGGTGCCGAAGGCGAAGGCCTCGCGCAGCACCATGGGGAAGCCCTCGAAGCAGATCGACGGGAGCACCAGCAGGCGGGCCCGGGCGATCTCGGCCTCCGCCTCACGCGCCGGGAGCTGCCCCAGGAAGGTCACGCCGCCGAGCCCCAGGGCCCGCGCCTGCGCCTGCAGCGCGCCGCGCAGCGGGCCGTCGCCCACCAGCCGCAGCTCGGGGGGGTGGGTGCCCCAGGCGGCCCAGGCCTCGAGGAGGTGGCGCACGCCCTTCTCCTCGGAGAGCCGGCCCACGTAGACGGCGCAGGGGCGCCGCGCCGCCCAGGGCACCACCTCGGGCCGGCCCGGGTAGAAGTTGGGCTTCACGTGGACCCGCTCGGCCGGCAGGCCGGCGGCCACCATGAGGTCGCGCTGGAACCCGGTGAGCGCGATGAAGGCGTCGACGTGGCGGCGCCACAGCCCGAGCGCGCGGGCCAGCGCCACGCCGGCCGCCAGCGGCAGGGTGGCGGCGCGGCTGCCGCGGTAGCAGCCGTGGCGCAGCGCCGGCAGCACCGAGCGCTGGTCGAGGCACTCGGTGCAGGGCAGCCCGTGGCGGACCGGGATGGCGGCCGGGCAGAAGAGCCGGTAGTTGTGCAGGGTGAGGACCGTGGCGGCGCGGCGCCCCACGGCCGGGAAGAGCGCCGGCGAGATCAGCGGGAAGGTGTTGTGGGCGTGCACCACGTCGGGCTGGAACGCCTCGACGACCCGCCGGACGGCGCGGGCGGTGAACGGGTTCCAGGGGGTGGCGGCGGCGCCCACGAGCGCGCCCAGCCAGCCGCGGGCCCGGAGGTCGTCGCTGTGGCGCTGGTAGGTCTGGACCTCGTGGCCGGTGCGGCGCAGCAGGTCGCGCTCCAGGTCGAAGACGGCGTTCTCGCCGGAGGGGGCGGCCGAGCCGTAGCGGTTGTGGACCAGGAGGACCTTCACGGGGGAATGACACCCAGCCGCGCCGCGACGGCCAGGGGCACCCAGACGAGGCGTCACGGCCAGGCGGATGGGCGGACGGGCGGCGCTCCGCGGCGGGGGCTGCTTCCCCGAGGGCGGCGCTCCGGACCCGGGCGCCGCTCGTTACCCGGCGGCCCGGAGGCGCGGGGCGTGGCGGTGATAGCGGGCCGCCTCCAGCGCCTCGAGCCAGGCCTGCACCGCCCCCTCGAAGGTGCTCTCCATCAGGGAGGGGCGCCGCACCGCCAGCTGGGCGTCCGAGAGCGGCGGCTGCCGCCCCAGCCAGGTGGCCAGCGCGGCGTCGAGCGCCTCGGGGCGATCCGCGTCCACCACCTCGCCGGTGCGCCCGGGCGACACCAGCACGCGGGCCCCGGCCCGCTCGCTGCACACCACCGGCAGGCCGGCCACCAGGGCCTCGTTCACCACCGCCCCGAAGGGCTCGTAGTCCGACGCCAGCGCGAAGACGCTGCCCAGCCGGTACCAGGCCGCCAGCCCCGCCCCCTCCTGCCGACCCACGAAGAGCACCCGGCCCGGCCCGGCCACCGCGGCGGCCCGGGCCGTGAGCCGCGCCCGCTCCTCGCCGTCGCCCACCAGCGCCAGCCGGAGGTCCGGCCAGGCCGCCCCGAGCCGGCCGACCGCGTCGATGAGCCGGTCCACCCGCTTCTCCGGCGCCAGGCGGCCGACGTAGAGGAGCACCCGCCTCCCGGCCAGCCCACGCGCCGCCGCCTCGGCCCGCGCGACCCCGGCCGCCTCGTCGAGCCGGGCGCCCAGCACCCGCTCGTCCTGCACCAGCGGCGAGGCCACCACCGGCTGGCTGGCCCGGAACCGGCCTCGGTACAGGGCCCGCGCCTCCTCCGAGTAGGTGAGCACGCAGTCCACGTGCGGCTGCAGCAGCCGGCGTCCCAGCCCGTGCAGCCAGGTCTCGGCCAGCACCGAGGACGGGTTGTCCTCGGTGGCCACCACGTGGCCGAAGTCGCCGCCGGCGAGGCGGCGGGAGGCCAGCACCCCCAGGGTGGCCTGGCCGAACTCGCTGGTCACCACCACGTCCGGCCGGTGGCGCCTGAGCTCCTCGCCGATCCCCAGCCGGACGGTGCGGCCGGCCACGGTGAGCCCCCGCAGCAGGTAGCCAGGCGGCTCGACCAGCTGGGCGCGCAGCCGCGCCTGGTCGAAGGCCTGGTTGGCCACGGCCTCCGACAGGAAGACCACCCGCAGGGCGCACCGCCGCGCCAGCGCGTTGAACATGTCCACGCGGTACGGGGCGAGCGCTGGGTGGAGGATGAGGACCCGTGGCTGCGGCATCTGCCCTGCCTGACCCCCGCCGCGCGCGCCGCGTGCCAGGCCCCTCCGGGGCGGGCCGGCCGCGCCCCATGCTGGTGCGCAGGTCACCTGTCCGTCCGCGCCGCCCCCGGGGGTCACGGGATCGACGAGGTCGCCCACATGCCCACCGCCGCCATGTTCCTGCTCGCGCTGCTCGCCTCCCTGGCGCTCACCCCCCTGGCGCGCCGCCTGGCGCTCCGGACCGGCGTCCTCGACCAGGCCCTGAGCTCCCGCAAGGTCCACGGCCGGCCCATCCCCAGGCTGGGCGGGGTGGCCATGGTGGCCTCCTTCTACCTGGCGGTGGGCGTGCTGGCCCTGGCCGACCCCGGGGTCCGGACGCTCCTCGCCGCCGACGGGACGCGCACCGCGGCGCTGCTCCTCGGCGGCCTGGCCATCGCCGGCCTCGGCCTGCACGACGACCTGCACGGCGCCACCGCCAGCACCAAGCTGCTGGTCGAGCTGGCGCTGGCCGGGCTGCTCTTCGCCGCCGGCTTCCGCATCGACGAGGTGGCGCTGCCCTTCCTCCCGCCCCTGGCCCTCGGCTGGCTGGCGCTGCCGGTCACCGTCCTGTGGATCGCGGGCGTCACCAACGCGGTCAACCTGGTGGACGGGCTCGACGGGCTGGCCGCCGGGGTGGCCCTGGTGGCCGCCGCCGCCACCGGCCTGCTGGCGTTCCTGGGCGGCAACCTGCTGGTGGTGCTGCTGGCGGCGGCCCTGGCCGGCGCCGCGCTGGGGTTCCTGCGCTCCAACTACCACCCGGCCTCCATCTTCATGGGCGACACCGGCAGCCTCTTCCTGGGCTTCGTGCTGGCGGCGCTCTCGCTGCGCACGCAGCACCCGTCCTCCACCGCGGTGGGGCTGCTGGGCTCGGCGCTGGTGCTGGGGCTCCCCATCGCCGACACCGCGCTGGCCATCGGGCGCCGGGCGCTGCGCGGCGCCCCGCTCTTCCGGGCCGACCGGGGGCACCTGCACCACCGGCTGCTGGCCGGCGGGCTCGGCCACCGCGGCGCGGTGCTGGTGCTGCACGGCGCCTCCCTGCTGCTCTCCGCCGCCGCGCTGCTGCTGGCGCTGGGCGGCGGCGCGCTCGACGCGGCCGTGCTGGTCACCCTGGCGGTGGCTGGCCCGGCCGCGGCGTGGCGGCTCGGGCTGCTGCGCGCGCCGCTGCTCAAGTCCCTGCTGGCCGACCGGCGGCGCAACCTGGCGGTGCGTGCCCAGCTCCGGATGGTGCGGGCCAGGCTGCGGCGCGCCGCCGACTGGGGCGAGGTCTGGCCCACGGTGCGCCAGGCGGCCGGGTTGCTGGGCGCCGGCGGGGTCGAGCTGCGGCTGGCGGCCCCGGGGCTCGGCCTGCCGGAGGCCACCTTCACGGCCGGCCAGGAGGGCGACGACCTCGTGCGGGCGCGCTCCGCGCTGGTGGCGGGCGGCTGCGGCGGCAGCCTCGAGCTGCGCTGGCCGGATCGAACGGCGCTCGACCGCGACACCGAGATCGCCGTGGAGATCCTGTGCGGCGCGGTGGCCGAGGCCCTGGGCCGGATCCAGCGCCAGCAGCGCCGGGCGCGGGTGGCCTCGCCCCGGCTGGGCTCGCCGAGCCGCGCGCCGGCGCGGGTCGAGCGCGGCCCGACGCCGTAGCGGGCTGCGCAGGTACCCCTCACCCCGGCCCTCTCCCCGGAGGGGAGAGGGGGACTCGACCGCGGGTGGACGCAGGTGCCCCTCACCCCTGCCCTCTCCCCGGAGGGGAGAGGGGGACTCGACCGCGGGTGGACGCAGGTGCCCCTCACCCCGGCCCTCTCCCCGGAGGGGAGAGGGGGACTCGACCGCGGGTGGACGCAGGTGCCCCTCACCCCTGCCCTCTCCCCGGAGGGGAGAGGGGGACTCGACCGCGGTGGACGCAGGTGCCCCTCACCCCTGCCCTCTCCCCGGAGGGAGGGGGACTCAACCCGGGTGGACGCAGGTGCCCCTCACCCCGGCCCTCTCCCCGGAGGGGAGAGGGGGACTCGACCGCGGGTGGACGCAGGTGCCCCTCACCCCGGCCCTCTCCCCGGAGGGGAGAGGGGGCAGACGAGGTCTGCCCGGGTCAGGCGGAAGCGCAGTGGTCTGCCCGGGTCCAGGCGGAAGCGCGAGCAGGGCTGGAGCTGGTGTTTGCTCACCCTCTCCCCCAGCTCGCTGGGGGAGAGGGCCGGGGTGAGGGGGCCGCTGGACCGACCGCTCCTCCCCATCCGGAGCCTGGCGTACTGCTCAGACGAGCAGTACTCATGGGCCTCACGCCACCCCGGAGGTCCCGCCATGCCCGTCAGCCCCGTCCCCGCCGGCTACTCCACCCTCACGCCTGGCTGCACCCTCCGCGGCGCGGCCAAGGCCATCGAGCTCTACCAGCAGGTCTTCGGGGCCAGGCAGGCGGTCCGCATGGACGCGCCGGACGGCAGCGTGGTCCACGCCGAGCTGCTCTTCGGTGACTCGCGCCTCATGCTGGGCGAGGCCAGCGCCGAGTACCCGGCCCACGGCACCCACCTCATGATGTACGTGCCGGACGTCGACGCGGTCTTCGCGCGGGCCGTCGCGGCCGGCTTCACGGTGAAGGAGCCGCTGCAGGTGCAGTTCTGGGGCGACCGGACCGGCCGGGTCACCGACCCCTTCGGCAACCAGTGGTTCCTCGCCACCCACGTCGAGGACGTCTCCGAGGAGGAGATGAAGGCGCGCATGGCCAGGCTCTTCGGCGGGTAGGGCCCAGGCGGTCCCGGCGCGCCGGCGGAGGCCGCGCCCTCGGCGGGTTGACCGGAAGGCCGGCACCAGCTAGATCAGCCCGTTCGAAGTCACCGGAAGGACGGATCACATGGCTCGCGTCACCGTCGAAGACTGCCTCCCCCTCGTGGACAACCGGTTCGCCCTGGTGCTGCTGGCCACCAAGCGCACCCGCCAGCTCATGGCCGGCGCGCGCCCGCTGCAGCCCAACACCAAGAACAAGGCCCCGGTCCTGTCGCTCCGCGAGATCGCCACCGGCAAGGTCCGCTTCGATCGCCCGGTGCGGGACGCCCTCTCCGGCAAGTTCGACAAGGAGAAGGCCACCCTGCCGGCCGGCCAGACCCGCACGCTCCGCTAGACCTCCCGAGGTCGCCGAGCACCCGAGGGGCGCCCGCGTGGCGCCCCTTCGCTTTGGTGCCGGTGGCCGTCGGTCCCGGCCGTCAGTGGCGGGTCCCGCCCGTGGCCGGCGCCGGGCCGGGGCCGGCGAAGAGCGCTACCCCGCGGGCCCGCAGCTTCTCGGCCACGCGCTGCGAGCGGGTCAGCAGGAAGCGCTCGTAGAGCCTGAGCAGCCCGCGGTTGGACTCGAGCTCCGAGAGCTCGGCCACCTCGGCGAGGCAGTCCACCAGGGCCTCGAAGCGACGCGACAGCTCGGCGTAGAGCCCGGCCAGCGCGGCGCTCCGCTCGCCCTCCGCCAGCGCCCCGTAGGCCCGCTCTCCCATGGCGCGGTAGTAGCCGGCGTCCACCGCCGAGCGCGCCAGCGAGTCGCCGAAGAAGCCGGACACGAAGAGCGAGGTGTCGCCGAGCCGCTTCAGGTGGGCGGCCCGCTGCCGCCGCTCGGCGGCCATGGCCCGCAGCAGCAGGAGGGCCAGTGGCTCGTCCAGGGGAGCGTCGGCAAGCTCCGGGGGCCGCTCGCCGGCCACCCGGCTGGCCAGGAGCTCCACCAGGTAGAACTCGGCCTCCTGGCTCACCGGGTGGTGCCGGACCGACAGGACCTCTCCGACCGCCTCCTTGAACCACTCCCGCGGCGACTGGGATACCAGGATGGGGCTGTGCATGGGTGCGCACCTCCTCCCGGGAGCCTACGGATGGGGCTTCCGCAATTCAAGCCACGGTGATTCATAGGCTTTTTATCGCTGGCACCCGGGGCGGGCGAGTGCCAACCCCACTTTCGGCACTCGCCCGAGTCAACTGCCAAAAGGGTCTGAAAAGCCGAGTCATCCCAACAAGCTAGGAAATCGTCAGGTCCGCTTGACACCCATGGCGCCGTGATTACTATCCCGCCGCCGCTGGCAGTCGGGCAGCTCGAGTGCCAGCACACACACCGACCTTCCACCCCCTCCTCGCCGCTTCGGGCGGGGACTTCGCACCAGGAGGCAACATGGGCATCCGTCCCCTGCAGGACCGCGTCATCGTGAAGCGTCTCGAGGAGGAGCAGAAGACCAAGGGCGGCATCATCATCCCCGACACGGCCAAGGAGAAGCCGATCGAGGGCAAGGTGATCGCCGTCGGCAACGGCAAGGTCCAGGAGGACGGCAAGGTCCGCCCGCTCGACGTCAAGCCGGGCGACACCGTCCTCTTCTCCAAGTACGCCGGCACCGAGATCAAGATCGACGGCGTGGAGCACCTGATGATGCGCGAGGAGGACATCCTCGGCGTGATCGAAGGTTAGTTCCCCCGCCTTCTCCCTTCCTCACCGCAAAGGAGTCAAAGACATGGCAGCCAAGGAAATCCTGTTCGACCAGCAGGCCCGCGAGGCGATCCTCAAGGGCGTCAACGTCCTCGCCAACGCCGTCAAGACCACGCTCGGCCCCAAGGGCCGCAACGTCGTCATCGAGAAGAGCTTCGGCTCGCCCACCATCACCAAGGACGGCGTCACCGTCGCCAAGGAGATCGAGCTCGAGAACAAGTTCGAGAACATGGGCGCCCAGATGGTGAAGGAGGTCGCCTCCAAGACCTCCGACGTGGCCGGCGACGGCACCACCACCGCCACCGTGCTGGCCCAGGCCATCTACCGCGAGGGCTCCAAGCTGGTCGCCGCCGGGCACAACCCGATGGAGATCAAGCGCGGCATCGACAAGGCCGTCGAGATCATCACCGCCGAGCTCAAGAAGCTCAGCAAGCCGACCAAGGACCACAAGGAGATCGCCCAGGTCGGCATCATCTCCGCCAACGGCGACGTGACCATCGGCAACATCATCGCCGAGGCCATGGAGAAGGTCGGCAAGGAGGGCGTCATCACGGTCGAGGAGGCCAAGGGCCTCGAGACCACGCTCGAGATCGTCGAGGGCATGCAGTTCGACCGCGGCTACCTCTCGCCCTACTTCGTCACCGACGCGGAGCGGATGGAGGCGGTCCTGGAGGACTGCTTCATCCTCATCAACGAGAAGAAGATCTCCAACATGAAGGACCTGCTCCCGCTGCTGGAGCAGATCGCCCGCAGCGGCAAGCCCCTGCTCATCCTCTCCGAGGAGACCGAGGGCGAGGCGCTGGCCACCCTGGTGGTCAACAAGCTGCGCGGCACGCTGCACGTCTGCGCCGTCAAGGCGCCGGGCTTCGGCGACCGCCGCAAGGCCATGCTGGAGGACATCGCCATCCTCACCGGCGGCAAGCTCATCGCCGAGGAGCTGGGCCTCAAGCTCGAGCAGGTCACGCTGAAGGACCTGGGCCGCGCCAAGCGCATCACGGTGGACAAGGACAACACCACCATCGTGGACGGCCACGGCCAGAAGGCCGACATCGAGGCCCGCGTCAAGACCATCCGCGCGCAGATCGAGGACACCACCTCGGACTACGACAAGGAGAAGCTGCAGGAGCGGCTGGCCAAGCTGGTGGGCGGCGTCGCCGTCATCAACGTGGGCGCGGCCACCGAGACCGAGATGAAGGAGAAGAAGGCCCGCGTCGAGGACGCCCTGCACGCGACCCGCGCGGCCGTGGAGGAGGGCATCGTCCCCGGCGGCGGCGTGGCCTACCTGCGCGCCCTGAAGGGCCTGGACGGCCTGAAGGTGTCCGAGGGCGAGCAGTTCGGCCTGGACATCGTGCGCCGCTCGCTCGAGGAGCCCCTCCGGCAGATCGCCAACAACGGCGGCTACGAGGCCTCCATCGTGGTGAACCAGGTCAAGCAGGGCAAGGAGCCGAACTACGGCTTCAACGCCGCCACGGGTGAGTACGAGGACCTGGTCAAGGCCGGCGTCATCGACCCGACCAAGGTGAGCCGCTCGGCGCTGCAGAACGCGGCCTCGGTGGCCTCGCTGATGCTGACCACCATGGCGATGATCGCCGAGAAGCCCAAGGACGAGAAGGGCTCCGGCGGCGGCATGGGCGGCGGCATGGGCGGCGGCATGGGCATGGGCGGCATGGACGGCATGATGTAGTCGTCCCCCCTCCGCTCGAGGGATTCACGCGGGGCCCCCGGTTCGCCGGGGGCCCCGCTTCGTTGATGGGGTCGGGGTCGGGGTCGGGTTTGCCGGGCCGGTACGGCGGCGTACCATCCCGATCATGCCTTCCTGCCCCCCCTCCACTCGCCTGTCGCTCCTCCTCCTGCTGGCCCTGGCGTCCGCCTGCACCACCGCCTCCACCCAGCTGCGGGTGGTGAAGCCGCTCGACCGGCCCATCACGGCCCGGGCCGCGGCGGTCTACCCGTTCGCCTTCCGCTGGGAGGAGCCGCCGCACCGGAGCCTGCTCTTCGGCCTGGCCACCGCCGAGGCGCTGGTCGACGGGGGGCGCCTGCTGGTCTTCGGCCCCGACGAGTTCCTGGTGCTGCGGCACGAGGCCGACGACCCGCGCGTCGGCACCGACCTGCTCTCCTCGCTGGCGCGCCGCAGCCTGCCGGCCACCTCCTTCCTGGCGGTGCGCGGCTGGGCCGAGCGGCGGGTGGAGCGGACCAGCGGGGCCATCGACGGCGCGGGGACGGTGCGCTCCAGCGAGACCATCACCTTCGTGGAGCACCTGGAGGTGCTGGACGGCGCCGGCGGCGGGGTGCTGCTGGAGCTGGAGGGCCTGGCGGTGCGCCAGGCCGGCGCCACCTCCGACCCGTTCGACCCCACGCCCGAGCTGACCCGCCTGCACCGCGAGCTGACGGCGCGGGCCTGGGCGCTGCTCGAGCCGCACCTGACCGCCCCGGCGCTCGACCCGCTGCCGCTGCGGCTGCGCTGGCTGCCGGCCGCGGCCCTCTCCTGGGCGCCGCCCGGCGTGAGGTCGCTGGCCGAGCGCGCCGCCACCGCCGATCCGCTGGACGCCGACCTGCAGCGGCTGGCCGTCTACCGCATGACGGACCCGGTGACGCCCGACGCCCAGCTGGCCCGCCTCATGCGGCTGCCGGGCGGCCTCCTGGTGGAGGCGGCCAGGCCGCCCTGGTCGCCGGCGCTGCAGCCGGGCGACGTCATCGTCTCGGCGGCGGGCGAGGCGGCAGGCGGACGGCACGTCCTGCAGCGGGTGGTGGCCCTGTCGCGCTCGGGCGCGGTGGAGCTGGTGGTGGCGCGTGGCGCGGCGCGGGTGCCGGTCACGGTGGTGGCGCGGTAGCGACCAGGGAGGCGCGGCCGCCGCCGGCGGTCCGGCTCACCCGCCCGGGAAGAGGCGCGCCGCCACCTGCCCCAGCCCGGCCGCCACCTCCGCCGGGAAGGCCAGCAGGGGCGCCGACAGCGCCAGCCCCAGCCCCAGCGCCACCAGCCTGGGCCTGGCCCGCTCGGGCAGGCGGCTCTCCACCACCGCCACCCCGGTGAGTGCCAGGGTGAGCAGGCCGCCGGCCACCAGCGCCGCCGGCGCCGGGAAGCCGAGCAAGGTCAGCGCCGCGGCGATCACCAGCAGGGCGCCGGCGTTGATGACGTCCCGCCCGTTGGAGGCCCACCAGGCGCGGTGCTCCTCGCGCCGCAGGCGATCCCCCACCTCCTCGAGCCGCACCGTGGTGGCCACCGCCGCCAGCAGCGCCAGCGCCGCCGCCAGCCGCTCCGTCCCGCTCCGGGGCTCGAGGGACCACATGGCGGAGATGCTAGCGCGGCCGCGGCCCCGGGCGCGACCTCGGGCGGCCCCCTCACCCCGGCCCTCTCCCCCACGGCGTGGGGGAGAGGGTGAGCAGACCGACCCCGACCCCGACCCCGACCCCGACCCCGACCCCGACCGCGCCCTTGCCCCGGGGCGCCGCCCGGCGCGTGAATCGGCCGGGGACTCGCGGCGTCGGGAGTGGGAGTAGAGTGTCGCCGCCACGCCCCGAAGGCCACCCGTGACCACCCGCCCCCACCTCCTCGCCGCCCTGCTCCTGCTGGCGCCCCCGGTCGCCCGGGCGTCGGAGCCCACCGCGCCCACCGTCGGCCCGGTCGCCCCGACGCCGCCCGCACCGGCGCACGGCAGCGGCCTCGGCCCCTGGCTCGAGCCCGCGCCCGCGCACCCACCGGCGCACCCAGCGGCGCATGCGCCTGGCCCCACGCTCGGGCCGGCGCTCGAGCCCGCCCAGCCGACCGCCACCACCGCCCCGCCCACCGCCCCCGTGAGTCCCCACGCCGGCGCCCCCCACACGCCGGGCGAGGCCATGGAGTTCGTCGTCGAGCTCGGCGGGTTCAAGGCCGGGGTGGCCCGCCTCTCGGTGGGCCAGCGGGAGGGATCCGTCCTGCCGGTCTACCTGGTGTCGCGGTCGGCCGGCCTGGCCGCCATCGTGTCGCTGAAGCAGAGCCTGGTGAGCCTCCTCGACACCGCCACCGGCCTGCCGAAGTCCTCGCAGCTCGAGGGGATCGAGCCCAGCTACCGGCACACCGACACGGCCCGCTTCGACCGCACCGCCAACGTGGCGGAGGTGCGCGAGGTCGGCCGGTACGACCGGAGCTACCGCATCGAGGTGCCGCCCGGCACGCTCGACTTCGTGGCGCTGGTGTTCCGCCTGCGCCTGCTGCCCCTCGATCCCGGCGCCAGCCTGCCGTTCCCGGTGCTGTCCGGCCGCACCGTCTCCACCGTGGTGGCCTCCGTGGAGGGGCGCGAGTCGGTGAAGACGCGGGTGGGCACCTTCCCGGCCATCAAGGTGCGGGTGCCCACCGGGCTCTCCGGCAAGTTCAGCGAGAAGAGCCCCACCTACATCTGGTTCAGCGACGACGCGGAGCGCCGGGTGGTCCGCATCAGCACCAACTTCGGCTTCGGCCGCGCCGTGGCCATCCTGTCCTCCTACACGCCGGGGCTGGAGCCGGGCTGACGGCGGCCCCCCGCGCCTGGGCGCGACGCTGCGCGGTGCGTCATCGCGCCGCAGCTGCGTTTCCTGGCGAGGCCTAGGATCCCCCTCGCCGTCGCGCCTCCGCGCGGCGCGCCACGCCGCCGCGCCCACCTCGGGTCCGCCGGCGCTCCGAGGGGGTCGTCATGGGTGAGAAGTCCGTCGCTGGTCAGGCTGGCCACACGTTGCCGCACGGTGAGGCCCTGCTGCACGAGCCGCTGCTCAACAAGGGCACGGCCTTCACGCTCGCCGAGCGCGACGCGCTCGGGCTGCGCGGCCTCCTGCCGCCCAACGTCCACACCATCGAGGAGCAGCTGGCCCGGGTGGTGGGCAACTACCAGCAGAAGCAGACCGACCTGGAGCGCTACATCCACCTGGTCAGCCTGCAGGACCGGAACGAGACGCTCTTCTACCGGCTGGTGACCGAGCACATCGAGGAGATGATGCCGGTCATCTACACGCCCACCGTGGGGCAGGCCTGCCAGCAGTGGGGCCACCTCTTCCGGCGGCCGCGCGGTCTCTACCTCTCCTGGGACGACCGCGGGAAGCTGGCCGACATCCTGCGCGCCTGGCCCAAGCCGGACGTGCGGGTCATCGTGGTCACCGACGGCGAGCGCATCCTCGGGCTGGGCGACCAGGGCGTGGGCGGCATGGGCATCCCGGTGGGCAAGCTCTCGCTCTACACCGCCTGCGCCGGCATCGACCCGGCCAAGACCCTGCCCATCATGCTGGACGTGGGCACCGAGAACGAGGGCTACCGGCGCGACCCGCTCTACCTCGGCCTGCGCCAGCCGCGCGTGCGCGGCGAGGCCTACGACGCCTTCGTGGCCGAGTTCGTCGAGGCGGTGAAGCTGGTCATGCCCCAGGCCCTGCTGCAGTTCGAGGACTTCGGCAACGCCAACGCCTTCCGGCTGCTGGAGCAGTGGCGCGACAAGGTCTGCACCTTCAACGACGACATCCAGGGCACAGCCGCGGTCACCCTCTCCGGCCTCTACTCGGCGCTGCGGCTCACCGGCAAGACGTTGCGCGAGCAGACCGTGCTGTTCCTGGGGGCCGGCGAGGCCGGCATCGGCATCGGCGACCTGATCGCCTCGGCCATGGTGGACGAGGGGGCCACGCCGGAGGAGGCACGGCGCCGCTGCTGGTTCGTGGACACCAAGGGGCTGGTGGTCAAGTCGCGCACCGACCTGGCGCAGCACAAGCTGCGCTTCGCCCACGACGCCGCGCCGCAGGCCGACCTGCTCTCCGCCATCAAGGCGCTGCGGCCCACCGCCCTGGTGGGCGTCTCCACCATGTCCAAGGCCTTCAACCAGGCCATCGTCGAGGAGATGAGCCGGCTCAACGCCCGGCCCATGATCTTCGCGCTCTCCAACCCCACCTCCAAGTCGGAGTGCTCCGCCGAGGAGGCCTACCGCTGGTCGCGCGGCCAGGCCATCTTCGCCTCCGGCAGCCCGTTCCCTCCCTGCGTGCTCGACGGCCGGACCTTCCAGCCGGGCCAGGGCAACAACGCCTACATCTTCCCGGGCGTCGGGCTGGGCGTGGTGGCCACCCGGGCGCGCCACGTCACCGACCGGATGTTCGCGGCGGCGGCGCGCACGCTGGCCTCGCTGGTCCAGCCCGAGGACCTGGCGGTGGGGCGCATCTACCCCAAGCTCTCGCGCATCCGCGAGGTGTCGGCGGCCATCGGCGCGGCGGTGGCCGAGGTGGCCTTCCAGGACGGCCTGGCCGGCGTGCCGCGGCCGGTCGACGTGGCGGCCATGGTGGAGGCCGCCATGTGGGAGCCGAAGTACCGGACCTACGCGTAGCGGGCCGGGGCCCGGGGGAGGCCGGCGGGCAGGCAGCCCGGCCGCCCGCCGGCGCGGGGGGCGCGCCTCAGAGCGACTCGAGGAGCCGGTCGAGCGAGGCCGAGAAGGCGACGATGCGGGCCCAGCCCGCCGGGATGATCTCCTGGCTGTGGGCCAGGTGGTTGCGCAGCTCCTCCAGCTCCTTGACGGCGCGCAGCTTCGCCTTGCGGGACAGCTCGGGCGCCACCTGCTGGCCCACCTCGGGGATGCGCAGCGCCAGCTGGCCCTTGTCGGAGAACTGCAGGCAGTCGAGCAGGGCCACTTCCTGTCCGCGCCGGCGCCGCTCGGCCTGCAGCGCCTCCGCCTTCTGGAGCCGGCCCGGCGCCACGTGGAGCCGCCAGGCCTCGCCGGGGAAGGCGCCCTCCACGCTGCGGGCCAGCACCATCTCCAGCACCGTGAGCATGCCGAACATGAACATCCGCACCGGCGGCTTCTCCAGGTCCTGCAGCGTGACGACGGCCGCCACCTCGTCGAGCACCGTCACGAAGCAGCGCTCGTTGACGGCCAGCGACTGGATGACCTCCTGCAGCGAGGCGTCCTCGGCCACCAGGTCGTCGGGCCCGAAGGGGCGCAGGTGGTCGCCGCAGCGCCCGGCCCCGAGCCCGGCCCGCTCCACGTAGCCGCGCACCAGGCCGCCGCGGCGCACCCCCACCCGGTCGAAGCCGCGCTCGGCCATGAAGCGCCTCACCTCCGCGGCCGGGCGGTCCGCGTCGAAGGAGGCCAGCGGCTCGGCCACGTCCATGGCGACGAAGCCGTCCAGGAAGACCCGCCGCAGGCGGCGGCGCGAGGCGTCCCCGCGCGGGGAGAGCACGGCCTGCGGGCCGCCCGGCCGCCGCGGCGTCACGCCTGGCCTCCCGGCCCGGCCTCGGCCAGCGCCTCGCCCCCGGCCGGTCCGGGCGCCCCGGCCTCGGCGGCGGTCTCGCCGGCCCGGTCGAGGGCCACCTTGAGCAGCACCGGCCCGGCCAGCTCGTTGACCGCCACCACCGCCACCACCAGCGCCCCGAAGGACGTGCCCAGCTGCGGGAACTGGGCGGTCACCTGGCTGGCGATGCCGAGGGCCAGCCCGGCCTGCGGCACCAGCCCGGCGAAGCCCCACCGCGCCAGCACCGGCGGGTCACCGGCCAGCCGCGACGAGAGCCGGCCGCCCACCACCGCGAGGGCGGCCCGGGCGCCGGCCAGCAGCAGCGCCGCCGGCCAGAGCTGCGCCAGGAGGCCGAGGTCGAGGTGGGCCCCGGCGGTGGCGAAGAAGATCACGTAGACCACCTCGCCGGTCCGCTCCACCTCGTGCAGCAGCACCTTCCCCTGCGAGGTGAGGTTCTGCACCACGAAGCCGGCCACGATGAAGACCAGCAGCCACTCGAAGGAGAGCCAGGCGAACAGGTGGGTGAAGACCAGCCCGAGCGCCACCAGCACGATGAGGACGTGGCGCCCCACCGCCCACAGGTAGAGGGCCAGCCCGAGCCCCAGGGTGGTGCCCACCGCCACCGAGCCCACCAGCTCGTCGGCCAGGTGGCCGAAGGAGGCCAGCGAGACGGCGGCGCCCGGCTCGAGCAGCGGCCGGGCCAGGGTGGTGGCCACCGCCAGCACCACCACCACCACCACGTCGCTGGTCATGACGAAGTTGAGCGAGAAGCTGGTGAGCGGCCCCCTGGCCCGGGTCTGGGCCACCACGCCGAGCAGCGCGGAGGGGCTGCGGGTCACCGCCACCGCCCCCCACAGCAGCGCCGCCCCCGCCAGCGCCGCCGGCTCCAGCCCCTGGGCGAAGGGGATGAGCGGGCGCGCGGCCGCGAAGACCGCGGCCATGCCCACGAGCCCCAGGCCGTTCTGCACCAGGGTGGCGACCCCCAGCCCGCGCAGGCCGGCGCGCAGGCCGGCCAGCCGCAGCTCGGCGCCGCCCGCCAGGGCGATGAGCGCCAGCGCCAGCGCGTTGACCGCCTGCAGGTCCTCCACCGCCTGGTGCCCCACCACGCCCAGGCCGTGCGGCCCCACCGCCACCCCGGTGAGCAGGAAGGCGGTCAGGTGCGGCACGCCGAGCGGCTCGGTGACCAGGGCGGCCGCCCCGGCCACCAGCAGCAGGAGCCCGATGGCCGCGATGGTGCCGGCCCGGGGGCCCGCCTCGGGCGCCAGCCGGGTGGCCACCGCCACCAGGGCCAGCAGCCCCAGGGCCACCGAGGCCACGGCCAGGCGGGAGGCCATGCCGCGACGGGGCCCGGCCGCGCTCACGTCCCCTCCCCGGCCGCGGCGACGGCGGCGGCGGGCGCGCCGGGCGGCGGCGCCGGGGCCGGCAGCTCACCGGCCAGGCGCAGGGCGCGGCGCAGCGCCGGGGCGGCCAGCAGCTCGCCGGCCAGGAAGGCGCAGGCCGCGGCGGCCAGCACGGTGGCCCCGGCCCGGCCCGGCAGGCGCAGGGCGAAGGCCAGGCCGACGAAGACGCCGAAGGGGCCGGGCGAGAGGCGCGCCACCGGCAGCGCCGCGCCGGCCCTGAGGGCGGCGGGCTCGGCCAGGCCGAGGGCGGGCCCGGTCAGCAGCTTGGCCAGGAGCGCAGCCCCGCCCGCCGCCAGCGCCACCACCAGCAGCCCGGGGTGGGCGCCGGGATCGAGCAGCGCGCCGGCCAGCACCAGCGCCGGCAGCGCCACCGCCCCCTCCAGCGTCCGGGCCAGGCCCGCCAGCGCGGCCGCCTGGCCGGAGAGCAGCGCCGCCACCAGCCCCAGCACCAGGCCGGTGGCCATGGAGGAGACCCCCAGCGTGGCCGACAGCCCGATGCCGAGCAGCGAGATCCCGAAGAGCGCCACCGCGGCCTGGTCGCGCCCGGGCGAGAGGCGCACCAGCAGGGCCGCCGCCAGGCCGAGCACCGCGCCCAGCACGAGCCCCGCCGCCGCGGCTGCTGCCAGGCCGAAGCGAACCGCCAGGGGCGCGCCGGGCACCAGCGCGAACAGCACCACGGTGGCGGCGACGGGCAGCAGGTCGTCGCTCTCGGCCAGGTCGCAGACCAGGTCGGTCACCGGGCCGCGGGCGCCCAGCCGGGTGGCCAGGCCGGCCAGCGCGTCGCGCGCCGTGGGCGCCAGCGCCACCCCGGCGCCACCCGCCACCAGGATCACCTCGAGCGGCAGGGGCCAGGTCGCGCCGGAGGCCGCCGCGACCGCCGCGGCCACGGCCAGGCCGGTCAGGAGCGCCAGCGCGGTGGCGCCGGCCAGCCGCCCCGGGCCGATGCGCCGCCCGTCGCGGACGCCGGCCGAGACCCCCAGCGCCACCGCCAGCCAGCCCACCGCCACCTCGGCGAGGGGTGCGGCGCCCTCCAGGAGCCCAGGACCGACCACGCCCAGGCCGCCGGGCCCGAGCGCGCCCCCCGCCAGCAGCGCCACCGCGCCGGCGCCCACCGCGGTGCGGCCCACCAGGGCCGCGCCCACCCAGGCCACCGCCAGCAGCGCGGAGATGGCCGCCAGCGTGGTCACGGCCGCCCCTCCGGGGCGCGATCCTCGACCCGCACCGGCCGCACCAGCGAGAGCAGGTGGGGCACGCGCACGCGCGCGCCGCCGGCCTCCTCCAGCACCGTGGCCAGCAGGCCGAGCCCGACCACCCGCCCGCGGTGGCCGCCCAGCTCCACCAGGTCACCGGGCCGCAGCGTCCGCCCCAGCACCAGCGGGAGCCCGGCCAGCGCCGAGGCGGCCAGCGGCGCCGCGGCCAGCCCCAGGGCCAGCAGGGCGGCGCGGGCCAGGCCGCCCAGGAGCCCGTCGGCGCCGGCGGCGGAGGCGCCCAGCAGGAGCGCCAGCAGCACGATGGCCACCCGCACCAGCCGGCCCACGGCGGGGGCCAGGTCGCGGGGCAGCCAGCGCAGCGTGGCGTCGCCGCGCGCCACCGCGTCGAAGAAGACCTCGGCGCCGCGGACCAGCAGCGCCACCAGCACCACGCCGACGGCGCCCACCACCAGCAGCGGCACCGCGCCCGCCAGGCCGCCGCCCAGGGACACCAGCGGCTCGGCCAGCGCCGCCGCGATCCGGTCGCGCGAGCCCCGGGTGAGCTCGAAGTGCGACAGCGCCGAGAGGCCCCAGGCCACCGCCACGCCGGCCTGCGCCACGAAGCGGCCCAGCCGGAGCGCCACCGCGGCGGCCCCGCGCACCGCCGGCCCGCTGGCCAGCTCCACGCCGGCCACGGCCAGCGCCGGGACGTGGGTCTCGGCGGCCTCGAGGCGCCCCGCGGCGGCCACGGCGGCTCGCCCGATGGAGCGGGCCAGCAGGAGCGCCACCAGCCCGCTGAAGACCAGCATCGACAGCTTGTAGATGACGTCGTGGGCGGCCTGCCGGCGCCGCTCCGCCTCCAGGGCCGCGCGCAGGCTGGCCAGGGAGCGCCCGGCCAGCTCGGAGAGCCCCATGGCCTCGGCGGCGGCGTCCTCCGGCCCGAGCTGGAGCACGGTGGTGTCGCCGACCCGCAGGAGCGCCCCGTCCGGCCCGACCTCCAGGGTGGCCGCGGCCCCCGGCGAGGCCGCCACGGCCGCCTCCAGGGCCCTGGTGGCGTCGCGGGCCCGCTGCCCGGCCGGGAGCTCGCCGCGCGCCGACCGCAGCTCGAGGATCCGCTGGTCGCGCAGCCGCAGCCAGGCGCCGGGCTCGGAGGTCGGGGCCGCCGCGGCGGCGCCGCCGACCAGGAGGAGCGCCGCCAGCGCGATCGAGGACAGGAAACGGTTGGTCGGTCGCATCGCCCCTCGGAGCCCCGTGAGCCCCGGCACCGCCCCGGGGCGGCAGGAGTATATGGGCGGGGCGGCCGGCTGCCCACGGGTCCGGCGCCGGAGGTGGACTAAGCTGGCGGTCTCACCGCCTGGAGGGACCCACATGCCCCGCCTCGCCGCCGCGCTCGCCGTCGCCCTGCTGCTGGCGCCCCGCCCCGCGCCGGCCGCCACCTACGAGGTGGGGCCGGGCCAGCCGCTCGCCTCCATCGGGGCGGTGCCCTGGGAGGCCCTGACCGCCGGTGACGTGGTGCGCATCCACGCCCGGGCCGAGCCCTACGCCGAGAAGTGGGTGCTGTGCGGCCGGGGCACCTCGGCCGCTCCCATCCGCGTGGTGGGGGTGCCGGACGCCGGCGGGGCGCTGCCGGTCATCACCGGCGAGGGGGCCAGCACCCGGCCGCAGCTGAACTTCTGGAACGAGGAGCGGGCCCTGCTCAAGATCGGCGGCGCCAACTCGCCAGCGTGTGAGACGCCGGAGTGGGTGGTGGTGGAGAAGCTCCACCTGCGGCGCGCCCGGGCACCGCTGGCCTTCACCGGGCGGAACGGCGCCTCGAGCTACGCGCAGAACGCCGCCGCCATCTTCGTGGAGGCCGGTCGCCACGTCACCATCCGCGGCTGCGAGCTCGAGGACAGCGGCAACGGCCTCTTCTCCGCGGCGGGCGTCGAGGACCTGCTGGTGGAGGGCTGCTTCATCCACGGCAACGGCAACGTCGGGAGCGCCTTCGAGCACAACTCCTACACCGCCGGCCACGGCGTGACCTTCCTGGGGAACCGCTACGGCCCCCTCTGCGACCGGTGCTCCGGCAACGCGCTCAAGGACCGCTCGGCCGGCAGCGTCATCCGCGCCAACTGGATCGAGGGCGGCAACCGGCAGCTCGACCTGGTGGACGGGGAGGACGACCCCGCCATCGTGGCCGACCCGGCCTACGCCGACACCTTCGTCTCCGGCAACGTGCTGGTGGAGCGCGACGGCGCCGACAACAACCAGATCGTCCACTTCGGCGGCGACAGCGGCGCCACCTCCGACTACCGGCCGCGCCTCTGGTTCTGGAACAACACGGTGGTCTCGACCCGCAGCGGCAACACCACGCTCTTCCGGCTCTCCACGGCGGCGCAGCAGGCCTCGGTCTTCGCCAACGTGTTCCTGGCGACCGCGTCCGCCGGCCACCTGGCGGTGGTGGAGGGGGCCGGCCCGCTGGCGCTGGGCGGCAACTGGCTCAGCGCCGGCTGGGTGCGCACCCACTCCGGCGTGGCGGTGGGCGTGACCGACGCCGGCGGCAACCTCACCGGCGCCGACCCCGGCTTCGTGGACCTGGCCGGCCAGGACTTCTGGCTGGCGCCCGGCTCGCCGGCGCTGGACGTCGGGGTGGCGCTGCCGGCGGCCGCGCTGGCCCACCCGCTCGACGTGACCTACGTGCCGCACCAGGCCACCGCGCCGCGGCCCGCCGGTGGGCCGGCCGACCTGGGCGCCTTCGAGCGGGAGACCGGCGTGGCGCCCCCGGCCGATCCCCCGCCCGAGGAGGCCGGCGGCTGCGGCTGCGGGAGCTCGCGGGGCGGGGCGGCGGCGCTGCTGGCGCTGCTCGGGGCCTTCGTCCTGGCCCGGGCGGGCCGGCGGCGGCGACGGCCGACCGGGCACGCTCCGCGCTCGCCCCGCTAGGGCTTCCTGGCGGGCACCCGCCAGGCGAAGCGGATAACGGCGGTGGCGCGGGCCTCGTCGAACGAGAACTCGGTGACGCCGTCGAGCGGGCGCTCCAGGTCGAAGATCCCCTGGCAGATGGCGTGCCAGCTGTGCAGGTAGCCGGGCGAGGCGAAGGCCTGTGGCGCCACGTCGTCGAACCGGATCTCGGCCTGGTGGGTGCCGATCCGCTGGAAGGAGACGGTGCTGAAGTCGCGGTAGGCGAGCGGCCAGCCCCGGGGGATGAGCTGGATGACCCGGCCCGGCCCGTCGAAGAAGAGGCGCACCGCGCCCTCCACGAAGACCTTGTGGAGCGGGCGCTGCAGCACCTGGGCCATGCCGCGGCGCCAGAGCGACACGGCCTCGTCCATCCCCAGCACCGCCACGGTCGCGTCCACCAGGAAGTGGTGGTGCCCGACCTCGAGCCAGGAGCTGCCGGCCGCCCCGTCGATGACCTCCAGCGAGGCCGGCGGCACGAGCGACCGGACCGCGTCGCGGGTGCCCGGGCGGAAGCCGTCGATGATGACCAACATGTCCCGGGCGCTGCTGGCTCGCACCGCCGGGGCCCGACCGGGCGCGCTCACCAGGCGAGGCTAGCAGAGCGGGGAGGCCGGGGCCCTGTCCCGTCGTGCCCGGACTGGCCCCGGATCAGCGCTGCGTGGTGTGGTTCGCCTGCGCACCTGCTGCGCGCCGCCACGCCCGGTGCGCGCCCGGGTGCACCTGCCGCGCTACGGCTTGGGGTGCTCCAGCAGCCAGCCGAAGACGTCGAGTCCCAGCCGCCCCAGGTAGATGTCGTCGAAGATGTAGTGGCTGCCCCCCGGAACGAGGGTGAACGCCGCGTCCCGGCGGGGCGGCGCGGGGCAGGCGAGGAGCTGGTCCATCACCGCCTGCTCCGCCTGCGGGCTGTCGTCGGCGCCGTGGAGCGCCCAGATGGCCACCTTCCCGAGATCGCAGCCGGCTCGCGTCCAGGCGGCGCCCGGGGACCCGACCAGGAGCGCCGCCGCCGCGACCTTCGAGTCCTGGTAGAGGCCCAGGTAGTCCCAAGCCGCCCTGGATCCGCAGGAGAGGCCCGTGAGGAAGACCCGCTTCGGATCGACGCGGTAGCGCGTGACCGCCCAGTCGACGAACGCCGCCACCTCCGGCCCCAGGGCGCACTCCGACCCCAGGCTGAAGTGCTGCGGCGACAGCACGATGAAGGGGTGGTCGGGGGACCAGCCGCCGTGGGCGATCATGGCCGGGACCGCCCAGCTCACCAGGTTGGCCGAGACGTTCGTCAGCCCGTTCCCGTTGCCGGCGCTGCCGTGGAGGAACACCAGGAGCGGGCGCGGCAGGCCGTCCTCGTACCCAGGCGGCAGGTATTCGAGGAAGGCGCTGGGCGCCGTCGTGCTGCCGCGCGGCCGCTCGACCTGGGTGGACAGCCCGATCTCCGCCACGACCTGCTCGCCGCCCGCCGCCGCGACGAGCCGCACGACGCGCGGTGACGCCCCTGCGGCGGGCGGCGTGTAGCGCACCGTGGCCCCGGTCGTGCCCGAGAGCGTCCCGACGTCGGGCGACAGGCTCCAGGTGACCTCCCGCGCCACGCCTCCGGCGCTGGCGGTGAAGGTGACGGGGCCGCCGCCCAGGCTGACGCCGCCGGCCCGCGGCGGTGCCACGGTGAGCGGAGCGCCGCCGCCCACGCGATAGACGCCCACCGGGTAGTAGGGCGCGGGGTAGGCGAGCCAGTCCAGGTACCCCAGGTTCGCCACGGCGAGCTCGGGCCGGCCGTCGCCATCGAGGTCGGCGAGGGAGGCGAAGGCCGGGTGGGCCACCGCCACGGCGGAGTGGAGCGCGCCGCGGAAGGTCCCGTCTCCGCGCCCGAAGAAGACGCTGATCCGCTGGTCCGTCCGGTCCGAGGTGAGGTCCAGCGCGGTCAGGGTCGTGACCACCACGTCGGCCCTGGCGTCGCCGTCCACGTCACCGATGGCCACCGCCGCAGGCGCCCTCCCGGTCCGGTAGTCCACCCGATCCGGGAAGGTGCCGTCGCCCTTCCCCAGGAAGACGCTCAGGGTGCTGGCGGCGAAGTCCGACGCGACGGCGTCGAGCGCGCCGTCGCCGTCGAGGTCGCCGAGCGCCAGGCCGCGTGGCTCCGGGCCGGAGGGGTAGGTCCTCCTGGGAGCGAAGGTGCCGTCGCCCTTGCCGAGGAGCACGCCCAGGCCCCCGCCGCCGGCGTCCGCCAGGACCAGGTCCGGTCGGTGGTCCCCGTCGAGGTCGCCGAGCGCCGCCACGTTGAGGCCGGCGCCGCTCGACACCTCGGCCAGCGGCCCGAAGGTCCCGTCGCCGTTCCCCATGAGGACGCCCGCGGCGCCCGTGCCCTGGCGTCCACGGATCACCAGGCCGCCGAGCTCGAAGGGAGCCCCGCTCACCACCAGGTCCTGCTTCCCGTCGGCGTCGAGGTCGCCCACCTCCACCCAGCCCGGTGCGGCGCCGGCCGGGACGTCGCGCCTCGGCTGGAAGGTCCCGTCCCCGTTCCCGAGGAGGACGCTGAGCGATCCCGCCCTCCGGTTCGCGGTCACGAGGTCGGGTCGACCGTCGCCGTCGAAGTCGCCCACCGCGACCTTCCAGGGGCCGGACCCGGTCGTGGGCTCGGGCCTCGCCTCGAAGGTGCCATCGCCGCGCCCGAGGAACACCCCGACCCTGTTCGCCGTGTCGTAGGCGACGGCGAGATCGGGGTGGCCGTCGCGGTCCAGGTCCGCGATGGCGAGGGTCGCGTGGTCCGCGCCGTAGCGGACGTCGACGCCGCCCGCAGGCAGGAGCGAGAGGCCGGCGGTGTCCGCCGGGACGTCGACCGGGGCGGTGGTCGTGCACGCCACCGCCACCGTGGTCACGTCGGCGCCCGCCACGCCGCCGGCCGCGTCCGCGACGGCGCAGGCCTGGGCTGGCGACGTGGGCTGCTGGCGCACCGAGACCGCGTAGGTGGTGCCGTCCGGCGCTGGCGTGGCGAAGGCGAAGCGCGTCGCCCCGGCGCTCACGGCCAGGTCCGCCTGGCCGGGCGTGGCCAGGACCAGCCCGCTCCCCGCCAGCCCCGTGATCGTTCCACCGATGGTGTAAGTCTTCTGGCCCTTCCCGCCTCCGCACCCCAGGCCCCCGCAGGCCAGCAGCAGGACCGCACCCAGCGCCACGCGTCCGCTCCGCGTCACCATGGCCGCCCCCTGAGTGGCGCGCGGCTGCGACCTCGAGCTGGCTCCCCTGCGCGGTCGGCCAGGGGCGGTCACGATCGGCGCCACCAACGCCTAGCGTGGACCCTGGCGCAGGGACCATCGCTGCCACGGTGCCGCAGGGCCCACCCGGTATGCCCCCGGCGTCGTCACCCCAATGGCAGCCCCGGCCGGGCGACGCTGGCTCAGGAGAGGTGGCTCGGGCCGGAGCTCGCGCCGCGGCGCCTCGCCCCGGGGTTCAGGCCGGGGTCGTCAGGCTCACCATCCAGTGGACGCCGAAGCGGTCCACGCACATCCCGAAGTAGGGGCCCCAGGGCGCGTTGGCGAGCGGCATGGCCACCGTCCCGCCCTCGGAGAGGAGGGCGAAGGCGCGGTCGGCCTCGGCCTTGTCCTTGGCCACGATGGAGACGTGGAAGTTGTTCCCCACCTGGAGGGGCGGCCCGAACCCCGGGACCGCGTCGCTCGCCATGAGGTGCACCGCCTCGGTGATGGGCAGCTGGGCGTGCATGACCTTCCCCTTGGCGTGCTCCGGGACGTTGGGGATGAAGGTCGACTCGCCGAAGGTCTGGCGAAACACCACGCGGGTGCCGAAGACCGACTCGTAGAGCCGGAGGGCCTCGTCGGTGGTGCCGGCGAAGTTCAGGTAGACGTGCACGTGCTGCATGGCGGGCTCCTCCTGGGGGTTCCACCCTTGGTAGGGACGGCCGGGCGGCCGCGCAAGGCCCCGGGGAGGAAGGGGGCGGAGCCGACCATGAGGTCTCTGCCCCTTGACTCCCCGTCGCAGGGGCAGTACCTATCCGCCCGTCAACACCGGCTGCTGCGCCGGAGGAGGTGTCCTGTGCCTATTCAGCCCAACGGTGTCCCGGGATGCTCCTCGACGTGCGCGTAGCCGTTCGCCCGCTCCATCATCACTGACGGGTTCCCGGTGCGCGCTCCCCTGGAGCGCTGCGTCCGCAGTTCGTGTGTACCCACGCCCTCGCTGGCGAGGGCGCGACAGGGAACCGTCTTCATGTCCAAGAGAACGCACCGATCCGGCGCGCGGTCGTCGCGCGCCCAGCATCTCCCCTCGTACCCAGGAGAATCAGAGTCCGGCGCCATGGGGCACCGGCAAGAGCGACTCGAACGAATCCTTCACGACGAGGTCCAGACCCTTCTCCGCGACGAGGCGGCCGACCCGGCCATCGACGGCGTCCGCCTTGTCTCCGTGCAGCTCTCGTCCGACGGCGGCCTCGCCCGCATCGCCTACGTGGTGGTGACCGACCGCACCGAACTGCACCTGGTCGAGCGGTCGTCCAAGGAGGCCCTGGTGCGAGCCACGGGCTTCTTGCGCGCCCGCCTGGCCGCGCTGCTGAACCTGAAGAGACTGCCGCGGCTGTCCTTCACCTTCGTGGCGGTCCAGGAACCCGGCGCGGCCGGTCCGCCGCTCGGGGGTGATCCATGACCCGGGTGATTCCACCCCGTCCGGACCAGACCGGGATCCCGATCCTGGTCTGGGGCCGGACCGAGCCCGACGGCGCGGTCGCCCAGCTCGAGCGCATCGCTGGCCAGCCCTACGTGGTCGGCCACGTGGCGGCCATGCCCGACCTCCACGTCGCGCAGGGTGTGGCCGTGGGCACGGTCTTCGCGACCGACGGCGTCGTGGTGCCCTCGGCGCTGGGCGGCGACCTCGGCTGCGGGGTCGCGGCCGTCCGGTTCGACCTGCCGGCCCGCGCCCTCTCGGGGCGGGACCTGCGGAGCATCCTCGCTGGCTGGGCGAGCCGAATCCCAGTTGGAGATGCGGTCCAGCGCGGCAAGGGGGCGTCCATGCCGGATGCGCTCCTCGCCGCGTCCCTCTCGACGAGCTCCCTGGAGCACGTCCGGGAGCGGCTGGCCGGCCGGCACCTCGGGACGCTGGGGGGTGGTAACCACTTCGTGGAGCTCGACCGCGACCCGGGCGGTGCGGTGTGGCTCCTCGTGCACTCAGGCTCTCGCGGCCTGGGCGCCGCCGTGGGCGCACACCACGTCAAGGCAGCCGCCGCCGCTGGGATTGGCAGCGTGCCGGGGCTCCCGGTGAGCTCGGAGCCGGGCAGGGCGTGCCTCTCCGACATCCGGTGGGCGCTCGCCTTCGCCGCCGCGAACCGGGACGCGCTGCTGGCCGCGGCGGCGCAGGTCATCGAGGAGGTCACGGGCGTGGCGCCCGAGGCGAAGAGCCGCATCGACGTCCACCACAACTTCGTCCAGGAGGAGGAGCACCTCGGCAGGAGGGTCTGGGTCCACCGCAAGGGAGCCATCTCCGCGCCGGCTGGCGCGCCAGTGCTCATCCCGGGGTCGATGGGCACCGCCTCCTACATTGCCGAGGGGCTCGGAGAAGCGACGTCGTTCCGGTCGGCGTCGCACGGCGCTGGCAGGGTGATGACGCGGAGGGAGGCGCGAGACCGGATCTCAGTCGAGCGGCTCACAGGGGCGATGCGCCGGGTCGTCCATGACGAGCGGAGGGCCCGCTCGCTCGTGGAGGAGGCACCGTCCGCGTACCGCGACATCGCCGAGGTCCTCGAGGACGAGGCCGACCTCGTCGTGGCGCGGCTGCGGCTGGAGCCGGTCGTGGTGCTCAAGGGATAGAGGGGCCGCCGGGGGTCACGTGGGCCGCAGCTTCTCCGTAGGCGCGGCCCACGTGCTTTCCCCAGGCCCAGGACCAGGCTCGTTCCCGAGCCCCTTGGCCAGGCCTTGGCCAGGACCCCAGCATCCCTGGGGTCAAAGGAGCCGACACATCAGTGCAAAAGCCGGAGCCGTCCTGTAAGCCGGGTTCTGTCCCGCGTCGCCTCACGGCTTCGCGGTGGCAAACATTCCTCTCGAACGCGCGTTGCCGCGCGCCTTCAGCGAGCCGTACCCGGAGGCTAGGGCGAGCCGCCCGACACCCCGCCAGCTTCGGCGGAGACGCCTCCCTATTTGCTCTTGCACCAGGTGGGGTTTGCCTTGCCACTCCTGTTACCAGGAGTGCGGTGCGCTCTTACCGCACCGTTTCACCCTTGCCACGCGCGCCTCGCGGCGCCGTTCGGCGGTCTGTTCTCTGTGGCACTTTCCCGCGGGTCGCCCCGGCCGGTCGTTGACCGGCACCCTGCCCTGTGGTGCCCGGACTTTCCTCGGCGGACACGAAGTCCGACGCGTTTGCCCGGACGGCTCCGGCGAGTGCGGTCTAGCACGCGCGTCCCTGAAGGAGCAACGCGGAGGGTCCGCGCCCGCTGTGGGCCGTGCCACGGGCCACCGCGATGTTTGGCGCTGCGAGGTGGGCCGGCAGGTGAGAACGGCCGCCTCCCGCGGTCACCCGCTGTTGCGCCGCTGGGCGGCGGCGGCCTCGCCGAGCGCGAGCCGGGCGGCGTACCGGTTGTGGCGGGCGCAGACCACCCGGAGGTTGGCCGCGGTGGTTGGGCCACCCATGGCGAGCGGGACGAGGTGGTCGAGCTCGAGCCGGTGGGTGGCGCCGCAGGGGCCGCCGAGGTCGAGCGGGAACTGGCAGCGCTGGCCGTCGCGCAGCCAGACCTCGCGGCGGACAGCGGCGGGGATGAAGCGGGGGTGGGGTGCGGGGGCGGCGGCTGGTTGCTCGCCTGTCAGGGCATTCGGGGAGGCGGTGTCGGCGGGATTGGCGTGACCGTCGGCCTCGTGGTGAGCGGCGGGCTTGGGGTGTGCGGCGGACTTGGGCTGTGCAGCGGACTTGGGGTGTGCAGCGGACTTGGGCTGTGCAGCGGACTTGGGCTGTGCAGCGGACTTGGGGTGTGCGGCGGCCTCGTGGTGAGCGGCGGACCTGGGGTGAGCGGCGGTCTTGGGCAGAGCGGCGGACCTGGGGTGAACGGCGGGCTTGGCGGCGCCGGAATCCTTGGCGTCATCGTCGCTCGGGGCGGAGGCTGAACCCGCTGGGACGGTCGGCTTGTCCAGGCAGGCCGGCTGCTCAGCAATGCTGGCCACCTGCGCGCCGGCGCGAGCGCCGGCGGGTTTGCCGGCGGGTAGGGCCCTCCTCCTCGCCTGCTTCTGCAACAAGAGGTCGAGCGCGACCTCCAGCACCTGCGCGGTGGTGGCCCCGGGGAGCGCGTGGGCGAGGCCGTCCCTGGCGGCGGCGACCTTGTCGAGGAGGCGGCGCGAGACGGTGAGGTGGAGGCGGCGCAGGTCGGCGGAGAGGGGCTCGACCTCGTCCATCGGAGGCCTCGCCGAGGCTCGAGGTGGTTCGGACGTCCGAACCAGATCGACCCGAGCGGGGCCGCTGCAGCAGTCCGCGTCGCCGGCAGGAAGGGGATGCGGCACTGCCACCGCCAGCGCGAGTTCGGACGTTGTGCAACCGGAAACACAGGTAACGCCCAGACCGGAGACATCGGTAACGGTGCTCAGGCGGCGATGAAGCCCAGTTCAGGGTGTGCGGTGTGGATCCGGCCAAGGAGCCGACTGAAGAAGTAGAGCCGAAGCAGCCGTCTTCGACCTCGACGATGCCGACCCGTTCGTCCTCGGCAGTGCTGATGAAGTAGGTCGTCCCGAGGAGGTGCGTTGCCTCCTATCTTGAGCGTGACGGTGGAGTACCAGCCGGTACTCCGCACGGCGAGGCGACTCGGGCAGGCTCGCTTTGAACGGGTGTAGATCTTGCTGGGCGGTCGCTGCCGCAACGCTTCGTGCGGGCGCTCGTCGTTGTATTCGCGCTGGAAGAGGTCGAAGCGGTCTTGCTGCGCCTGCATGTCCTCGGCCGGAGGCTGAACGGTCTCCTGCTTGAGCGTCAGGTGGAAGCGCTCGTGACGGCCGTTCTGCTGGGGCTTGCCGGATACGCTCCAGCGCCAGCCGGCCTTCAAGATCTTCACGGCGAGCTTTGTGATGCCCAGCGTGCCCTTGGGGCAGCCCAGGGCTGGCCGTTGTCGACGCGAATGGCCGCTGGCATGCCGAACTCGCGGAACGTCCTCACCAGCGCGCCCAGACGTCTCTGGCGACCTCGTCGCCCGTGCCTTCCCGGCATTGCAGCAAAGGAGGTACCGACTGAATCCGTCGGTGATGGTCAGCGGTCGCATCGAACGCCATCGCCCAGGCGGAACCAGCCCTGAGTCCATCGCCCAGACTGCTTGGGCTTGTCAGCGTGCGAAGTGGCTCCTAGGCTCTGTGGCGTATTCGCTTGCGCTCCATCACGAGCCCGCGCTGCTTCAGCAGTTCGCCGACCGTGCTGGGGCCGGCACATCGAGGCCGAGCGTGTTCGCCTCGAGCCACGCGACGAGCTTCGGGCCCCAGGTCGGGTGGACGCGACGCAGCTCGACCAGGCGATCGCGCACGGCCTCGGGGATGGCCCGGCTATTCGACTTGGGCCGGCGGGACGGTCCACGAGTCCGGCGGCCCCCGAGGCCTCGAACTGATGCAGCCACTTGTACCCGGTCTTTGGCGCCACGCCGAACGCCGCACAGAGGCTGCTGAAGGTCGACCTGTTCTTCCGCTGCGCCAACACGAATCGGAGTCGCTCGCTCATCTGGTCAGCCTGGGCCCAGGGCATGGCCGAGACTGTTACCCATGTCTCCGGTCAGCCCGTTACCGATGTAGCCGGTCTGGACCACGTCCGAACCAA
The DNA here is from genome assembly GCA_016718565.1 of Anaeromyxobacter sp. NCBI lineage: Bacteria > Pseudomonadati > Myxococcota > Myxococcia > Myxococcales > Anaeromyxobacteraceae > Anaeromyxobacter > Anaeromyxobacter sp. The sequence continues at coordinate 110,136 of JADKCZ010000010.1, read as the reverse complement.
TTCGCCCCGGGCGGGTGCTGCGGCCTGCTCTTCGCTCGAGAGCGGGAAGGGCTGCCGCGCAGCGCCGGCCAGCAGGAGTTCGGACGTCCGAATCAGATCGCCCCCAGTGGGTGCACCGGACGAGACGTCTCTGGCGTCGAGCCGCGTCGCCGGGAGGCCCGTCACCACCTCCCGGCGCGGCGGGTCCTGCCTGGGCGAGATGGCCGCTGCCACCTCCTTGGCCTCCCGGGTGGACAGGCCGAAGAACCTGGGCAGCAGCTCGGCCTGGTTCTCCGGCGTCAGCAGCCGGGCCAGCTCGCCCATGGTGGAGAGGCAAAGCCGGCCGTCGCGCAGCGGCGCCTCGACGGCCGGGAAGCGCGGGAGGAGTCGGGCCGCCGTGAAGCGGAGGAAGGCGGCGCCCTTGGAGAGGTGAAGCTCGCGGGTGAGGAAGGCGAACAGGCTCGCGTGGCCGAGCACCTCCCAGCCGCGCCGCTGGTCGAAGTCGGCCAGGGTCAGGAGGAAGTCGGCGGCGGCGGCGCGCTCGCGAGAGAGGAGGCCGGCCAGGGCGTCGCGCAGGGCGCGGGCGTCGGTGAGGGTGGCGGGTGGCTGCGGCTGCCGCTGCGGCGGGCGGGCCGCGAGCCAGGCGGCGGAGGCCTCGCAGGCGACCGGGACCGAGGGCGCGGCGAACACCCCCGGCGCGCGGGCGTCGGAGGGGAGGACGAGGCGGAGGAATTGGGAAGCCATGCACTCAGAGTCGCATGTGGGTCTGACATTCGAGGTGCGTGAAACCAAATAGGGACAGGGGTTTCGCGCGTGTCGGCCCTGTGATCGAGTGCTCCTTTGGTCGAGGTCGGGGTCGTCATGGAGCCCCTCACCCCGGCCCTCTCCCCGGAGGGGAGAGGGAGTACACAACCTCGGGTTCGCGGTCGCGGTCGCGGTCGCGGTCAGCTTGGTCTGCTCTCCCTCTCCCCCACGCCGTGGGGGAGAGGGCCGGGGTGAGGGGGCTGCCCGGGGTCAGGGTCGCGATCCCACCCCGCCCTCACCCCTTCCCCACCCCACGCCTCGGGCAGAGCCCCTCCACCGGGCAGCGCTGGCAGGCCGGCGCGCGCGCCGCGCAGCAGCGGCGCCCGTGCCACACCAGCAGCTGGTGCCCGTGGGCCCAGCGCTCCACCGGCACCAGCGCCCGCAGGTCCTGCTCCACGCGGTCGGGGTCCTCCTGCCGCGTGAACCCCATCCGGCGCGCCAGCCGCCCCACGTGCGTGTCCACCGGGAAGGCGGGCTCGCAGCCCAGGTGCACCAGCACCACCCCGGCGGTCTTGGCGCCCACCCCGGGCAGCGCCTCCAGCCCAGCGCGGGTCCGCGGCACCTTCCCGCCGTGGTGGCGCTCCAGCGCCTGCGCGGCCGCCACGATGGCCTTGGCCTTGTTGCGGAACAGCCCCAGCGTGCGGATGTGGGGCCAGAGCGCTTCGGGCGCGGCGGCGGCGTAGGCGGCGGCGTCGGGGAAGGCGCGGAACAGCCCTGGCGTGGCCCGGTTCACGCCGGCGTCGGTGGACTGGGCCGAGAGGATCACCGACACCAGCAGCTGCAGCTCGTCGCCGAAGTGGAGCTCGATGCGGGCGTCCGGCATGGCCTCGCCGAGCCGGTCGAGGATGGCCACCGCCCGCTCCCGCTCCGCCTCGGTCACCCGCCGCGCACGCCTCGCCGCCATGGCGCCGAATGGTACCATCCGGCGCCGCCGCGACCGCGACCGCGACCGCGACCGCGACTGCGACCCCGACCCCGACCCCGGCCCCGACCTCGACCTCGACCTCGATCCCGACCTCGACCTCGACCCCGATCCCGATCCCGATCCCGACCCCGACCCCGACCTCGACCTCGACCGCGCCCCCGCCCGCGCCCCCATCCGACCCCGCCCCCCCCCCGAGCCCCCTCCATGACCCCCATCGACCTCCGCTCCGACACCGTCACCCAGCCCACCGACGCCATGCGCGCCGCCATGGCCCGCGCCGAGGTGGGCGACGACGTCTTCGGCGAGGACCCCACGGTCAACCGGCTGCAGGAGACCGTCGCCGCGCTGCTCGGCAAGGAGGCGGCCCTCTTCGTCCCCTCGGGCACCATGGCCAACCAGCTCTCGCTGGGCGCGCTCACCCGTCCTGGCGACGAGGTCATCTGCGACTCGGCGGCCCACTGCATCTCCTTCGAGGGCGGCGCGCTGGCGGCGCTCTGGGGGGTGCAGCCCCGCGCCCTCACCGCCCCGCGCGGCCTGCTCGACCCGGCCGCCGTGGAGGCGGCCATCCGGCCGGTGGCGGATCACTACCCGCGCACCCGCGTCATCGAGGTGGAGAACACCCACAACCGCGGCGGCGGCGCCGTCTACCCGCTGGCGCAGCTGCAGGCGCTGGGCGCGCTGGCCCGGGCCCACGGGCTGCACCTCTACATGGACGGCGCGCGGCTCTGGAACGCCTGCGCCGCCTCGGGCCTCTCCCCGGCGGCATACGCCGAGCCGGCCACGCTGGTCTCCACCTGCCTCTCCAAGGGGCTGGGCGCCCCGGTGGGCTCGGTCATCTCGGGGCCGAAGGACCTGGTGGCGGAGGCGCGCCGGCTCCGCAAGCGGCTGGGCGGCGGCATGCGCCAGGCGGGCGTGCTGGCGGCCGCCGGGCTGCACGCGCTCGAGCACCACCGCGCCCGGCTGCCCGAGGACCACGAGAACGCCCGCGCGCTCGGCGAGGGCATCGCCAACCTGCCCGGCGCGCGGCTGCTCCACCCGGTGGACACCAACCTGGTGTTCGCCATCTTCGAGGGGCAGAGCGCCGCCGACCTCTCGCGCCGCTTCGCCGCCGCCGGCGTGCTCTGCCTGCCGGAGGGCTCGCGGCCGGACCTGGTGCGCTTCATCACACACCTACATGTCGGACGCGCCGAGGTGACGGAATCGTTGCGCCGACTGGGTCGCGCGCTGGCCGGCTGACGAGGCGGCGTGCGACCATCGCGGTCGTGTCCGGTCCGCCCGCCACCGCCACCGCCACCGCCACCGCCACCGCCAGCGCCGAGCCGCGACGCCGCCGGGGCGCGCTCGCCCGCGGCGCCGCCTCGATCCCCTCGCCGGCCTGCCCTGCGCTGGCGCTCCTGCTCACCGTCGGCGCCGGCTGCGCCACCGCGCCTCCGCCGCCGCGGATGACCTTCGCCGAGGCCGGCCTGCTCGACGGCGCGCCCCTCCCTCCGCCGCCGCACGCCAGGCCGGACGCGCTGCCCCGGGCCAGCGGGGCCCACACCAGGTCCTCCGACACGTCCCCCGGCGACACCTCGCCGCTCGACACAGGCTTCGTGGTGGTCCCGCCGGTGGCGGTGCCCGCGCCGGAGTCGGTGCCCTCCGAGCCGCCGGAGGGGCCGGCCATCGACCCGCTGCTGCTCCGCTTCGCCGCCGAGGCCCGCGGCCGCCGCCTGGCCGCGCGGCCGGGGCGCGGCTTCCCACCCGAGGAGCAGGCCGCCTGGAGCGCCCTCCTCACCGAGCTCGACGCCTACCTGCTCCGCCCGCTGCCGCAGACGCCGCTGCTGGAGCTGGTCCGCGCCCAGGTCACGGTGGAGGCCGAGCTCGACTTCGACCAGCGCCGCTACGGCCAGGCGCCGGAGGGCCTCGACCTCCAGGTGCGCCGGCGGGCCTCGCGGCTCGGGGTCCGCATCCTGGCGGCGCGCGCCCTGGGCCAGTCCATGTTCGTGGCGCGGCCGCCCGGCAGGCTGCGCTGGCCCCTGGAGGGGGCCGGCCTCTCCAGCGTCTACGGCCAGCGGCTCCACCCGTTCACCGGCGAGCGGCACTGGCACGCCGGCATCGACCTGGCCACCGAGCGCGGCCGCCTGGTGGGCGCGGCCACCCAGGGCTACGTGGTGCGCGCCGGCTGGGCCGCCGGCTACGGCCTGCTGGTGGAGGTGCGCCACCCGGGCGACGTGACCACGCGCTACGGCCACCTCTCGGCGGTGCTCTGCTCGCCCGGCGATCAGCTGGCGGCCGGCCAGGCGCTCGGCGCGGTGGGCTCGACCGGCGTCTCCACCGGGCCGCACCTGCACTTCGAGGTCTGGCGCGGCGGGCGGGTCAGCGACCCCCTGGAGTGGCTGGGCGGAGGCTCGATGCTGGCGACCCCGGCGGCGAGCGGGGGGCCGCGGTGAGGCCGGCGGGGTGTCCGTGAGCCCGCCGCTCGCCCTGGCCCTCTCGCTCCTGCTCGGCGCCGAGGTGGTGGTGCCGGCCGGGGCCTCGCTGGGCGAGGCGCTGGAGCGGCTGGGGCCGGGCGACGTGCTCCGGCTGGGGCCGGGCGTCCACCGCGGCGGGCTCGGCCGCCCGGGTGCCGGCCTGGTGGTGCGTGGCGCGGGCGCCGGCCTCACCGTGGTGGAGGCGCTGCCGGGCGAGGACGGCGCGGTGGCGGTCGGCGCGCTCTCGCTCTCCGGCCTCACCCTGGTGGCCGGGCCCGGGCGCTCGGGGCTCAAGGTGCTGGGCGGCGCGGTCCGGCTCGAGGACGTGGCGCTGTCCGGCGGCTCGGCCGGCCTGTTCGTGGAGAGCGGGCGGGTCGAGGGCCTGGGCGTCCTCCTCGAGGGGGAGTACGGCCTGCTCCAGTCGCGCGGCGAGGTGGCGCTGACGGGCCTCACCGCCACGGGCGGCGCGGCCGGGCTGGCGCTGCTGGGCGGGACGCTGGTGGTGGCGCGCGCCACCGTGACCGGCCCCTCGCGCGAGGCAGCCATCACCGTGGCGGGCGGCGCGGCGCGGCTGGCCGAGCTGATCGTGCGCGACCCGGGCCCCACCGGCCTGGCGGTGTCGGGCGGCGAGGTGATCGGCCGCGACCTCACCGTGGCCGGGCCGCGGGCCAGGCGCGGGCTGGGCGGCGCCTGCCTGCAGGTGCGCCGCGGCACGCTGCGGCTCTCGTCCAGCGAGCTGGTGGCCTGCGGCGGCGCGGCGCTGGAGGCCTCGCGGGCCTCGGTGGTGCTCGACGGCGTGGACGCCGGCGGCGGCGAGGTGGGTGGCCTCATCTTCACCGACCACTCCAGCGCCGAGCTCTCCGCCACCCTCACCACCGGCCACGGGCCGGGGCTGGTGGTGATGCAGGGCTCGCAGGTGTCGGCCTTCGGCGCCCGCTTCTGGGTGCAGCCCGCCATCTGGGCCGACTGCGCCTCCGGGGCCCGGGTCCGCCTCCTCCACGATCCGCAGGCGCGGCAGCCCTGCGCCGCGGTCCCCTGATCGGGAGACCCGCCCGGGATGCCGGCCCTCGACAAGGCTCGGCCTCCGTGAGAGCGTGGCCCCTTGTCGGCGCGACCCTCGGGGGAGGCGCGCTGCCCTCGCCTCGAGGAGCCCGTCTCGCCATGCAGATCAACCTGCGGAAGGCGATGTTCGTCCTCCCCAACCTGTTCACGGTCGGCTCGATCTTCCTCGGGTTCTACGCCCTCGTCCTGTGCTCGGGCGAGGCGTCCCCGGTGCAGCTCTACCAGGCCGCCCTGGCCATCTTCTTCGCCATGTTCTTCGACGCCTTCGACGGGCGCGTGGCGCGCATGACCAAGACCCAGAGCGACTTCGGGGTCCAGCTCGACAGCCTGGCCGACGTGATGTCCTTCGGCGCCGCCCCGGCCCTGCTGGTCTACAAGTGGGCGCTGGCCCCGCTGGGCTTCTTCGGGCTCTTCGTCTCCTTCGCCTTCGCCGCCTGCGGCGCGCTGCGCCTGGCGCGCTTCAACGTGCTGGCGGCGCGCGGCGACAAGGGCTCCTCGGCCTTCTTCGTGGGGCTGCCCATCCCGCTGGCCGCCGGCACCATCGTGGCCATCGTCATCGCCCACTACAAGCAGTTCGGCGAGGCCACCAGCGCGGCCGACCGGCTGCCGGTGGCGGCGGTGGTCATCCTGCTCTCCTTCCTGATGGTCTCCACGGTGAAGTACCGGACCTTCAAGGACGCCCGGGTCTCGCCCCGGAGCCTGCTGGTCTTCGGCTTCCTGGCGGTGACCGGCCTGGTGGTGGGCTGGGTCACCCGCGCCTCCTTCGTGCTGGCGGTCTACATGGCCGCCTACATCGCCATGGGCCTGGCCGAGTCGCTCTTCTTCCACGCCCGCCGCATCCCCAACCTGGCCAAGCTGCCGCCGGCGGTGCGCGCCGAGCTCGAGGCCGACGAGGCCCTCGAGCCCTCCGACGAGGAGGACGAGGGCACGGACAAGGACGAGCGGGACGAGTACATCTAGGGCGTGCTCCCCTCCCTCTCCTCGCTCTCCCGGCGCTACGCCGGGCGCGCCGGCAAGCGTGGCCCCGCCCCTGCCGGCCCACCCGACGCCTGGACCCTGCTGGCCGCCTGGGGCCCGTGTGGCTTCAGCCCGGTGGCGCCCGGCACGGTGGGGACCCTGGGCGCCGTGCCGCTGGCCTGGCTGGTGAGCCTGCTGCCGCCGCTGCCCGCCTGGACCTTCCTGCCGGCCTTCTTCGCCCTGGCGGTGCACGCCGCCGGGCGCGCCGGCCACCACTGGGGCGTGGTGGACGCCTCCGGCATCGTCATCGACGAGGTGGTGGGCTACCTGGTCACCATGGCCTTCGTCCCCTTCTCCTGGCCGGCCGCCCTGGCCGGCTTCCTGCTCTTCCGGCTCTTCGACGTCACCAAGCCCTGGCCGGCCTCGGCGTTCGACCGGGTCAAGAGCGGCTTCGGCGTGGTGATGGACGACGTGGCGGCCGGCCTGTGGGCCGGCGGCGCGCTCTGGCTGCTGGCGCGCTGGGCGCCCTGGGTGACGACATGGGGCTGACGGTCGAGCTGCTCTCCACCGGCGACGAGCTGCTGACCGGCCAGGTGGTGGACACCAACTCCACCTGGCTGATGGACCGGCTCTGGGACCTGGGGCTGATGGTGCGCCGCAAGACGCTGGTGGGCGACGACCGCCAGGACCTGGCCGCCGCGGTGCGCGAGTGCTGCGGCCGCGCCGACGCGGTGGTGATGTCCGGCGGCATGGGGCCCACCGAGGACGACCTGACCGCCGAGGTGGTGGCCGGGGTCCTCGGCGTGCCGCTCGAGCAGCACGAGCCCTCGCTGCGCGCCATCGAGGCCCGCTTCGCCTCGCTGGGCCGCGCCATGACGCCCAACAACGCCAAGCAGGCCCGCTTCCCGCGCGGCGCCGAGGTCCACCCCAACCGCTTCGGCACGGCCCCGGGCTTCAGCGTGACGGTGGGGCGCGCCACCCTCACCTGCCTGGCCGGCGTGCCGGCGGAGTTCAAGGGGCTGTGCGAGGAGGTGGTGCTGCCGCGGCTGGCGGCCCGCCTCGAGGGGGCGCCGTCGGCGCGGGTCCTCAAGCTCTTCGGCGTGCCCGAGAGCCACGCCGACCAGGTGATGCGACCGGTGATGGACGACCCCGACAACCGCGGCGTCCGCTTCGGCTACCGGGCCCACTTCCCCGAGGTCCACCTGAAGTGGAGCGCCACCGGCCCCGGCGCCGAGGCGCGCGCCGCCGCCATCGAGGCCGCGGTGCGGGCCCTCTTCGGCGACGCCGTGTGGGGCACCGGCAAGGAGGAGCTGGCGGCGCTGGTGGTGGGGCGCCTGGCGGCCCGCGGCGAGAAGGTGGCCCTGGCCGAGAGCTGCACCGGCGGGATGGTGGCCGAGCTCCTGACCCGCGTGCCGGGCGCCTCGCAGGTGCTGGACCTGGGCGTGGTGGCCTACGCCGACCGGATGAAGACGGCGGTGGTGGGCGTGGACGAGGCGCTGCTCCTGGCCCACGGCGCCGTCTCGGAGCCCGTGGCGCGCGCCCTGGCCGAGGGGGTGCGGCGCGCCGCGGCGGCCACCTGGGGCGTGGGCATCACCGGCATCGCCGGGCCCACCGGCGGCACGCCGGAGAAGCCGGTGGGCACCGTGCACCTGGCGCTGGCCGGCCCGCAGGGCACGCAGGCAGTGGCCCGGCTCTACCGCGGCGACCGCGGGCGGGTGCGCCACCTGGCGGCCTACGAGGCGCTCGACCTCCTGCGCCGGGCGCTCAGCTGAGCGAGGCCGCCGGGCGCTCGGTGCAGCAGGCGGCCACGAAGTCGCGCCAGGGGAGCAGGGCCGCCCCGGTGGTCATGAGCCGCTCGTGCCAGGCGGCCGCCGCCACCCCCAGCGCCGCGGCGTCGCGCGCCGCGTAGCGGGCCGTCAGGCCACCCTCCTCGACCACCCTCGAGACCAGCCGCTCGAGCGCCGCCTCGCGCCCCTCGACGCGCCCGCCGTGGTCGAGCACCCAGCCCAGCAGCGCCCCCAGCCGCTCGCGGACCGCCACCCGGGTGGCCGCGCCGCCGGCCGCCAGCGCCTCGTTGACCGCGTCCGGATCCGCGTCGCGCACCACCAGCCAGGTGAGCGACCGCTCGGGCGCGAACCCGCGCGCCCCCAGCGCAGACCGCGTGCGGGCCTCCTGCTCCACGGTGCAGCGGATGCGGACCACCGGCTCGACGAGTGGGGAGTTCACGCGGGCGGGTGTACTGCCGGGAGGGGGCGGACCGCAACCGGGGCGGCCACGGGCGGCCCCATCACGCCGGGGCTCTCACCCCGGGGCTCTCGCCCATCCCGGCCCCCTCACCCCGGCCCTCTCCCCCACGGTGTGGGGGAGAGGGGGAGCAGACCAACGCGACCCCGCGCAAAACCCAACCCAACCCAACCCAACCCACCCAACCCAACCCAACCCAGCCCCGACCTCGACCCCGGCCCCGGCCCCGGCCCCGGCCCCGGCCCCGGCCCCGGCCCCGGCCCCGGCCCCGGCCCCGGCCTCGACCCCGACCTCGACCGCAACCCCGACCCCGACCTCGACCCCGACCGCGACCTCGACCGCAACCCCGACCCCCACCCCGACCCCGACCGCGACCTCGACCGCAACCCCGACCCCGACCCCGACCCCGACCGCGACCTCGACCGCAACCCCGACCCCGACCCCGACCCCGACCGCGACCCCGACCTCGACCCCGACCCCGACCGCAACCCCGACCCTGGCCCCCCGCCTCGATTTCCCCTCCCCACTCCCCGGCCCCCGCTACCATCTCCCCGTGCCCGCGCTCCCCCCCTCCCCCCTCGACCTCCTCCGCGAGTCGAGCGGCCTCTCGGTGGACGCCGAGGGGGTCTTCCTCCACCGGGGCGAGCCCATCACCCACGCCCGGACCCTGGAGGTGCTCTGGGGGTCCTTGGCCCAGGCGCCGGACGGCCGCTGGCAGGTCCGGGTGGGGCGCGAGACCGCCTTCGTGGCGGTGGACGAGACCCCGTGGCTGGTGCGCGGCGTGCGGCTCGCCGGCCAGCCGCCGGCGGAGGTGGCGCTCCTCCTGGCCGGCGGCGCCGAGGCGGCGCTGGATCCGTCCACCCTGCGGCTCGGCCCCGACGGCGTGCTGCGCTGCCGCCTCCCGGACGGGCGCCCCGCCCGCTTCACCCGCGCCGGCCAGCTGGCGCTCGGTGCCGCGCTCGACGAGGACCCGGCCGGGTCCGGCCGCTTCACCCTGCTCCTGGCCGGGCGGGCCTGGCCGGTGGCCCACGGGTGAGCCCGGACGGCGCGCCCGCGCTATCCTCCACCAGCCCGCGCCGCCGCTCCGCCCAGGCGCCAGAGGCCACCATGCGACGGCTCGCCCTCGCCCTCCTCCTCGCCACCAGCGCCGCCCCGCCGGCCGCGGCAGCCCCCGTGGCCGGCCATCCCGACGCCGCGCAGGAGCTGGCGGCCCTGCTCCAGGCCGGGCCCGGCGCGGGGCCTGGCGCAGGGGACCGCCCCGCCGGGACCGGCGCTGGCCACGGCCAGGCCTCGCCCTTCCAGCAGACCCTGGTCCTGCCGCAGCGGCCCGGCCAGAACCAGGTGGCCTGGTACGACTTCGAGTGGCAGTACGTCGACCTGCCCGCGCCCGACGGCGGCAGGGGCGGCCTGCGCCTCTACCACTACCGCTCGGCCGCGGCGCAGGCGCGGCGGGCCCTGCCGGCCATCCGGAGCGCCTACGCCCGCCTGGTGGCCGAGTTCGCCTACAGCCCGAGCCGGCGCATCCCCTTCATCCTCTACGGCACCCAGCGCGAGTTCCAGACCAGCAACGTCTTCGAGGTCTCGGAGTCGGTGCTGGGCGTCACCTCGCCCCGCGACCTCAAGATGTCGGTGCCCTACTTCGGCGACCACGCCCGCTTCCTGGAGGTGGCCACCCACGAGATGGTGCACCAGTTCACCATCCAGAAGCTGCTCGACGCCGCCGGCGGCGATCCCACCACCTCCGCCATCCAGCGCCTGCCGCTCTGGTTCATCGAGGGCATCGCCGAGTACTACACCCGGGGCGGGCTCGACGACGAGACCGACGGGTACCTGCGCGACCTGGTCTGGAACCCGGACCCGGCGCGGCGCCACCAGGTGGTGGCCTTCGCCGAGGACCGGCTGCGCGGCTACCTCCCCACCTACAAGCTGGGGCAGGCGCGCGTGGCCTTCGTGGCCGAGGCCTACGGCCGCGAGAAGATCCAGGCGCTCATGGAGCACGCCGACCTGCTCCCCGGCCAGGTGCTGGGCGCCGACGGCAAGGGGTTCGACGCGCTGGCGCGGCGGGTGCTCGGCGAGCCCATCGAGCAGGTGGACGCCCGCTGGCGGGCCTGGCTGAAGCGGCGCTACTTCCCGGCCTACGGGGCCGTCCGCCAGGACCTGGCGCAGGTGCGCCAGGTGCGCGGGCTGCCGGCCGAGCCGGAGGCGCTGGTGGCCAGCCCGGACGGCCAGGCGCTGCTGGTGCGCGGCCTGGACCGCGAGAAGGGTCGGGCCCGCCTCTACCTGGCCGACCTGCGCAACGTGGCGGCGGCCGCCACGGTGGTGAGCGACGACACGCCGGGCAGCGAATCGCTCCACCCGCTGGACTACGGGGTGGCGGCCATCGCCGAGGGGGTGCTGGCCTGGTCGGCGCAGGCCGGCGCGGGCGACGTGCTCACCGTGCAGCGCTGGCGGCGGGAGCAGCAGGGCAAGCTCCCCCGCCTGCGGCTGGGCGACCGCCGCCGCCTCGAGGTGCTGGCCCCCGGCGGCGGCGGCTTCGTGCGCATCGCCGACCCCTGCTTCTCGCCCGACGCCTCGGCGCTGGCCTTCGTGGGCACCGCGGCCGACGGGCAGCAGGACGTCTACGTGGTGCCGGTGGGCGGCGGCGCGGCCCGCCGGCTCACCGACGACTTCTTCGCCGAGCGCGACCTGGCCTGGGGCCCGGACGGCCTCTACCTCTCCTCCGACGCCACCGACCACGGCCGGTTCAACCTCTTCCGGCTCGACCCGGTGAGCGGCGACCGCACCCGGCTCACCACCTGGCCGGCCGAGGACCGGCACCCCCGCCCGCTGCCGGGCGGCCGGCTGGTCTTCAGCACCACCGGGCACGGCAAGGTGGACCTGGCGGAGCTGGCCGACGGGGCGGTGCGCCCGCTCACCGACTTCACCACCGCCCTCACCTGGCCGGCCGCGGCGCCGCCCGGGCGCGGGCTGCTGGCCGTCACCTTCCACGGGGGGGTCTTCCGGCTGCTGGAGGTGCCGCGCCTGGCCCTGCTGGCCGGGCCGGCCACGCCGGTGGCCCCGCCCGCCGGGGAGGTGCTGCCCATCCCGGCGGTGGACCTGCCCGCCACCCCGGTGGCCTACCGCCGCCTGGCCCCGGGCAACTGGCGGCTGGAGAACGGCATCGTCTACGGCGCCGGCGCGGCGGGCGGCGTGGCCGGGCGGGCCGCCCTGGTCTTCGCCGACGACCTGCGCGACCAGGGGCTGGTGCTGGACCTGGCGGTGCTGGGCGACTGGGAGGTGACCCAGGGGCGTCTCCTGTACGTCAACCGCGCCCGGCGCGTCGCCTGGATGGTGGGCGCCTCCCACCTGGTCAACGCGCAGGTGGACCGGCAGGTGGCCGACCTCGAGTTCATCCAGCGGGAGCTCGGGCTGGTGGGGCTGCTCTCCTTCCCCTTCGACCGCTTCCGCCGCCTCGAGGCCGAGCTCACCCTGGGCTTCACCGAGCGGTACTGCCCCACCGACTTCGGCTTCCAGGACGTGGTCCCCTGCGCCGGCCTGCTCGGCGACCCGGCCGGCACCGCCGCCTGGCGCGCCGCCAACGGCGGCCTGCAGCCCACCATCGCCCCGGCGCTGCGCCTGGGCCACGACACGGTCCGCCACGACCCGTTCACCGGCCCGCTGTCCGGCCAGGCGGCCCTGCTCGAGCTGGGCGGCGGCTGGCTGCCCGGCAAGCGGGCGGTGCACGGCTCGCTGCGCACCGAGCTGGCCGGCTGGCTCCAGCTCTCCGGCCGGGCCAACCTCATGCTGCGGCTGGCCGGCGCCACCACCTTCGCCCTCGACGAGGCCGGCCGCCGCTGGCAGCGCACCTGGTGGGTCTCCTCGGCCGACAACCTGCGCGGCTACCTGCCCTTCGACACCGACTTCCTGGTGGGGCGCAACTACCTGGTCACCAACCTGGAGCTGCAGCTGCCGCTCGACTGGCTGGTCCGGCTGCCCATCCTGGACCAGCTCGAGGGGGTGGCGGCCCTCGACTTCGGCGGCGTCTTCGACCGGGCCACCTCGCGGCCGGCCGCTTCCCTGCCCGGCGAGCCCTGCCGCTACGCCACCACCCGCGCCCCGCAGGCCTGCCTCGAGCCCGGCGCCTGGGACTCGCGCACCCTGACCGGCGTGCTGGGGGTGAACCTGGTGCTCGGCCCCATCCTGCTGCGCCTCCACTGGGGTCACCCCTTCGACGTCGGCGGCCTGCGCACCCCGGCCCTGCGGTCCGGCGACCGGTGGGTCACCAACTTCACCCTGCGCTACGCCTTCTTCTAGGCGGCGCCGCCGCCCCGCCCCGCGGTCCCACCGCCCCACCGCCCCACCGCCGCAGCCGCTCAGGCCGCGCTCACCTCCGCCTCGCGCCCGGCGCCCTGGGCGGGCGCCCCGGCGGCCGCGGCCTCCAGCAGGCGGCGCGCCAGCCGCTCGAAGGCGGCCGGGTTGGCCCGCAGCCACTCGGCGGTCCGCTCCCGCCCCTGGCCGATGCGCTCCCCGTCGAGCGAGTAGTACGCCCCGGCCTTCTCGAGGAGCCCGCGCTCCACCGCCAGGTCGATGGCCTCGGCGAAGCGGTCCACCCCCACGCCGTAGCGGATGTCGAACTCGGCCTCGCGGAAGGGCGGCGCCACCTTGTTCTTCACCACCTTGACCCGGGTGCGGTTGCCCACCGCCACCTCCCCCTCCTTGACCGCCCCGATGCGCCGGATGTCGAGCCGCACCGAGGCGTAGAACTTGAGGGCGTGGCCGCCGGTGGTGGTCTCCGGGTTGCCGAAGACCACCCCGATCTTCATCCGGATCTGGTTGATGAAGATCACCAGCGACTGGTTGCGCGACACCACCGCGGTCAGCTTGCGCAGGGCCTGGCTCATGAGGCGGGCCTGCACGCCCATGTGGGCGTCGCCCATCTCGCCCTCGATCTCGGCCTTGGGCACCAGCGCCGCCACCGAGTCGACCACCACCAGGTCCACCGCCCCGGAGCGGACCAGCTGCTCGGTGATCTCCAGGGCCTGCTCGCCGGTGTCGGGCTGCGACACCAGCAGGTCGGCCAGGCTCACCCCCAGCTTGCGGGCGTAGCCCACGTCGAGGGCGTGCTCGGCGTCGACGAAGGCCGCCACCCCGCCCTGCTTCTGCACCTCGGCGATGGCGTGCAGGGCCAGGGTGGTCTTGCCGGAGGACTCCGGGCCGAAGATCTCCACCACCCGGCCGCGCGGCAGCCCGCCCACCCCCAGCGCCAGGTCGAGCCCCAGCGAGCCGGTGGGCACCACCGCCACCGGCTCGGGCTGCTGGTCCTCCGAGAGGCGCATGATCGACCCCTTGCCGAACTGCTTCTCGATGCTGCCCAGCGCCTGCGCCAGGGCCTTCATCCGCTCCGCCAGCTTGCTCATGCCGCTCGCTCCTTCTCCCGCACGCGGCGGGGGTGATGGCCGCCCGGGGCGGCCGTGGTCGCTCGTCTCCGCCGGCGCCGCCCGCCTCTCCCGGCCGGGCGGCGCGGGCCCGCCCCTCAGCTCAGGGGCCGGTCCAGGGCCCGGTACTGGATGGCCTCGGCCACGTGCTCGCGGCGCACCTGCTCGGCGCCGGCCAGGTCGGCGATGGTGCGGGCCACCCGCAGCACCTTGTCGTGGGCCCGCGCCGACAGCCCCAGCCGCTCCATGGCCTGCACCAGCACGGCCCGCCCGTCGGGCTCGAGGGCGCAGCAGGCGCGCAGGGCGGCCCCGCGCAGCCGGGCGTTGACCCGGGCCGCCGGGGCCCGCTCGGCGGAGCGGCTCCGCACCAGCGCCACCCGGGCCCGCACCTCCGCGCTGGCCACGCCCTCCCCGGCGCCCCCCAGCGCGGCCGGGGGCACCGCCGGCACGTCCACCTGCAGGTCGATGCGGTCGAGCAGCGGGCCGCTGATGCGCCGCCGGTAGCGCACCAGCTCCGGGGTGGTGCAGCGGCAGCGGCGCTGGGTGTCGCCGAAGTGGCCGCAGGGGCACGGGTTCATGGCCGCCACCAGGGTGAACTGGGCCGGGTAGGTGACGGTGCGGCCGGCCCGCGCCAGCGTCACCTCGCCGTCCTCGGCCGGCTGGCGCAGCGCCTCCAGCACGTGGCGGCGGAACTCGGGCAGCTCGTCGAGGAAGAGCACGCCGTGGTGGGCCAGCGAGACCTCGCCCGGCCTGGGCTGGGAGGTGCCACCCACCAGGCCGGCGTCGGAGATGCTGTGGTGCGGCGCCCGGAAGGGGCGGTCCACCAGCAGGCCGCGGTGGCGCGTCAACCCGGCCACGCTGTGGACCACGGTGGCCTCCAGGGCCTCCTGGAAGTCGAGCGGCGGCAGGAGGCCGGGCAGGCGGCGCGCCAGCATGGTCTTGCCGCTGCCGGGCGGACCGAAGAGCAGCAGGTTGTGGCCGCCGGCGGCCGCCACCTCCAGCGCCCGCTTGGCGTGGGCCTGCCCGGCCACGTCGCACAGATCCGGCGGGGGCGGCGCCGGGTCGGGCACCAGCGCCAGCGGCAGGCGCGGCAGCGCGGCCGTGCCGTTGCCCCAGGCCACCAGCTGGGCCAGGTGGCGCACCCCGTGGACCTGCAGGCCGGCGACCACCGCCGCCTCCAGCGCGTTGGCCTCCGGCACCACCAGCCCGTGCGCCCCGCTGCGGCGCGCCTCCATGGCCACCGGCAGCACGCCGCGCACCGGCCGCACCTCGCCGGTCAGCGACAGCTCGCCCAGGAAGCGCAGCCCCTCCAGCCGGGCCGGCGCCAGCTCCTGGCTGGCCGCCAGCAGCGCCACGGCGATGGGCAGGTCGAGCCCGGGGCCGTCCTTGCGCAGGTCGGCCGGCGCCAGGTTGACCACCACGCGCTTGGAGGGGAGCGCCACGCCGCAGTTGCGCACCGCCGCCTGCACCCGCACCTTGGCCTCGGCCACCGCGCCGTTGGCCAGCCCCACCAGGTGGAAGTAGGGCATCCCGTTGGCGGACTCCACCTCGACCACCACGGGGACGGCCTCGACGCCGAGGACCGCAGCGGAGTGGACGCGTGCCAGCATGGACGGCCAGGTTGCAGCGGCCGGGCCAGGACCGCTGGCCGGCGCGCCGCCCTGATCGCGCCGTGATCACGGGCCCTCCGCGCGGCCCACCGACCACCCGCGGCGCGCCCGCGGCCGGGGCGCGGACCCTGGGACCGGGCCGCGGACGGCGGCGAGCCTGGTCGACCGGACGGGCAGGCGGCCTGCCGGCCGGACGGGCAGACCGGGAGATGGATGGCCGGACGGGCGGCTGGGCGGGTGTGCCAGGCGGCGGCGCTGCAGGGGTGGCCCGCCGCCCCGGGCTCAGCGTCCGCCGGGCAGGCCCGCCGCCACGTCGCCGCCTGCCGCGCCGCCGAGCGCCGCCGCGCGCGCCAGCACCGCGTCGAACATGGCCGCCGTGAGCCGGCCGGTGCGGGTGTTCTGCTGCGACACGTGGTAGCTCGCCAGCAGCGCCGGCGCCCCGGGGAGCTGGAGCTCCGCGCCGTGGGCGAAGCGCGGCCGGGGCCGCGGCAGGGCGTGGCCGGCGCCCTCCAGCCAGCCCTGGGCCGCCGCCCAGGCCACCGCCCCCAGCGCCAGCACCACCCGCGGCCGCACCGCCGAGAGCTCGCGCGCCAGGAAGGGGGCGCAGCGCGCCAGCTCACCCGGCGCCGGCCGGTTGTCCGGGGGCACGCAGCGGACCGCGTTGGAGAGCCAGGCGCCGGAGAGGGCGAAGCCGTCGTCTCGCGCCCTGGAGGCGGGGCGGGAGGCCAGGCCGGCGCGGTGCAGGGCGGCGAAGAGGAAGTCGCCGGAGGCGTCGCCGGTGAAGACCCGGCCGGTCCGGTTGGCGCCGTGGGCGCCGGGCGCCAGCCCCAGCACCAGCAGCGGCGCGGCGGGATCGCCGAAGCCGGGCACCGGCCGGCCCCAGTAGGGCTCGGCGGCGTAGGCGCGCCGCTTCAGGCGGGCCACCTCCTCGCGCCAGGCCACCAGCCTCGGGCAGGCGCGGCAGCTGGTGATGGCCGCCGCCAGGCGCGGGAGCGGGGCCGCCCCGCGGCTCAGAACATCGACTCCGGCACGTAGACGATGTCGCCGGGCTCCAGCGTCACGTTGGGCGCCTTGCCCAGGGCGATGTCCTGCACGTTCACCTTGGACTTCACCTCCTGGCCGTTGACCAGCCTGGTCACGGAGGTGGAGTTCTGCGCGGCGTTGCGGGTGAAGCCGCCGGCCAGGGTGAGGGCCTGGATGATCGACATCCCGTCCTCGAAGGCGAAGGTGCCGGGCTTCTGCACCTCGCCGAAGACGAAGACCTTCTTGGAGTTGTACTCCTTGACCAGCACCGAGACCTGGGGGTTCCGCATGAACCCCTCGGAGAGGCAGGCGCGCAGCTTCTCGGCCGCGCCGTTGGCCGTCAGGCCGCCCACCACCACCCGCTTGCAGAGCGGGAAGATGATGTCGCCCTGCGGGCCCACCTGGTAGACGCCGGAGAGCTCGGGCTCCTGGAAGACCCGCACCTCGAAGAGGTCGCCGGCGCCCAGCGAGGTGGCCGCCAGGTCCACCGCCGCGGCGTTGGACGGCGGCGGCGGCGGCGTGGGCCGGGAGCGCGGCGCGCAGCCCGCCACGACGAGCAGGGCGGCCAGCAGGGCGGTGCGGCGGAGGGAGGACATGAGGTGGGGCGGGTGCGGCCGCGCGGCGGGGCGCGGGGCGGGGCCGGACCCCGGTCCACCCGACCCGCGGCGGCGCCGGGCTAGTAGGTGCAGGTGGCCTTCAGCCAGGCCTCGTGCTTGCTGTAGTCGGAGGCGGCCGCGCCGCTCGAGGCGCGGTCGGTGAAGGCGTACGCCAGCTCCAGCTTCAGCCAGCGCGTCACGTCGATGCCCAGGGAGGGCGAGGCCCGCAGGATGTCGGTGCTGCCGCCGCCCTGGAAGGCCAGGTTGTCGTAGGAGGCGCTGAAGGCCAGGGTGTAGCGGCCGGCCATCAGCTGGCGGGCGGCCAGCGAGACCCGGTTCGAGGTGTACTGGAAGCCCGGGTCGACGCCCAGGTCGTGCCCGTAGCCCAGCTTCACCGAGGCGGTCTCGCTGGGGATCCACTCGCCCTCGACGGTGGCCAGGAAGGTGCCCAGGGTGGGGGTCACGCCGGTGGTGCTGCCGTAGCCGGCCTTGACGGTGGCGCCGAGGTGCGGCGTGACCAGCCCGGTGACCCCGGCCGTGACGCGGTAGCCGCCCGGATCGAGGGTCACCACCGCGGTGTCGTTGGGCATGCGCTTGAAGTAGCCGAAGTCGAAGAGCGCCGAGGTGCGCGGCAGGAACTTCCAGGCCGCGCCGGCGCCGGCCCGCAGCTCGTTGTAGCCGAGCTTGGAGACGTCGGAGGCGGGCACCGGCGTGCAGGTGGCCGGGTCGTCGTTCGGGTCGGCGCAGACGAAGCCGGACAGCGGGGCCTCGTAGGTCTCCATGGCCCAGCCGCCGTTGACGTTCAGCGTGAGCGCGCCGCCGCCCGGCTTCCAGGGCGCCTTCAGCGCCAGGAGGTTGTAGTTGGAGATGGTGCCGGTGGCGAAGGAGAGCGCCTGGGGCCGGTTGCTGCGCCGGAAGGTGTCCTCCAGCTCGAGCCCGAGGGTGCCGTTCCGGTTGATGCCGATGCCGAGCTGGGCGTCGGCGAAGAGGTTGGAGAGGTCCTTGGACCCGGGGTCGTCCATGCCGAGGTACTGCGCCCAGTCGAGCGCGCCCTTGAAGTCCACCGCCGTGGTCTCGCCCGGGATGGAGAGCTGCAGGCCAGGCCGGACGTGCAGGATCACGTCGGCGACCGTGGCGCCCGCCTCGGTGGCGTAGGCGTTGGAGTCGTAGCGCACCTCAAGCTCCAGGAACGGGTGCAGCCGCCCCTCGCTCCCGCCGAAGCGGATGCCGTTGCCGGCCCCGGCCAGGGCCGGGGCGGAGGACCCCAGCATCAGCACAGCGACCGCAAGCTTCGTGACCTGGCTCGGCATGTCTCTCTCGACCTCTTCTTCGCTTAAGGAACGTCTCGTCCGCTCGCGCGGGCCTGGGGAAGCCCGCGTGTCTCACCGGCCTGCCGCCTCGACGAGGCGACCCCTCTCCGGAACCCTTACTGGAACTGGCTGGCCGGCCGCGGCCGGACCACCGGCGGCGCAGGCGGCGGCGGCGGCTGGACACCGCCGGTGCCGGCGCGCGCGCCCTCGAGGTCGGGCAGCCCGGTGGGCTGCTGCACCTCGACGGTGGTCTTCTCGTCGACGATGTAGGCGAGCTGGCCGATGCACTGCTCGGCGTCGCCGCGGAGCCCGTCCACCTTGGAGCGGGCGATGCCGATCTTGGCGAACTCGGACTCGGCCGCCGGGTCCTTGCTGGTCAGCGCCTCGTGCAGGGCGATGTCCGACTGCTCGGCCACCTTGAGGAGCCCCTTGATCTGGGTGAGCTTCTCGTTGACGCAGTTGAGCTTCACCACGTCCTTCTCGTTGCGGGCCTCCTCCACTCGGGTCAGCACCTGCTTGAGCGCCGACTTCATCCGGTTGAGCGACTCGGCCGACTTCTCGAGCTTGTCGGCGTCCGACAGGCCGGAGGCCCGGGGCGCCGGGACGGCCGGCTGGTTCTGCGCGAACGCCGGAGACACGAACAGACCGCAGAGCGCGGCTGCGAAGAGGACTCGGTTCAAGGGTACACCCCACCGGGCTGGATGCCCGCGAAAAACCTGGTCAGCGTAGAGGAAACACCTCGACCGGTCAACCCTGTGCACACCGTTCTGGGGCGTGTTCACGGGATGTTGCGGATCTCGACCTCCTCGCTCCCGGAGTCCGGGCCGTCCATGTCCCCGTCGCTGGGGACAACCAGGCAGCGCCACCGGTCGCCTGCCCTGACCATGCGCCCGGCCACCTCGTCGGTCGTCTCGGAGAAGGGCTGCGCGGTCCCGTTCCGCTGCCACCGGTGGCGATAACGCACCGCGTCGCTGTCCGGGTCCTCCGCCTTGCCGACCACCTCGCAGCGCAGGGGCTGGCCCGCCTGCGGGGTGGCTGGGGTGACCCGCACCCGGGCCGGGCCCGGGGGTGAGTTGGCGATGGTCCGCTCCACGCTGGCCGCCGGGCCCGGCAGCGTCCCGTCGCTCGGGGTGGCGGCGCAGCGGAACCGGTCGCCCCGGCTGGTGGCGGACGCCGGCAGGCGGCTCGAGTCGGCGCCGGGCAGGAGCGGCCGCTCGTTGCGCCACCAGCTGATGGTGTAGCCGACCTCGTCGCCGTCCGGGTCCACCGCCGGCACCGCCACCCGGCAGGCCAGGTCGTCGGCGGTGCGGGCCGGGTCGGGCTCGATGGCCAGGAGCGGCGAGCCCGGCGGGCTGTTCTGCACCTTCACCTCCGCCACCGCCCGCGCGCTCTCCGCCAGGCCGTCGCTGCTCCAGGCCTCACAGCGCCAGCGCTGGCCGCGCCGCACCACCTGGGCCGGCAGCACCGGCGAGCCCTCGGCCAGCGGCTGGGGCTGGTCGTCCACCAGCCAGCGGTACCGCACCGTGACGGCCTCGTGGTCGGCGTCGCGCTCCGGCACGGTGGTCTCGCAGGTGAGCAGCTGGCCCACGGTGGGCACCAGCGGCTTCACCACCGCGGCCGGCACCGGCGGCGGGGTGTTGGCCACCTCGGCGGTGAGGACCACCGGCGCCCCCTCGGCCTCGCCGTCGGTGGGCACCACCTCCACCCGCCACGCCTCGCGGTGGCGCAGCGTGCGCGGCGGCGCCGAGGGCCCGTCCAGCTGGAAGGGCAGCCCGTCGCGCGACCAGCGGTAGCGGTAGGCCACCTGGTCGCCGTCGTGATCGGTGGCCGCCCTGGTGAGGCGCACCGAGAGGCCGGTGAGCGCGGTGGGCGCGGCCGGCTCGAAGACCGCCACCGGCGCGGTGGGGGGCGTGTTGCGGGCCCGGCAGGTGGCCGTGGCGGTCGGACCGGCCAGCTCCCCGTCCCAGGGCGTCACCTGGACCTCGGCCACGTCGTGCTTGCCGAGGGCGCGCGGGAAGCGCGCCGAGGTGGCGCCGGCCACCGGCTTGCCGTTCAGCGTCCAGGCGTGGCGGTAGCTCAGGCCGTCGCCGTCGGCGTCGCTGGCCGCCGCCACCACCCGCACCTCGGGCACCAGCCCCGACTGGACCGGGCCGTCGCACAGGGCGATCGACACCGGGCCGGGGGCGGTGTCGGCGACGACCAGCTCGACGCGGCCCGGCGGGCTCTCCGCCTCGCCGTCGAAGGCCACCACCTCGACCGCCCAGCGCTCGCCGCGGCGCGGCGTGCCGCGCGCCACCAGCGCCTGCCCGGGCGGCGCCTCGACCCGCTGCCCGTCGCGGGTCCAGGTGTAGCGGTGGTCCAGGTGGTCGCCGTCGGCGTCCGGCGCCTGGGCCAGCTCCACCGTCAGGCCGTCCACCCGCCGGGCGTGCCCGGGCCTGAAGGACGGGCGCGGCGCCGCCGGCGGGCTGTTGGCCACCGTCACCGCGGCGCTGCCGGCCGGGCCGTGGACCTCGCCGTCGAAGGCCTGCACCTCCACCTCCCAGCGATCGCCCTTGGTCAGCAGGGCGGCGGGCGCCTGGTTGGCCTCGGTCCACTCCGGGTCCTGGGCGGCGTCCTTGCCGAGGAGCTGGACCAGGGCGCCGTTGCGCCGCCAGCGGTAGCGGTAGCGCACCGCGTCGCCGTCGGGGTCGGCGGCCGGGGTCTTCACCAGCACCGTCAGCGGCGCGGTCACCACCGGCCGGGCCTGCTCGAAGGCCACCACCGGCGCGCCGGGCGGCGCGTTCTCCACCACCACCTCGTCGGTGGCGGGCACCCCGGCCTCCTGCCCGTCGCCGGGCGTGACGATGAGGCGGACCCGCTCGTGCTTGCGGAAGCCGGCCGGCGCCAGGACCTCCGCCGAGGTCCCGGTGGTCTTGCCCTCGCGGGTCCACCCCAGGCTGAGCTTGACGGCGTCGCCGTCGGCGTCGCGCGCCGGCTGCACCACCACCAGCCGGAGGGGCTCGCCGCCGCGCGGGTGGCGCGGCTCGATGGCCACCCGCGGCGGCTCGGGCGGCGTGTTCACCACCGTGACCAGCGCGCTGCCGGCCGGGCCGGTCTGCTCGCCGTCGGAGGCGCGGACCGAGACCTCGAACCGGTCGCCGCGGGCCACCTCGGCGCCGGCCACCTCGCGGCCGTCGCCCGGCACCACCAGCGGCGCGCCGTTCTTGGTCCAGGTGAAGGCGTGGGTCAGGGCGTCGCCGTCGGCGTCCTCGGCGGGCGCCACCAGCGTGGCCCGCAGCGGCTCGCCCCGGCGCGGCCGGGCCGGGCGGATCTCGACGCGCGGCGCCGCCGGCGCGGTGTCCAGCACCAGGACCTCGGCCAGCGCGGCCGGCCCCTCGGCGGCGCCGTCGAAGGCCCGCACCTCCACCTGCAGGCGCCGGTGCTTGCGCACCAGGCCGGCCGGCGCCTCGGTGGCCGAGGCCGGCAGCGCCAGCGGCTTGCCGTCCACCAGCCAGCGCTGCCGGTAGGCCAGCTGGTCGCCGTCGGGGTCCACCGCCGGCCGCACCAGCTGCACCGTGACGGCGTCGGTGACGCGCGGCTGGGCCGGCTCGAGGGCCACCTCCGGCGCGCCCGGCGCGGTGTTGGCGACCCGGCCGTCGGCGCTGGCGGCGGGCGCCGCCAGGGTGCCGTCGCTGGCCACCACCCGGGCGGTCAGGAGCAGGCCGCTGCGCAGCCGGTCGCCGGGGAAGGTCTCGCCGGTCACCCCGGTCTCCAGCCCGTCGAGCAGCCAGTCGTAGGCGTAGCGCAGGGCGTCGCCGTCGAGGTCGGTGGAGGCCTTCACCAGCACCGCCCGCACCGGCGTGCCGCGGACCGGCACGGCCGGCTCCATCCGGAGCTCGGGCGTGGTGGGCGCGGTGTCCTGCACCACCACCTCCGGGCTGGCGGCGGTCAGCCCCTCGCCGGCGCCGGGCGGCGACGACGCCTCGAAGCGCCAGCGCTCGCCGCGCCGCAGGGTGCCGGCCGGGACCTCGCGCTTGCCGTCCAGCGCCGCCACCACCTGGCCGTCGCGCAGCCAGCTCAGCCTGGGGGCGGGCGCGCCGGCGCCGGGGGCGGCGTCGAGCCAGACGCCGCGCCAGCTGGCGACCAGGGCGTCGGAGCGGCGCGGCGCCGGCGGCGCGACCGACAGGTCCTTGTAGGTGGGCGGGTTGGGGCCGAAGCGGCCGGCCCGCGCGGCGTCGCGGCCCGGGCCCGGCCAGGGCGCCGCGGCCGGCCCGGCCACCGGGGAGGCCACCCGCGCCGCGCGCAGCGCGTGCAGCTGCCCGGAGGGCGTGCCCACGAAGACGGAGAGCGAGCCGTCGCCGGCCAGGTCGAGCAGCAGCGGCGAGGCGGTCACCTCGGGCTCGCCCAGCGAGCCGGGGAAGCCGGGCAGCGCCCGGCCGGCGGCGTTCACCGCCGCCACGCTGCCGTCGGAGCAGGCCACCACCACGTCGAGGCGCCCGTCGCGATCGAGGTCGCCCACCGCCGGGCCGCCGAAGGTGCGCCCCCCGGCCTTGACCGGGAAGCCCGCCAGCGGCTTGCCGAGCCGATCCACCGCGTGGAGCTGCCCATCGGCCGAGGCGAAGACCACGTCCAGGTGGTGGTCGCCGTCGAGGTCGGCCAGGGCCGGCCCCTCGTAGAGCCGGTAGCCGGCCGCCACCGGGAAGCCGGGCAGCGGCGCGCCGGCGGCGCTCACGGCGTGGAGCTTGAAGTCCTGGCTGGCCACCACCAGGTCCAGCGCGCCGTCGTCGTCCAGGTCCGCGAAGGCCGGCGCGCCGGTCACCGCGAAGGCGGTGGAGAGGGGGAACCCGGGGCGGGGCCGGCCCGCCCCGTTCACCACGTGGACCTTGCCGTCCTCGCAGCCGACCGCCAGCGACAGGCCGCCGGCGAAGACGGCGCTGGCCGGGCTGGCCGTCACGGCGGCCCGGCCCAGCTGCACCGGGAAGCCGTGGGCCTCGGCGCCGCTGCGCTCCAGCGCGTGCAGCCGGCCGCGGTCGTCGCCCACCACCAGCTCCGGCTTGCCGTCGCCGTCGACGTCGGCGAAGGCCGCGCCGGCCTTGGCCCGGGCGCCCAGCGCCACCGGCCAGCCGGCGGTCCGGCCCCCCGCGCTCCAGAGCACCACCTTGCCCGAGGCGGTCACCACGGCCACCTCCGGCCGGCGATCCCCGTCCATGTCGGCCGCCGCCGGGGCCCCCACCGCCACCTCGCCGCCGCCCAGGGAGAGCGGCAGGCCGGCCGGCGGCGTGCCGTCGAAGCGGAAGGCGGTCAGCTGCTCCCCGGCCACCACCACCACCACCGGCGCGCCGTCCAGCAGGACGCCCACGGCCGGGTGGGTGATGGCGCCGCCGGCGTCGGCCGGGAAGTTGGAGAGCGCGCCCGCGCCGAGGGCGAGGGCCAGGAGGAGCTCGGTCATGGTGGGGACCCTAGCGCCTCGTGGCCGGCGCGGTGCGGCGTCGGCTCGGGGGGCGCGGCTGGGCCGGCGCGCTGGCGCCTGGCCGTGGGGAGTGGCGGCGCGGCGGCCCGAGGGCGGGCGCGGCGGATGGCGCGCGGCGGCGCCGGCGGGGAGCGCGCCGGCCCGGGCTCATGCCTGCCCTGGACCGTCGCCGTGGCCGGGTGGGCGCCCGCCGTCGCCGCGCGGGCCCAGCAGGAACTCCTGGAAGCGGCGCTCCCCCTCCTCCGCCGAGGTCTCGGGGCCCTCGTGCGCCGGCTCCAGGTAGGCCACCCCGCGCAGCGGCCCGACCGCGTGGATGGCCAGCGGCGCCAGCGGGAGGTTGTGGCCCTCGGCGTCGGAGGCCAGCGGCACGGCGAAGGCCGCCCGCTTGTCGTCGAGCCGGCGCCAGTAGAGGAAGCGGTCACCGTGCACGCAGCCCAGCTCGCGGGAGGCCCGGTCGAGCAGCTGGGCGCAGCGCTGCCCGGCCCCCGCCTCGTCCCGGGCCGCGGCGTCGGCGTCGGCGCGCAGCTGCTGGGCCCGCTGGCGGCGCTCCTCGGCCTCCTTGAAGAGCCGCTCGGCGTCCTTGCGGATGCGGCGCGCCCTGGCGGCGTGCTCGCTGGAGAGGAGCGAGCGCTCCAGGCTGCGGGCCCAGGTCTCCTCCACCTCGGCCCAGACCCGGTCGCGCCGCTGCACCTCGACGCCGTACTCCTGCTGCAGGGCCGGGAGCTGGCGCTCCAGCGGCTTGCGGGCGGCGGCGTCGCTGGTCTCCTCCAGCGCCCGCTCCACCCCGCCCAGCCGGTACCAGGCCTCGCTGGTCCGGTTGCGCTGCTCCTCGAAGTGGCCCACCAGCGCCAGGGCGCGGTTCTCCAGCACCTGCGCCTCGGTGCCCAGCCGCGCGGCCGCCTCCTCGGCGCTGCCGCCGTCGGAGAAGGCGTCCATGGCGGTGCGCTGGGCCAGCTCGGACCGGAGCTCCATCAGCTCGGCCTGCGACAGGAGCTCCTGCCGGCGCGCCGACAGCCCCTCCCACGCGGACACCGCCCTGGCGTAGTCGGTCCACCAGGCCGAGAAGACCGGTCCCTGGATCAGCTCCTGGAGCTCGCCGAGCCGGACGGCCTTCACGTCAGTTCACCGGGGCGAAGACGAAGGGGTACTCCACCGTCACCGGGCCGGAGGGCCGGAACTGGGTGCGCCAGGTGCGCATGGTGTTCATGATGCACGAGGCCACCTCGGGCGAGCCGAGGCTGTTGAGCGCGGCCTGGATGTCGGCCAGGCCGCCGGTCTCCAGGATGGTGAAGCGGATGCTGATCTTGCCCTTGAGGGAGGGGTTCCGCTTCAGGGCGTTCTCGTAGCAGGCCTTGATGAGCCCCATGCGCGCCCGCACGAAGGCCGCCAGCTTGGCCTGGTCGATGTCGGCCGAGTCCACCTCGGCCTCCTCGGCGGCCACCGAGCCGGAGACCCGCACCTCGCTCTTGGCGCCGTAGCCCACCGCGCCGCCGCCGCTGGTGGCCAGGTCGCCGATGGAGGCCGCGCCGCCCTGGCCGCCGCCCTTCCGCCCGCCGCCGGCGGCCGGGTCGGTGGCCACGGCCACGCCGCCCGCGCCGGAGAGGGCCGTGGCCACGTCGGTCATGCCGCCGCCGGCGCCGAAGACGTCGGCCACCGCGCCGCTGCCGGTGCCAGGGCCGAGGGCGCCCAGCACCTTGAGCATGCCCTTGGAGGAGACGGCCTTGGCCACCGCCGCGGCGCGGGCCGCCTTGCGGGCCGCCGCCTGCTCGGCCGTCTCGGCGGTCTTGTCGCCCTTCTTGGGCTCGCCCTTCTTGGCCTCGCCCTCGTCCGGCTTCTTCTCCTCGGAGCCCGCCTTGGCCTCCTCCTTGGCCTCCACCGGCGGGGCCGGGAGGCGGTCCGGGATGAGCAGCTTGGCGTAGCGGTCCGGGATCTCCTCCAGGGTCACCTCGGGCGGCAGCTCGGTGTTGGCCAGGGCCACGTAGGCGCCGCCGTGCACCAGGAAGGAGAGGGCCAGCAGCGTGACGAAGAGCCGATCCATGCTCTTGAAGTGGTTGCCCTTGGCCTCCCGGGGCAGCACCGGCCTGGGCGCCTCGGGCGGCGGCGTGACGAACTGCCAGAGCAGCTTCACCTCGCCGATGACCACGTTGCCGCGCTGGTCCTCGCCGACCGGCACCGAGTGGCCGCGCCCCTCCTTCTTGGCCAGCCCCTGGGACACCAGCGCCCCGAAGTCGGCGGCGCCCTGCGGCCCCTGGATGCGGCCGTCCATGCCCTGCTCGAACCACAGGTGGTACCGGTCGCCCTGCCAGGCGAAGACCGTCACCGAGGCCGGCAGGTTCGACTGCGGGACCACGATGGTGTTCTTCGCCGAGGTGCCGAGCGTGATCGACTGGCGCGCAGGGATGATGCGCTCCTCGACGATCTTGCCGCCCTGGATCACGCCGATCCTGAGCACCTTGTGCTGCTGAGCCGCCATCGCTCTCACCTGCTCCTTCGCTGCATCCGAAGGGCTAGAACGGGGCCTTCTGGACTGCCTGGATCACCTTGGGGAGGAACGGCTCGGATCGGTCGAGCTCCCCGTAGTTGAGGTTGGCCCGGGGCATGAGGAACATCGCCTGGGGCTTCTGGATCCGCCCCTCGACCTTCATCTCCTCCAGCCGGAGGATCTTGCGGGGCGCTGCCTTCTTGGTCCTGGCGTCCGGCGGGGCCTGGGCCAGCGCCGGGGAGGCCAGTGCGATCGTTAGCACGGCGGTCGAGACGGCGACAAGGAAGCGCAGCATCCTCATTTGTCACCCCTTTCCTCACCCAGCTTGCCGGTGGACGGCCCCGGCGGCGTCGGGTCGGCGGGAGGCGTGGTCCCCACGCCCGCGGGCGCCGGCGGAGCCACCTCGCCGGCGGGTGGTGCAGGTGTGGGCTCGGGCGCGGCCGGCTCCTGTGCGGCAGGCGCGGCCGGCTCCGGTGCGGCAGGCGCCGCCGCGGGGGGCGTCGCCGGCGGCGTGCCGGCGTCCCCGGGGGACGCGGGCGGCGCGGCCGCGGCCTTGGCGGCCGCCTGCGCCGCCGCGGCGTCGGCCGCCGCCTGGGCCGCGGCCGCCTCGGCGGCCAGCGTGGCCTCGGCGGCCGCCCGGGCCTCGGCCGCCAGGCGCTGCTCCTCCTCCACCTTGCGCCTGGCCTCGGCCTCCTTGCGGACGCGGTCCTTCTCCTCGCGGGCCAGCCGCTTCTTCTCCCGGTCGATCTCGCGCGCCGCGTCCTTGCGGTAGCCGGCCACGCGGGGCTCGACGCCGCCCTGCTTCTCGAAGGTGTCGAACCAGGCCAGGCCGGCCTCCAGCCGCGCCAGCGTGGGCAGGCCGGGCTTCTCCACGTCCAGGTGCAGGATGGCCAGGTTGAAGGTGGCGTCGTTGAGCGCCGGGTCCAGCTCCAGGGCCTTGCGGTAGGCCTGCTCGGACTTCTCGAACTGCAGCAGGCCGCGGTAGGCGTTGCCCAGCACCAGCCAGGCGCCGGCGGCGCGCGGCGCGTACCTCACCGCCACCTCCAGCTCCTGGGCCGCGCCGGCGAAGTCGTCGGCGTCGGCCAGCATGGCGCCGTAGTTGGCGTGGGCCTCCGGGTAGTCGGGGCGCAGGGCGGCGGCGGTCTTGAAGTGCTCGATGGACTGCACCCGGTTGCCGAGGGCCAGCTCCACGAAGCCCAGCCGGTTCCAGACGGCCGGGTCGCCGGCGTCCACCTGCCGCGCGTTCTCGAGCACCATGCGGGCCAGCTCGTAGCGCTTCTTCTGCGAGTAGGTGGTGGCCAGCACCACCATGGCGGGCACGTTCTTCTCGTCGGCCTTGAGGGCGGCGCGGCACTCGGCCTCGGCCGCGTCGAGCGAGCCGGCCGCCAGCAGCACCTCGGCCAGGCCGACGCGCAGCGCCACGCCGTCGGCCACCGCCAGGCGGGCCCGCAGCTCGCGCTCCGCCTCGTCGCGCCGCCCCTGCCGCAGCCACACCCGCACCAGGTTCTGGGCCGCCTGCGAGAGGTCGGGCCTCGCCTCCAGGGCCCGCTCGTAGGCCCGGATGGCGCCGGCGTCGTCGCCCTGCCGCTCCCGCAGCAGCCCGGCGTCGAAGGAGGCCCAGGCCAGGTCCGGGTCGGAAGCGGCGGCGTCCTCGAAGGCGGCCACCGCGGCGCCCAGGTTGCCGGCGGCCTGGAGGCGGACGCCCTCCTCGAAGCGCAGGCGGGCCCGCCCGGCGGCCTCGGGGGTGGCCTTGGCGCGGGCCGCCGGGGCGGCGTCGGGCGCGGCGGCGTCGCCGGCCGGGACCTCGACCGCGCTGGCCTGCGGGGTGGTGTCCGGGGCGGGGGCGGCGGCGGAGGTGGCGGGCTTCTGCGCCGCGGCGCAGCCGGCCAGCAGCGCCGGGAGGACCAGCGCCGCGAGCAGGGTGGCGGGGGTGGTGGCGCGAGGGGTCACTTGTCCGTCCCTCCGCCGAGCTTGGTGGCGGCCGGCGGCGCCGGCGGGGCGGCGGCCCCGGGCGGCGGGGCGGCCGGGGCCTCCTCGGACGGGGCCTCGGCCTGCGGGGGCGGCGGCGTGCGGCGGGTCGGCCCGTCCACGGTGTCGGCGAAGGCCACCGGCGAGAGGTCCTCGGTGACCATGCGGGCCTTGGCCTCCTTGAGCACCGGGTACTCGCGCGGGCGGAAGCGGGCCAGCGACTCGCCGATCTTCTTGGTCCACTCGTTCTTGACGTGGAGCTTGCGGGCGGCCTCGATGGCCTGCACGTAGACCGCCACCGCCTGGTCCTCGTAGGGCTGGGCGAACTGCGCCAGGCCGTCCTGGTAGGCGGCCAGGTACTCCTCCATGCCGGCCTTCTTGTACTCGGGCGGGATGGGGGCGTCGTAGATGGTCTGGGCCAGCCGCTCCAGCAGGAAGGCCTTGCGGTAGAAGGCCGCCAGGATCCAGTCGGGGCGCTTGTACTTGCCCACCTCGTCGTAGAGCGGGGCCACCCGCTTGGCCTCGGCGAACTTGGCGTCCAGGGCCCGCTTCAGCTTCTTGGCGTCGGTGGTGGCCGGCAGCGTGATGGCGTCGTACTTCACGAACTCCACCTCGGCCAGCCGGAAGCGGGCCTCGGCGGCGGCGGCGGCGGCGCGCACCGAGGTCTCGGGCTTGAGGCCCCGGCTGGCGAACTCGGCCACCGTGGCGGCGTAGCCGGCGCGGGCCGCCTTCTCGTCCTTCAGCTCGCGCTGGGCCAGGGCCGCCTTGAGCTTGGACTGGACCATGAGCTCGTGCTCCTTGGTCTTGCCGAAGCGGCGGTCGAAGTCCTGCAGCGCCGTCACCTGCTGCCGCCAGCCCTGGGTCTTCTCGTAGATCATGGCCGCGTGGAACATGGTGCGGGCCGCGTCGTCGGCGTCCGGGTAGGCCTTGGCGTAGCGGGTGAACGCCGCGGCCGCCTCGTCGTAGCGCTGCAGGTTCTCCAGCGCGCGCGCCTGGTTGTAGAGGGCGTCCTTGCGGTGCTTGGAGGTCTGGTACTTGTCCACCAGCAGCCGGTAGCGCTCCACCGCCTTGTCGAAGTCGTAGGTGTTCTCGGCGTTGAAGCCCACCCGGAAGAGCGCCTCGTCGGCCAGGGTGGAGGCCGGGTACTCCACGCTGATGCGCTCGTACATGCGCAGCGCCGACTCGAAGCGGCGCGCCCCCTCGTAGCAGCTGGCGGCGTTGTAGAGGGCCTTGTCGGCGAACTCGTGGCGCGGGTCCTCCTGCACCAGGGCGATGAAGAGGGTGGCGGCGCCCTCGTACTGCTGCGCCTCCATCAGCTGCATGGCGCGGTTGAAGCGGCCGCCCAGCTTGAACTTCTGCAGGGTGGCGTTGAGCGCGGCGTTCTTGCCCACGTCCAGGGTCTGCAGGCGGGCCGAGGCCTCCTCCACCGCCTTCCAGTCCTTCATGGTGAGGTAGCTCTCGATGATCAGGTTGGCCGAGAACTGGGCCACCTCGGAGTCGGGGTAGCGGGCCACCACCTCCTCGAAGCGGCAGCGCGCCTCGTCGAAGTCGTTGTGCTTGTAGAAGACCTCGCCGGCCTTGTAGGCGATGGTGGCGGCCTTCTCGTGGCCGGGCACGCGCGCCTGGAAGGTGTCCGACTCGCGCACCAGGCTCTGCTGGGCGTCCGGGATGGGCTCGGCCTTGACCTCCTCCTTGGCGGCGCGGTCGGTGGAGAGCAGGACGGCGCGGGCCGGCACCAGGCCGGCGCGCTCCAGCCGCGTCACCTCGCCCTCCCAGGAGATGACGGCCGAGAGGGCCGCCTCGGCCTGGTAGCGGGAGTCGGCCGGGTCGTCGCGCACCGCCGCGTAGGTGCGGGCGGCCTTCTCGAAGTCGAGCGCGTTGTAGAGGCAGTCGGCGTAGTTGTAGGAGAGCTCGTAGGCCTGCTTGGAGTGCGGGAAGCGGGCCAGGTAGTCGCCGTAGGCCTGGGCCGCCACGCGGTACTCGGCCACGGCGGCCTCCAGCTTGGTCTCGGTCTTGTACTGCTGGGCCTGGGCGTGGTGGAAGGCGGCGGCCCGCAGCAGGCTCTTCTCGGAGAGCTCGCGCACCTGCGCCACCAGGTCGGGATCGCCCTTGTTGGCCTCCCACCAGGGGGTGCCCTCGGCGAAGGCCCGCACCAGCGCCTGCCGCGCGTCGGCCTCGCGGTCGAAGCGCCGGTCGCGCGACCAGGCCAGCACGATCTTGGACTGGACCCGCGGGGCGTCGGGCGAGAGCGGGTCGCGCTGCAGCACCAGCTGGTAGGCCTCGACCGCCAGGCCGTACTTGGTCTCCTCGAAGTAGACGTCGCCCAGGCGGGCGTAGATCTCGGCCTCGTAGCTGCGGCCGCCCACCGCCGCGTAGAAGGCGCGGGCCTTCTCCACGCCGCCCCACTTCTCGTCGGCGAAGCTGATGGCGGTGTACTGCACCGCCTCCGGCCAGACGTCGCCGGAGGGCTTCTCGCCGGTCTTCCTGGCCTCGGCCACGTAGTGGTCGAGCAGCCGGGTGAACGACTCCACCGCCTCCTGGTACTGGTCCATCCGGTAGTAGGTCCACCCCAGCTTGTAGATGGCGCGGGCGTAGAGCGGGTGGTCCGGGAAGGCGTACATCCTGGAGAAGGCCTGCGCCGACTTCTGCAGCGAGTCGGCCGCCACCTCGTCGAAGTGCCAGTCGCCCAGGCGCACCCAGGCCTCGGGCACGAAGGCGCTGTCCGGGTAGCGCTCGATGAGGGCCTGGTAGGCCAGCTGCGCCTCCTGGCCCTGCCCCATCTCGCCCAGGCAGTAGGCCAGCAGGTAGGTGATGCCGTGGGTGAAGCGGTAGTCCGGGAAGCCGGTCAGGAGCCGCTGGTACAGCGCGATGGAGGGCGCGTAGCTCTTGACGGGCTCGGGGGGCGGCTCGCGCCCCTCGGCCATGGCGCGGCGGGCCTCCTCGCGGAAGCCGTCGGTGGCCAGGCGGAAGTCGTCGTTGGCCTTCTCGTAGTAGAGCTCGGCCAGCCGGAACATGGCGTCCGGCGTGAACTGCGGGTCGTCCGGGTAGCGCGCCAGGAACTCCTCGAAGTGCGCGATGGCGGCCTCGCGCTCGCTGCGCTCGAGCACCTCCAGGCTGCCGATGGCCAGCTCGTAGTGGTCCGCCAGGAAGCGGCGCCGCTCGTCGAACTGCTTCTGCACCAGCGTCTGCACCTCGCCGCGGTAGGCGCGCCCCTCCTCGTCGAAGCGGCGGATGGCCGCCTCGAGCTCGGCCACCGCCTGGCGGCCGCCGAGGTCGGGGGCGGCCGGCGCGGCCGCGCGGGACGCCAGGGGCTCGAAGGCCGGGCCAGCGGCGCGCTGGCGGCACGAGGTGTAGCCGGTGGCCGGGGCCGCGGCGAGCGCGAGGGCCGGCGCGAGGGCGGCGAGGATCAGGGCGGCGCGGCGCACGGCTAGTCGACCTCCCGGAGCACCAGCTTGTAGTCGCGGTCCAGCGCGTCGAGCTCCCCGGCCTTCTGCTGCGAGAGCTGCTGGATCTTCTCCAGCCGCTCGCGCTTGCGCGACCAGGCCACGTCGATGATCCCCACGTCGGCCTTCAGCACCAGCCGGTAGAACTGGGCGCGCACCGCGCTGAACGAGCGGAAGGCGATGCGCCCGATGACGTCGCGGGAGTCGCCGGCCGCGGCGTCCAGCGCCGCCTGCTGCTCGGCCAGGGCGTCGCGCTGCTCGGCCACCCGGACCCGCAGCGACTCGGCGCGGCGGCGGGCGGTGCCGGCGAACTGCTCCTTGAGCTGCAGGGCGCGGGGCTCCACGGTGGCCAGCCGCTCCAGCAGGGCCTCGCCGCGGGCCAGCTCGCCCTGCTGGGTGGGGCCCAGGCCGGGCCGGGCCGCGGCCACCAGCGCCTGCTCGCGGGCCACCAGCTCGCGGTACTCGCGCCGCAGCGCCGCCTCGCCCGAGAGCCCCTCGACCCCGCGGGCCGCGTCGCGGACCCCGGCGATGTCGCGGGTCAGGCCGCGCAGCTCGGCCTGGTAGGCCACCACCACGGCGCGCTGCGCCCGCAGCTCCTCCGAGAACTCGGCGCGCCCGGCCTCGTCGGAGGCGATCTCGGCGCGGTGCCGCTCCAGCCAGGCCTCGGTGCCGGCGATGGCGGCGGCCGCCGCCTCCACCTGGTAGCCGAGCTGGAAGACCGACCGGTCCACCACGTCGATGCGGCGGGCCATGCGCTCCTGCCTGGCCTGCACCTCGCCCGGGGTGCGCGGGGTCTGCTCCAGCCGGCGCTCCAGCTCGAGCCGGGCCGCGTGGGCCCGGTCCAGCTCGGCCCGGGCGGCCGACGGCAGGGCGTCGTGCACCGCCGCCACGGCGCTGGTGGCCACCTCGCCCTCCAGGCGGGCGGCGGCGTTCTGGATGGCCTCGGCGCTGGCCCAGCCGGCCTTGAGGAGCGGCGCGGCGTCCAGGCCGCCGGCGCGGGCCAGCAGGGCGTCGATCCGCAGCGCCACCGCGTCGGCCTCCTCCAGGTCGCGCCGCCCGGCCTCCAGCGCCGTCACCAGGTCGAGCGCCCCGCTCACGTCCCGCTGGGCCGTGGCCCACTTGACGGCCATGGACGGCAGCACCGAGGAGACGTCGAAGGCCTTGCCCTGGCGCCCGATCAGCTCGTTGAAGTAGCGCACCGGATCCTCGTGCATGGTGAGGACCGCGTCGATCTCGTCGCGCACCGGGGCGTAGGCGTTGATGACCCGGTTGAAGGCCTCGGTGGCGTCCGCGTAGTGGCCCAGCCGCAGGTTGAGGTGGCCGGTGAGGATGGTGGCCTCCGGCGCCAGCTGCGACTCGGGCGCCAGGTCCACGATCATGTTGGCGGTGCGCAGCGCCTGCTCGTAGCTCCTGGCCCGCACGAAGTTCCAGGCGATCTCGTGCAGCGCCTCGTTGAAGCGCGGCGACTCGCGCGGCAGGAGCTGGTAGGCGTCGAGCGACTCGGCCCAGCGCCCCTGCTCGGCCTCGACCCGGCCCAGGCCCAGGGCGCACAGCTCGCGGATCTCCACCTGCCGCTGGTCCTTGCCGTCCATGGCGGCGCAGCGGGTGAAGTGGACCGCGGCGGCGGGCAGGTCGCCGGCCTCCACCTGCAGCGCGCCCAGGTGGTAGGCGGCCGCCAGGTGGTAGGGCGGGGCCACCGCCGCGAAGGCCTCGGAGGCCCGGGACAGCCGCTCGGCCGGCCGCAGGTCGGGGCGGTGGTAGAGCGCCTTGGCGCCCAGGTAGCCCACCTCGGGCGGCGCGCCGCGCGGGAAGACGGTGGGGGCCTCGGCGAGCAGCGCGTCCACGCCCTCGAAGCGGCGCAGGGTGACGCGGCAGGCCAGGGCGCCCGCGATGGCGGCGCCGCGGGCCGGCGTGGGGCCCAGCGCCAGCAGCGCCTGGTACTGCCCGAGGGCGCTCTGGCAGGCGCCCTGCTGCCGCAAGGCGTCGCCCAGGTAGGCCAGCGCCAGGGGGTAGTCGGGGGTGGCGCGGAACTCCGGCTGCTCGACCGCGTCGAGCAGCAGCACCGCGGCGTGCACCCAGTCGCCCAGCAGGAACTGGGTCTCGCCCTCCGAGAACTTGCGCGCGGCGCGCACCGCCAGCGACTCGTCGGGGCGGGCGTAGGTCCTCTCGACGAAGAGCAGCCGGTCCTCGATGGAGGCGGCCTCCTTCTCGGCGTCGTCGAGGCGGCCGGCCGCGGCCGGCCACGGCGCCAGGAGCGCCGCGACCGCCACCAGCGCCGGCAGGCGCGGCGAGCGGCCAGTCACTTCGTGGCGCCTTCCGGCGCGCTGGCCTTCTGGGTGGGGTCCTCGCGCTGCACGTCCACGTCGTAGCGCACCGCCGGCCGGTCCTTCAGCTCGGTGGTCAGGCCGCCCTTCTCGAAGCCCACCACGGTGACGGTGAGCGCCTTCCCGGGCTCGGCGTTGAAGGTGTAGGAGGACTGCACCTTGAAGCGGTAGCCCTCCAGGTAGCTGAAGAGGCCGAACCCGTGGCCGCGGTAGGTGAGCTGCACCGAGACCTGGTGGTTGCCGGGCACGATGCGCCCGTTGAAGACCTCGAACTCCTGGCGGGACGAGAGGTCGCCGTCGAGGTCCGCCTTGGAGTAGACCGGCGCGCCGTCGAGGGCGTAGGCCACCGACTCCAGGAAGAAGGAGGCGCCCATCTCGTTGCGGTGCACCAGCACCGCCTTGGCGCCGGTGGTGATGTCGCCGCCGATGACCATCTCCTGCAGGTTCATCAGGCGGGCCTTGGTCCTGAAGATCTTCTCCTTCAGGTCGGAGACGCGCTCCTCCAGGGTCCTGACCTTGAGGTCGTTCTGCTCCTCGGCCGTCTGGGGGGCGGCCGGCGCGCTGGCGGGCGCCTGGGCCATCGCGACCGCCGGCCCGAGGGCCAGCGCGACAAGGATCCAGCGGCAGTTTCGAAGCACGGTCGACCTCGCTCGCGGGAGAATTCTCCCGCGTAATCAAAGGCAAGGCCCCGGTTATACCATCGGCCCCGCACGTAGCGTAGCGAAAGCCACTGCGCGCCGGCCCCCCGGCGTGATCGTCAACCGCCTCGCTTGAGCTCGGTGAGGACCAGCTTCGCCACGGCCTTCAAGGTGTCGAAGACCCCCACCCCCGTGGGTGCAACCGCCTGGTACTCCGGGACGTTCTTCGGGTTGAGGAGCCGGCGCAGCTCCTCGACCGTGGCGATGTTGGGCAGGTCGCGCTTGTTGTACTGCACGACATACGGGATCTTGGAGAGGTCGTACCCCTGCTCCGAGAGGTTGACGCGCAGGTTCTCGACCGACTCGAGGTTGGCCTCCATGCGCTCGATCTGCGAGTCGGCCACGAAGACCACCCCGTCCACGCCCTTCAGGATGAGCTTGCGGGAGGCGTCGTAGAAGACCTGGCCCGGCACCGTGTAGAGGTGGAAGCGGGTCTTGAAGCCGCGGATCTCGCCGAGCGAGAGCGGCAGGAAGTCGAAGAAGAGCGTGCGCTCGGTCTCGGTCGCCAGGGAGATCATCTTCCCCTTCGCGTCCGGGTTGGTCTTCGCGTACACGTACTGCAGGTTGGTCGTCTTCCCGCACAGGCCGGGACCGTAATAGACGATCTTGCAGTTGATCTCGCGCGAGCTGTAGTTGATGAAGCTCATGTCTACTCGCTGAAGAGATTGTCGATGTCGTCGTCGGTGATCTCGGCGAAGGGGCTGGCGGCGCCGGGGGCGGCCTGCTTCTTCGCGAGGGTCTCGAACACCCTGGCCAGCTCCTCGCCCGCCTTCTTGACCCGCAGGCGCACCAGCCCCAGCGAGCTCTTGGCGTCGAAGATCACCACCAGCACCACCCGCCCTCCCACGATGCTCATGTGGAGGGACTCCTTCTCCCCCTCGTGGAACTGGTTGGGGAACTCCTTCTCCCCGATCAGCTTGGCCAGGCCGCCCATGGCCGCCACGTTGCCGGCGGTCAGCGAGGCCAGCGAGGTGGTGTCCAGGTGCTGCGCCTGGCCGCTGGAGGCGATGAGCTGCCCGTTCTTGTCCACCAGGAAGACGACCTTGGCGTTGGCGTCCCGGGTGAGCCGGTCGCAGATCCCGGCGATGAGCCGGAACTCCTCCTCATACAGCACCAGGCCGGAATTCATGTCCCGTGACTCTCCGCGTGGACCCGAGTCATGGGCGAATACCAGGGAAACGCTCGGCTTTCAATCTTCTACCACGCGGCCGAGGGGTGGGTAGGCGAAGCCGAGGTAGACGCTGAGCCCACCCCGGTGCTGCCCGCCGGCGCTGCGGTGGGCTCCCAGCACCACCACCAGCCGCTCCGAGCGCCAGGTGGCGGTGCAGTCACCCTCGGTCCGATCCGGCCCGCCGGCGGGGCAGCGGACCTCCGGCGGACGCCCGTACTCCCGGGCCAGGGCGTCCACCCGCGCCTGCCAGGCCTCCAGGGCGGCCCGGTCGTCGGGCAGTCCGGGCAGCACCTCGGTGACCGCGGCGGCGCGCCCGGCCGTGAAGGTGATGGTGCAGGAGATGGCCTCCGGCTCGCCCAGGGGGCAGCCCAGGTAGGAGGTGGCGTCGTCGTCGCGCTGCAGCTGGCTGGCGCCCTGGGCCAGCAGGACCAGCTCGACGTCGGCGCGGCGCCGCCCCAGCGGCACGCCGGCCACGGTGGGCGGGGTGGCGGCGTCCCACTCGGCCCGCAGCGTCGCCACCGGGGGCGAGAGGGCCGGGTGCCGCGCCA
The DNA here is from genome assembly GCA_016718565.1 of Anaeromyxobacter sp. Classification (NCBI taxonomy): domain Bacteria; kingdom Pseudomonadati; phylum Myxococcota; class Myxococcia; order Myxococcales; family Anaeromyxobacteraceae; genus Anaeromyxobacter; species Anaeromyxobacter sp. Next base: position 73,679 of record JADKCZ010000010.1, on the reverse strand, counting down.
CCGCCACCGTCCAGCCGGGCGGCGCCCAGGCGGCCACCACGTCTTCGCCGGCGGCCTGGCCGGGGGCGCCCAGCCCGCGGGTCACGGCGGCGGCCAGGGCCCCGGCGTCGGCCAGCGGCACCTCCTGCTCGGCGGCGTACAGGCCGGCCGGGCCGACCAGCAGCCGGCAGGGCCCCGCCACCGGCGCGGCGGGGCAGGGCTCGGCCACCAGGGCGTCCGGATCACCGGCGTCGGGCCGGTGGGCCACGCCGGCGGCGGACAGGGCCCGGGCCACCTCGGCCCGCGGCGCGCCGAAGGTCAGGCCGAAGGCGCGCGGGCCGGCCGGCGGGGCCAGGGGTCGGTAGCGGCCGCCGGCGGCGCAGCCGGCCAGCAGCAGGCACCAGGCCAGGGCGGCGGCTCGGGGGGTCGTCATGTCCTCACAGCTCCCGGCGGCCGGTCAGCGCCCGCGCCAGCGTGGCCTGGTCCGCGTACTCGAGGTCGCCGCCCATGGGCACGCCCTGGGCGATGCGCGTCAGCTTGAGGCCGAGCGGCTTGAGCAGCTTCTGCAGGTACAGGGCGGTGGCCTCCCCCTCCACGTCGGGGTTGGTGGCCACCACCACCTCCTCGGCCGGCTCGTGCTCCAGCCGCAGCAGCAGCTCGCGGATCTTGAGGTCCGAGGGGCCGACCCCGTCCAGCGGGGAGAGGGCGCCGTGCAGCACGTGGTAGCGGCCACGGAACTCCCGGGTGCGCTCGATGGCCATCAGGTCCGGCACGCCCTCCACCACGCAGAGCAGCCTGGGGTCGCGCCGCGGGTCGGCGCAGATGGCGCAGGGATCCTGCTCGGTGAGGGTCTGGCAGGTGGAGCAGCAGCGCACGTCGCGCACCACCCCCACCACCGCCTCGGCCAGCGCCTGGGCGTACTCCGGGCCGGCCTCCAGGACGTGGAAGGCCAGCCGCTGCGCCGTCTTCTCCCCGATGCCGGGGAGGCGGGCCAGCTCCTTGACCAGCCGGGCGATGGGATCGGCGACCGACACGCGCTCAGCCGGTGAGGCCCGGGATGCGGATGCCCCCGGTGGACTTCTGCAGGTGCTCGTCGGCGGCGGTGCGCGCCTTCTCGGCGGTGGCGTTCAGGGCCGCGGTGAGCAGGTCCTCCAGCATGGCGGTGTCGGCCGGGTCCACGATCTTCGGGTCGATGGCGAGCTTCACCACCTCGCACCGGCCGTTCATGGTGACCTTGACCAGCCCGCCGCCGGCCTCGCCGTCCACCACCACCTCGCCCAGCTTCTCGCGGGCGTCGGCCATGGCCTTCTCGAGCTTCTTGGCCTGCTTCATCAGGTACTGGATGTCCATGGGGTCCTAGAGCTCCTCGATCTTGAGGTGGCCCTCGAGGATGCGGGCCGCCTCCACGATGTTGGGGTGGGCGCGGGCCGCCTCGCGGACGCGGACCGAGCGGGCCAGCTTCTCGGCCGCCTCGGCGGCGGCGATGGAGACGGGCGCCGCCTCGCCGGGCACCACGCCCGGGGCGGGCGCGGCGCCCAGCTTGAGCTCGAGCCGGGTGGGCCGGCCGAAGCAGCGGGCGAAGATGGCCTCGAGCTCGACGCGCCGGCGCTCCACGGTGGTGGCCAGCAGCCCGGGCGGCAGCTGGATGGCCACCTCGCCGTCGCGCAGCCAGAGCAGCGTGGCCTGCTTGAGCGGCGGCGCCGCGGCCGGCATGGAGGACTCCACCACCTCCACCGCCGCGCGCCAGCGCTCGCCCACGGAGGCGGCGGGATCGACCAGGGGGGCGCCCGTCGCGGGGGTCCCCTCACCCCGGCCCTCTCCCCGGAGGGGAGAGGGAGGCTCGACCCGGGAAGGCGCGCGGGGCTCGTCCGCTCGAGCTCCCTCTCCCCCAGCTTGCTGGGGGAGAGGGATGGGGTGAGGGGGCGGACCCGGTGGACGTGGGAACCCCTCACCCCGGCCCTCTCCCCGGAGGGGAGAGGGAGGCTCGACCCGGGCCGGCGCGGTCGCCATCTCCACCGGGATCGCCGCGGCGGGCAGGTCGCTCCACCCGCCGGTCCCCGGGCCTGCGGCGCAGCCGGGCGTGCCCACGGGCGGCAGGTCGCGGCCCATGCCGAGCGGCTCGGGCGCGGTCCGGGTGCGCGGTGGCGCGGCGGGCGCGGGTGCGGGTCCTGGCGCTGGTGGTGGGCCGGGGCGCGCGCCAGGGCCGCCGGAGCCGGAGCCCCCCGAGGGCGGCGGCAGCGTGCCGCCCGCCAGCGCCTCCACCCGCGCCAGCAGCTCCGACACCTCGGCCCCGGGGGCCAGGAAGATGGCCTTGAGCAGCGCCACCTCCAGCGCGTGGCGCGGCTGGTCGGCCAGCTTGGCCTCCACCACCGCCCGCTGCGCCAGGTCGAAGAGGCGGGTCAGCTGGGCCGGATCGGCGCGCCCGGCCTGGGCCCGCACCTCGGCGAGCTCCACGTCGGAGAGGTCGAGCGGCGCGGCCGGGGCCAGGCGGGCCACCACCACGTCGCGCAGGTGGCGCGCCAGGGCCTCCGCCACCCGCTTCATCTCCAGGCCGCGCTCGTGCAGCGTGGCGATCTCGGCCAGCAGGCCGGCGCCGTCGCGGGCCAGCAGGGCCCCGGCCATGCGGGCGATGGCGGCGCCGTCCACCGTGCCGAGCGCCTCGGCCACGTCGGCGTCGGCCGGGGCGTCCCCGCAGGCGGCCCGCACCCGGTCGAGCAGCGACAGCGCGTCGCGCATGCCGCCCTCGGCGGCGCGCGCCACCAGCGCCAGGGCCGCCGGCGAGAGGGTCATGCCCTCCTGGTGCGCCACGTGGCCGAGCTGATCGGCGATCTGCTGCAGGGTGAGCCTTCGGAAGTCGAAGCGCTGGCAGCGCGAGACGATGGTCTCGGGCACCTTGTGCACGTCGGTGGTGGCCAGCACGAACTTGACGTGGTCGGGGGGCTCCTCCAGCGTCTTCAGGAGGGCGTTGAAGGCCCCCTGCGACAGCATGTGGACCTCGTCGATGATGAAGACCTTGAAGCGGTCGCGGGCCGGCCGGTACTTCACCGCCTCGACGATGTCGCGGACGTTGTCCACGCCGTTGTTGGAGGCGGCGTCGATCTCCACCACGTCCACGGCCCGCCCCTCGGCGATCTCCACGCAGGGGGTGCAGGCGCCGCACGGCTCGGCGGTGGGCCCCCGCTCGCAGTTGACGGCCTTGGCCACCAGGCGGGCGGCGGTGGTCTTGCCCACGCCGCGGGGGCCGGTGAAGAGGAAGGCGTGGGCCAGCTGCCCGCGCTGCAGCGCGTTGGACAGGGTCTGCACCACGTGCGCCTGGCCGGACATCTCGCCGAAGCGCTGGGGCCGGTACTTGCGGGCGAGGACGAGGTAGGCCATCGGGGATTCCGGGGAGATGGCTTAGCAGCAGACCACGCGAAAGCAAAACGAGCCGGCCCACAATCCCCGGGCGCACGGAGGTCCTCCTACCGTTGCTCCCTTCCGGGCCTGGCGGGGTTCGAAGGGTCCCACGTCGCCCGAGGATTCTGGGCCGGCTCTACACCGGCCAGAGGCGGCCGGACGCTGGCGGAGAGGGTGGGATTTGAACCCACGGTACCGTTTCCGGTACACACGATTTCCAGTCGTGCTTCTTCAACCGCTCGAACACCTCTCCAAGGTCTGAAAGCGGAGAGCGAGGGATTCGAACCCACGGTACCGTTACCGGTACACCTGATTTCGAGTCAGGCGCCTTCGACCAACTCGGCCAGCTCTCCGCGCGGGGGTTTACCTGATCCTCCCGGGTCTTGCCAAGCAGGATCCCCGGGGAATCTCGCGCAGTCACGCGTCCGGCGGGCCCTCGGCGGCCCCGCGGGCGCGGCGGGCGCGGAAGAAGGCGCGCAGCAGCTCGCCGCACGCCTCGCCGAGGACGCCGCGCGCCACCGGGTAGCGGTGGTTGAGCCTGGGGTCCGCCGACAGGTCCAGGAGCGACCCCACCGCGCCCGCCTTGGGATCGGCGGCGCCCAGGACCAGCCGGTCGATGCGGGCCAGCACCAGGGCCCCGGCGCACATGGCGCAGGGCTCCAGGGTCACGTAGAGCGTCACCCCGGTGAGGCGCCACCGGCCCAGCGTGCGCGCCGCCTCCTGGATGGCCTCGAGCTCGGCGTGGGCGGTGGGATCGCGGCCCGCCTCGCGCCGGTTGCGGCCGCGGCCCACCACCTGGCCCTGGTGGACCGCCACCGCCCCCACCGGCACCTCGCCGGCCGCCCCGGCCAGGCGGGCCAGCGCCAGCGCTTCGGCCATGGCGTCGAGATCGTTCACTGAGTCCTCGTTTACTCGCAACCCGACCGGGAGCCAACCATGTGGTCATCTGGTTCCTTGACACCCCATTCGGGCACCTCCGATACTGCGACTCTTGGACTGGGGGAGCACACCATGAACCACCGCATCAGCTGTGCCGTCGCCGCGCTGTCCCTGCTGGCCGCCTGCGGTGGTGGCGGCGGAGGGACCACCGGCGGGCTTCCCCTGGCGGTCACGGCCGGCTCGCCCTCGGTGCTGGCCAACGGCACCGCCACCACCAGCATCACGGTGACCGGCGACGCCCGGTTCCCGGTGGTCGTCCAGAGCCCGCGCGGCACCTTCGAGAACGGCCAGGGCTCCGTCACCTTCCAGGCCGCCCCCATGGTGGCCACCCTGCGGGCCTGCGACTCCCGGGTCACGGCCGGCTGCGCCGGCACCTTCCTGGTCAACGTCTCCGACGCCGCCCTGGCCAGCGCCCGGGTCTCGATCACCTTCGTGCCCGTCGAGATCTGCGACGACCAGCTCGACAACAACGGCAACGGCCAGACCGACTGCGCCGAGCAGGCCTCCTGCCCCACCGGCACGGTCTGCAGCGCCGGCGGCAAGCAGTGCGGGGCCGGCGCCTGCGCCACCTGCCTGGGCAACGGCGGCGCGCCCGAGGTGGCCGAGGTGAGCTGCGGCGACGGCTTCGACAACGACTGCGACGGCGTGTCCGACTGCGCCGACCCCGACTGCGCCGGGGACGTCTGCCTGACCGCCCCCTCCACCACCGGCGGCCTCACCACCGGCACCTGCAGCGCCACCACCCAGGCCTGCACCTGCACCGCCGTGGCCGAGACCGGGGCGCGCTGCGGCAACGGCCTCGACGACGACTGCGACGGCCTCATCGACTGCGAGGACCCGAACTGCCAGGACCTCGGCGCCGGCGGCCAGGCCTGCGACACGCTGGGCCACACCTGCTCGGCGGCGGTGGCCGGCGTCTCGACCTGCACCACCTGCACCGGCAACGGCGGCGCCGCCCAGGGGGCCGAGGCCGACTGCGCCGACGGCAACGACAACGACTGCGACGGCCTGAGGGACTGCGCCGACACCGACTGCGCCGCGGCCCAGGCGGTCTGCTCCGTCACCTTCAAGACCTGCAGCGCCGCCACCAACCAGTGCGTCTGCCAGGGCCCGGAGGCCGCCCGCGAGCTGACCTGCGGCGACGGCCAGGACAACGACTGCGACGGCAAGATCGACTGCGCCGACACCGACTGCGCCACCCGCGCCTGCACCGCCTTCGGCTCCACCTGCTCGGCCACCCAGGTCGGCACCTGCACCTGCTCCGGCAACGGCGGCGCGCCCCAGCAGGGCGCCGAGACCACCTGCAGCGACGGCCGGGACAACGACTGCGACGGCGTGGCCGACTGCAACGACTCCAACTGCGGCCCCACCCCGGGCACCAGCTACGGCGTGCAGTGCTCCGGCACGGCCACCAACGTGCTGCGCTGCGACGGGCTGGCCCAGTGCGCCTGCACCGGCAACGGCGGCACCCCCGAGCCGGTCGAGCAGTCCTGCGGCGACACCCGGGACAACGACTGCGACGGCCTGGTGGACTGCGCCGACCCGGACTGCGGCGCGCGCGCCTGCAACGCCGCCGGCCGCACCTGCACCAGCCTGGCCGGCGTGAGCAACACCTGCTCGGTCTGCACCCCGCCCGGCGCGCCCGCCATCGCCGCCGAGGTGGCCGAGGGCACCTGCGGCGACGGGCGTGACAACGACTGCGACGGCACCGCGGACTGCAACGACACCGACTGCGTCAACCGCACCTGCCTGGGCGCGGCGGCCATCGGCGGCGGCAGCACCACCGGCAAGTGCACCGCCGCCCGGGCCTGCGTCTGCACCCCGGTGGCCGAGACGGCCGCCCTGTGCGGCAACGGGCTGGACGACGACTGCGACGGCCGCATCGACTGCGAGGACACCAACTGCCAGGACCTGGGCGCGGGCGGCCAGAGCTGCGACGCCCTGCGGCACCTGACCTGCTCCTCGCCGCTGGCGCCCACCCCCGGCTGCACCGTCTGCACCCCCGGCGGCGGCGCCCCGGTGCAGTACCCCGGCCAGGAGTCGGTCTGCAGCGACGGCCGCGACAACGACTGCGACGGCGTCTCCGACTGCGCCGACCCGGACTGCGCCGCCTCCACCTTCGCCTGCGCCCCCAACGGCTTCACCTGCGACCCCTCCCAGTTCACCTGCACCCGCTGCAGCGGCAACGGCGGCGCGGCCGAGGCCGTGGAGGCCACCTGCGCCGACGCCGCCGACAACGACTGCGACGGCGCGGTGGACTGCGCCGACGCCACCTGCCGCGGCCAGGCCTGCAACGCCTTCGGCATGCGGTGCACCAGCCCGGCCAGCGGCGCGGCCACCTGCACGGTCTGCTCGGGCAACGGCGGCGTTGCCGAGGCGGCCGAGACCTCCTGCGGCGACGGCTTCGACAACGACTGCGACGGCCTGGCCGACTGCGCCGACACGGGCTGCGCCGCCCGCAGCTGCGGCGGCAACGGCGAGGTCTGCAGCGGGGCCACCTGCGTCTGCGGGGCCGGCGGCGCCTCCGAGCCGGTGGAGCTGAGCTGCGGCGACAACCGGGACAACGACTGCGACGGCCTGGCGGACTGCGCCGACCCGAGCTGCCAGCCGGCCGGCGCCGCGCCGGGCCGGGCCTGCGGCCTGAACGGCCGCGCCTGCACCGCCGCCGCCGCCTGCGCCTGCTCGGGCAACGGCGGCGTGCCCCAGGCCGCCGAGGCGCTCTGCGCCGACGGCTTCGACAACGACTGCGACGGCCTGGCCGACTGCGCCGACACCACCTGCGCCAGCGCCGCCTGCCCGTTCCCGGTGAGCGGCGGCGGCTTCACCACCGGCTTCTGCAGCCCCACCCTGAAGGTGTGCGCCTGCACCGCGGTGGCCGAGACCGGCGCCCTGTGCGGCGACGGCCGCGACAACGACTGCGACGGCCGGATCGACTGCCTCGACGAGAACTGCCAGCCGGTGGGCAGCGCCCTGGGCCAGACCTGCGACGCCCGCGGCAACCGCTGCGCCCCGGCGGTGGGCGGCGTCTCCACCTGCACCATCTGCGCCCCGGCCGGCGACCCCATCAACGCCCAGGCGACCGGCGCCGAGACCAAGTGCGCCGACGGCTTCGACAACGACTGCGACGGCCGGGCCGACTGCCAGGACGCCACCTGCGCCTCGCTGGCGCTCGCCTGCGACGCCACCGGCAAGACCTGCACGCCCGCCCTGCTGTGCCGCTGCCCCGACACCTCCGGCACCGAGGTGGCCTGCGACGATCACGCCGACAACGACTGCGACGGCAAGGTGGACTGCGCCGACACGCAGTGCCAGCCGGCCGGCAGCACCCCCGGCCGGACCTGCGGCCCCAACGGCCTGGTGTGCAACGCGGTGGGCGGCGGCACCTGCGCCTGCGCCGGCAACGGCGGCGTGCCGCAGGGCAGCGAGGCGCTCTGCGCCGACGGCTTCGACAACGACTGCGACGGCCTGGTGGACTGCGCCGATCCCAGCTGCCAGCCCACCACCCCCGGCACCCTGGCCAACGCCTGCCGCAGCGCCGCCATCGCCTTCGGCGGCAAGTGCGACGTCTTCGGCCAGTGCGTCTGCCCCGGCGGCCAGGCGGCCGAGACCACCTGCACCGACGGCCTGGACAACGACTGCGACGGCACCGCCGACTGCCTCGACCCGGACTGCGCCGGGGCGGCCTGCCTCCCCTCCTCGGGCCCGAACGTGGGCACCACCTGCCTGACGGTCTCGGCCACCGGCTGCGGCTGCCCCGGCGGCCAGGCCACCGAGACCACCTGCGACGACGGCACCGACAACGACTGCGACGGCCGGGTGGACTGCGGCGACGCCGACTGCGCCGACCGCGACTGCCAGCCGGGCTCGACCGTCTACAAGTGCCTGCACCCCACCGCCGCCTCCCTGAGCTACGTCTGCAAGGACGGCAGCTCCTTCGTGCTGGCGCTCTCGGCGGGCGCGCTCCGCCTGCCGGCCGACGGCTCCGGCCCCTCGCCGGCCCCGTCCGCGCCGGTGACCACCACGGTGACCGTCTTCCTGCAGAACGCCACCACCAGCCTGACGCCGGTGGTGGGCGCCAGCGTGGCCCTCTCGGCCACCGGCGGCACCCTCTCGGCGGCCTCGGTCACCACCGGCGCCGACGGGCGCGCCGCGGTCACCTTCACCCCCTCCACGGTGGCCCAGACGGCGGTGGTCACCGCCACCTACGCGGCCACCAGCGGCCCGGTGGTGCAGACCCTGCCCATCGTGCTGCCGGCCCTCTCCTCCATCACGCTGGCCTCCCAGGACTTCGTGGTCATGGGCGCCCGTGACTCCGGCTACCAGGAGCTCAACGAGCTGACCTTCCTGCTGGCCGACGCCACCGGGCAGCCCTACCCGGCCGGCCTGCGGGTGGACTTCCAGCACGCCCCGGCCGGCGGCTCCTTCATCGAGGTCACCGGCGTGCCGGTGAGCTGCAGCCAGGTGCTCTGCACCACCCACGGCGTCACCGACGCCACCGGCCGGGTGCGGGTCCTGCTGCGCTCCGGCTCGGTGGCCGGCACGCTCTCGGTGAGCGCCAGGGCCAGCGCCGGCGGCACCGGCCTGAAGACCGTCTCGGCCGGCAACATCGCCATCGTGGGCGCCAGGGCCAACGGCAACGAGATCACCATCACCTGCTCGCCGCAGAACATCCCGGCCCTCATCGCCACCGACTGCACCAACTCCAACTACTTCGGCGCCGACGCCACGGTGGCCTGCCGGGTGGTGGTCAACGACCGGTACAAGAACAAGCTGGGCGTCCCCTCGCTGGTGCAGTTCTTCGCCGAGGCCGGCGCCATGGGCGCCTCGGCCACCACGCCGGCCTACGACCCGACCAAGACCCCCGCCCAGCAGGCCAGCCTGGGCACCACCACCGGCATCTACTCGGCCAGCGGCGCCAAGCTGCCGGTGGACGTGGCGCCGCAGCCGGGCGAGTTCTCGTTCGCCCATGACTGGGACGGCTGCGCGCCTCCGGGCGGCACGCTGATCCACAACCCGCGCGACGGCCTGGTGACGGTCATCGCGGTGGCCCAGGGCGAGGAGGGCTTCTTCGACGCCTCCAACGGCTGCCCGGCCAACGGCCTCTACGACGCGCCCGGCTCGGCCGGCTGCGCCCTGGGCGAGCGGTTCGTGGACCTCGGCGAGCCCTTCGTGGACCTGAACGACAACGGGGTGCGCGACAGCACCTCCAGCGGCGGCGAGTTCGACGAGCCCTACTTCGACGCCAACAACAACGGCGTCTGGAACGGCCCGAACGCCACCTGGGACAGGTCCACCACCATCTGGGCGGAGACCCGGCTGCTCTACACCGGCTACGTGGAGGCGCGCGGCGCCGGCCCCCAGTGGGCCGCCTCGCGCTTCTTCAACGCCTTCCCGTTCCCGTTCACGCCGGCCCCGTCCGACCCGGCCAGCTTCTTCGTGCTGGCCTCCACCACCACGCCGCCGCCCGGCACCCCGGCCACCAGCCAGGGCCTGGGGGTCTACATGACCGACCTCAACTTCAACCTCCCGAACTACAAGACCACCTACGGGGTCTCCAAGCCGGGCGGGGCCAAGCTGACGTTCACCCTGGAGAACGCCCCCACCACCACCGACGACCTGGGCATGCTGTTCCGCCAGCTCTACTGCGACGGGCAGAACCCGGGCACCTGCGCCAGCAGCTGCAACTGGAACCAGTGCGTCCGCCGGTCCGACGCCACCGGCTTCCAGTACGGGTCGTTCGGCAGCGTCTCGGTCACCGGCGGCTCCGCCCCGGACGGCGGGCTGTGCCTCTGGATGACGGCGACGCTCAGGACCACCAACACCATCAGCAGCATCTCCACCGAGCGGTCGATCGACATCCCGGTCTGCGGGCAGTCGGTCACCCCGTAGCGCGAGCGCGGCGCCGGGTGGGGCAGCGGCCCACCCCGGCGTCCGCCAGCGCACCAGGCGCCCGGCGCGGCCTCCCCAGGCCGGCCGGGCGTCGTCGTGTCTGGGGGCTGGCCGCTCGCGAGGGCCGGCCCGGCGGGCTCACCCGCTGGCCGGCGTCCGCAGCTCCGGGTGGTCGGCGCAGCTGAGCCCGCAGGCCCGGCAGGTCTCGACCGCGCAGGCCGGCGTCACCTTGGCCTCCAGGCCGCGGGCCAGCTCGCGCGCCAGGAACCGCTTCTCCAGGCCGTGGTCGAGGAAGTCCCAGGGCAGCACCTCCTCGAGCGGGGCGCGGCGGTGGGCGAAGAAGGCCGGATCGTGCGGCCAGCGCGGCAGGGCGCGCCTGAGGTCGCCGCCGGTCTCGCGGTGGGCCAGCTCGAGCAGGTCGGCGGCCCGGCGGTCGCCGCGGGCCAGCACCGCCTGCAGCCCGGCCTCGCGCGGGCTGTAGAAGTCCACCTCCACCCCGCGCGGCTTGACGATCCGCTCCAGGTGGCGCCGCTTCTCCTTGAGTCGGCCCTCCGCCTCCATGCCCAGCCACTGGAACGGCGTCCAGGGCTTGGGAACGAAGGGGTTCACCGAGAGCGTCAGGCGGCCCATGCGGCCGGTGGCCTTGGCCTTGGGGGCCAGCACCTCGTCGCGCACGCGCAGGGTGAGGCGGGCCATGCCCTCGATGTCGGCCTCGGTCTCGGTGGGCAGGCCGCACATGAAGTAGAGCTTGACGTGCTGCAGCCCCTGCCCCAGCGCGTCGGCCGCCGCCTGCACCACCCGGTCGTCGGAGAAGTCCTTGTTGATGACCTGGCGCAGCCGGGGGGTGCCGGCCTCCGGCGCCAGCGTGATGGAGCGCTCCCCGCCGGCCGCCATCCGCCCGGCCAGCGCCGGCGTGATGGCGTCCACCCGCAGGCTGGAGGGGCTGAAGGCGCCGCCCTGGGCGGTGATGAAGCAGGTGAGCTGGTCCAGGCCCGAGTGGTCGCTGATGTCCGGGCCCACCAGGCCGAGCCGCTGCCCCCGCGCCAGCCCCTTCTCCGCCTCGGCGGTCAGGGTGGCCAGGTCCACCTCGCGGTAGGGGCGCTGCACGAACCCGGCGGCGCAGAAGCGGCAGCCCCACAGGCAGCCGCGCGCCAGCTCGGTGAGGTACAGGTCGCCGAAGTGGGCGTCGGGCGTGTCGAGCGCGCGGGAGGTGGCCACCGTGGAGAGGTCGGCCACGTAGCGGCGCGCCACCCGCGCCGGGGCGCCGCCCAGCGGCTCGAAGCGGGTGACCCAGCCGCCCTGCGGGGCGCGGGTGTCGGCGTAGTCCACCCGGTAGCGCGACGGCACGTAGCCGCCCGGCAGCCGGGCCAGGGCGTCGAGCAGCGCCGCGCGCGGGCCCCCGGCGGCGGCCCGCAGGCAGGCCAGGAAGGGCGCGATCAGCTCCTCGGCCTCGCCGATCAGCACCGCGTCGAGGAAGGGCGCCACCGGCTCCGGGTTGATCTGCATGGAGATGCCGCCCGCCACCACCAGCGGGTGCCCCTCGCCGCGATCGGCGGCGCGCAGCGGCAGCCCGGCCCCGTCGAGCAGCGCCACCAGGTGGCCGTAGTCCTCCTCGAAGGGGATGGAGAAGGCCACCACGTCGAAGGCGGCCAGCGGCGCGCCGGTCTCCACCGACCGCGGGGCCTTGCCGTCCTCGGGCAGGAAGACCCGCTCGCAGGAGGTGCCCGGGGCGGCGTTGAGGAGCCGGTAGACCGCGTGCACCCCGAGGTTGGCCATGCCGAGCCGCTCGACGTTCGGATAGACCAGCGCCACCCGGAGGTGGTCGGCGGAGCCGAGGGGGCGCGGCGTGGAAGGAGGGGGCATCGGGGGTTCGGGGCGGAGAGAAGCACGGCGGGGGGGCGGGGAGCAAAGGTGGGGGGGTGAGGGGTCGGGGTCGTCGCGGTGCCCCTCACCCCGGCCCTCTCCCCGGAGGGGAGAGGGAGAGCTGAACCCGCGGTCGGGGTCGGGGTCGTCGCGGTGCCCCTCACCCCGGAGGGGAGAGGGAGAGCGCAACGTCGAGGTCGAGGTCGAGGTCGTCGCGGTGCCCCTCACCCCGGCCCTCTCCCCGGAGGGGAGAGGGAGAGCTGAACCCGCGGTCGGGGTCGGGGTCGGGGGCGAGCTTGTTGCTCACCCTCTCCCCCAGCTTGCTGGGGGAGAGGGCCGGGGTGAGGGGGCCGCCCGGGGTCGGGTTCAGCTTCGAGCTCCGGTACCGGTCCCCCGGGTCCCCCTCCACAGGTCGCGTGCTACCATCCTTCCCCCTTCGCACGGACGCCCTCCCGATGAGACCCAGCCCAGCCTGCACCCGCCGCCCCGCCCTCGCGCCCGCCCTCGCGCCCGCCCTCGCGCTGGCCCTCGCGGCCTGCGCCACCCCACCCGCCGCCTTCGCCCCCGCCCCCCCGCCGCCTGCCCCGGCGGCGGCCGAGGCGGCGGCGCTGGCCGGGCCCGCGCCCACCACGCCCGAGGGGCTCCTCCCCGGCATCCCCCTCGACTCGCTCGCCCCGGCGCAGCGGGCCGTGGTCGCCGCCTGGGCCAGGGAGGCCTACTGCTCCTGCGGCTGCCCGCACACCGTGGCGGAGGACCTGCGCAGCCACGCCAGCTGCCCGCACGCCCCGCGCATGGCCCGGCTGGCGGTCCGCCTGGCGGGGGCCGGGGTGAGCCAGGCCGACCTCGGCAAGGTCATCACCGCCTACTACGCCTCCTTCGAGCCCGGGAAGCGGGCCACGCTCGACGTGGCCGGCTACGGCCCGCCCCTGGGCCAGCCTGACGCCACCGTCACGGTGGTGGAGTTCTCCGACTTCACCTGCCCCTACTGCCAGGTCTTCCGTCCCCAGCTCGAGAAGTTCGTCGAGGACCGGCCCGGGCGGCTCAAGCTGCACTACAAGCCCTTCCCCATCGAGAGCCACCCCAACGCGCTGGAGGCCGCCCAGGCCGCCGAGTGGGGCCGCGAGAAGGGCATCTTCTGGCCGCTGCACGACCAGATCTTCGGCAACCCGCGCGCCTCGCCGGTGGTGATGGCCGGCTGGGCCAACGACCTCGGCCAGGACGGCGACGACCTGACCGCGGCGCTGGCCTCGGGCCGCCTCCTGCCGCGGGTGCGCGCCGCGCAGGCCGAGGCGCGCGCCGCAGGCCTGCGCGGCACCCCCACCCTCTTCTTCGACGGCCGCCGCCTCACCCTGCCCGACCTCTCCGAGTGGATGCTGGAGTTCACCCTGCAGGACGAGGAGGCGTGGCGGCGGCACGGCGGCTGGCGCTGCGAGCCGGAGGCGGCCCGGGAGTGACCGGCTACCTGGACATCGACCCGCACGGGCGGGTGGCCCCCAGCGGCGACCTGGTGCGGCGCGCCCTGGCCGACCGGGCCGGGCGCTTCGCCCTCCTGCCCACCGCCCCCGACCTGCTGCTGGCGCGCCGCCAGCCCGTGGCCGGCGGGCCCCCCGGCGCGCAGCGGGTCACCGTCAGCGGCGACCTGTCCGGCTTCCCCATCGCCGACTTCATCGGCTTCGTGCACCAGTCGCGCCTCTCCGGCCTGCTCACCGTGGCCTCCAGCGGCGCCGAGCGGTCGGTGGCCTTCAAGGACGGCGAGGTGCGCAGCGCCTCCTCCTCGGTGCCGGGCGAGCGCATCGGCGAGGTGGCCGTCTCCCTCGGCCACGTCACCGAGGCGCAGCTGGCCGAGGCCGCCCGGGCCGGGCGTCCCCTGGGCAAGGCGCTGGTGGACCTGGGCCACCTCTCCGCCAGCGACCTGTGGAAGTGCTTCCACGAGCAGGTCACGGCGGTCTTCCACGCCATCCTGCTCACCAAGGAGGGCATCTTCTGGCTGCAGGAGGAGGCGCCGGGCGAGCGGGCGGGCGCGCCGCTGGCCGTCTCCACCCAGACGCTGCTGATGGACGGCATCCGGCGCATCGACGAGCTCTCGCTCTTCCGGGCCCGCATCCCCGGGCCCGGCGCCTTCCTGCGCCGGCGCGAGCCCCGCCGGCCGGTCACCCTCAAGGCGGTCGAGCAGCAGCTGCTGGCCCTGGTGGACGGGCGGCGCACCGTGGCGCAGGTGGCCACCGCCGCCCACCTCGGCGAGTTCGACGCCACCAAGATCCTCTACCACCTGGCCGAGGCCGGCTACCTGGAGGCCGTGGCCGGGCCGGCGCCGGCGGCCAGCGACCGGGCCGGGCAGGTGGCCGCCGTGGCCGCGGGGATGGACGAGCTCCTGCGCACCGTGGCGGCCGCGGTGACCCCGGAGCACACGCCGGCCTTCCTGGCCTCCGTGCGGGCCCACCTCACCGACGCGCGCACCCCCTTCTCGCCGCTCTTCCGGCGGGTGGTGCCCGGGGAGGATGGCGGGCTCGATCTGGCGCTGCTGCAGGCCAACCTGGCGGCGCTGCGGGGGGGCCCTGGGGCGCCGGCCGACCCGGCCCTCGAGGCGCCGCGCCTGCTCATGGACGCGCTGCGCGAGCTGCTCTTCTTCTACCTGTACCTGGCGGGCGAGCGGATCCCCCGCGAGGCCGACGAGCGGCTGGGGGCGCTGGTGAAGCAGCGCCTGCCGCTGCTCGAGGGGCTGGTCGCGGAGTGACCGGGCCCCTGCCCTTCGCCACCGCCGGCCTGCCCGGGTCGGGGGGCCGGCTCAAGGCCGCCCCGGAGGACTTCCGGGTGGACGAGGTGCCCGCCTACCTGCCCTGCGGCGCCGGTCCCCACCTCTACCTGCGGGTCGAGAAGCGCGACCGCACCACCCGCGACGTGCTGCGGGCGCTGGCCCTGGCCCTGGGCGTCCCCGAGCGCGACGCCGGCTACGCCGGCCTCAAGGACCGCGCCGCGGTCACCTCGCAGTGGCTCAGCTTCCCGGTGGCGCGCGACCCCGACCCGGCGGCGCTGGCCGGCGAGGGCTACCGCGTGCTCACCGTGTCCCGCCACCAGAACAAGCTGCGGCCCGGCCACGCCCGCGGCAACGCCTTCCAGGTGGTGGTGCGCGGCGGCGACCTGGCGCTGGCCCGCGCCTGCGCCGCCCGGCTGGCCGCCACCGGCCTGCCCAACTACTTCGGGCCGCAGCGCTTCGGCGCCGGCGGCCAGACCGCCACGCTGGGGCGCGAGCTGCTCTCCCCCGAGCCCTCCGCCGAGGCCCGCCGCGCCGGCCGGGACCGGTTCCTGCGGCGGCTGGCCCTCTCGGCCTTCCAGTCCTCCCTCTTCAACCGCTGGCTGGCCGAGCGGGTGTCCGACGGCCTGTTCGCGGCGGCGCTGGCCGGGGACGTCCTGAAGAAGCTCGACACCGGCGGGCTCTTCCTGTGCGAGGACCCGGAGGCCGACGCGGCGCGGGTGGCCCGCTTCGAGGTGAGCCCGGCCGGCCCCATGTTCGGGCCCAAGATGAAGGCCGCGGCCGGCGAGCCGGCGGCGCGCGAGGCCCGGCTGCTGGTGGCGGAGGGGGTGGCCCTGCAGGACTTCGCCCGCGGCGGCGGCGAGGCCGAGGGGACCCGCCGGGCGGCGCGGCTGCACGTCGAGCCGGCGCTGGAGGCGGCCGGCGACGGCTACCTGGCCCGCTTCGAGCTGCCCTCCGGCGCCTACGCCACGGTGGTGCTCCGCGAGCTCATGAAGGACGAGCCCGACCTGCCCGGCGACGGCGAGTGAGCCCGGCCGGCGCGCCGCCGCTCACCTGAAGGGGTTTGGGCTGAGCCGCTCCAGGAACGCGGCCGCCTGGGTCGCCAGGTAGGAGAGGATGGCCAGGTCCTTCTGGCCGAAGGGCTGGTCGCCCTTCTTGTTCAGGACCTCCAGCGCCCCCAGCACCACGCCGCGCTGGGCCACCGGCGCGCACAGCAGCGAGCGCGTCTGGTAGCCCACCGCCTGCGAGACCGCCCGGTAGAAGCGCGGGTCCTTCTCGGCGTCGGAGACCGCCAGGCAGACGTTCTCCTGGGCGCAGAAGCCGACCACCCCCACGCCCATGGGGACCTTGAGCCCCAGGGCCAGCAGCTTGTCGGCGGTGGGGCCGCGCGCCACCTCGAAGGACAGGTCGAGGGCGCCGAGCTCGGTGAGCAGCACCGACCCGGCCTCGCAGCCGATGGTGCGCACCGCCAGGTCGAGCAGGAAGGTCAGCCCCTGCTTCCGGTCGTGGATGGCGGCCAGCTCCGAGACCTCCATGAAGAGCTCCGCCAGCACGTCCTCGGAGCGGAGCACCTGGGTGATGCGCCCGATGGGCTTGCTCGGCGGGGCGGTCGGCTCCTTGGCCACCTCCACCCGGTCCACCTGGGAGGAGGGGCGGCGGGTCAGCACCGGCGGCGGCGGGGTGACGGCCTGCGGCGGCGCGGCGGGCCGGGGCGCCGCCGGGGGCGGCGCCACCGGGGGAGGCGCCGCGGAGGGCGGCGGGGGCGGCCGGGGCACCGGGGCGGCCACCGCGGCCGGCGCCACGGGCGGCGGCGCCGGCGGCGCGGTCATGACCGGCTGCGGCAGCTCCAGGATGCGGAAGACGCGCCCGCTGTCCGGGTCGGTGACGTGGATCGAGCCGTCGCCCTGGATGTCGCACAGGACGTTGTTGGCCATCTGCGCGTCGCCGAGGCGCTGCAGGCCGGCCTTGAGGGCCGCCAGCCAGTGCTCGGCGTCGATCCGCAGGGTCAGGTCGATGGGCACCTTCGGCGGCGCCGCCGGGACGAAGACCTCGAAGCGGGGCATGTGGTCACTCCATCGAGATGATGCGGAACTCGGTGCGCCGGTTCTTGGCGCGGCCCGGCGCCGTCTTGTTGGACGCGATGGGCCTGGCGGGCCCGAAGCCGATGGCCTCGAGGCGGGCCGGGTCGGCCCCCTTCTTCACCAGGTAGTCCCGCACCGCCTCGGCGCGCGCCTGGGACAGCTTCACGTTCAGCCCCTCGGCGCCCACCGTGTCGGTGTGCCCCTCCACCGAGACCCGCATGCCCGGGTAGTCCCGGAGGACCTGGGCCACCTGGTCGAGCAGCGGGAAGGAGGTGGGCAGCACCTTCCACTTGGCGGAGGCGAAGTGGACCTGCTGCTTGATGGAGATGCGGTCCTTCTTCACCTCCACCAGCGAGTACTTCTTCGGGCAGCCGTCCGGCGCCACGCCCACCTCGTCCGGGCACCGGTCGGCGTCGTCGAGCACCCCGTCCTTGTCGCGGTCGAGCACCGGGCAGCCGCGGCTCTCGATGGGGCCGGGCGTGGCCGGGCAGGCGTCGATCTTGTCCACGATGCCGTCGCCGTCGTTGTCGGGGTCGGGGCAGCCGTCCTCGTCCTGGAAGCCGTCCCCGTCCTCCGGGTCGAGCGGGCAGCGGTCGATGTCGTCCTGCAGCAGGTCGCCGTCGGAGTCCTTGGCCACCGGGCAGCCCTGGGCCTCGCGCGGCCCGGGCTGGGCCGGGCAGGCGTCCTCGGCGTCGAGCAGCCCGTCGCCGTCGCCGTCCGGGCAGCCGCCCAGCGCCGGCAGGCCCGGCACCTCGGGGCAGCGGTCGTCGAGGTCGGCCACGCCGTCGCGGTCGGTGTCCACCTTGTCGATGATCACCACCGCCGGCGCGGCCGGCGCCTTCGGCTCGCGGATGGTGACCTGGGCCGGGCCGCAGGCGCGCGACAGCTCCAGCGCCTTCTTGACGCTCTGCTCGGCCTGGCGCAGGTGGGCGCCGGCGCGCGAGGCGTTGCCGGCGTCGATCTCGACCCGGCCGAAGTCCAGGTTGGCCTCGGCCAGCGCCAGCTCCCGGGGCGCGCAGCGGAGCGCGCCGCCCTTGCGGGCCTTCTCCAGGTCGCCCTGCACCGCCTCGGCGGTCCGGACCAGCTTGCCGCCGGTGGCGCAGCCCAGGAGGGCCGCCAGGGCGGTCGCCAGCGCCAGGCGGCGGCTCACGGCGTGCCCTCGGCGCCGGGCGCGCGGGCCGGGGTGGCGGCCGCGGCCTTCTTGTGCGCCTCCCTGGCCAGCTCGGCGGCCCGGGTGGCGAAGGTGGTGGCCGACTCGTACTGCGCGTACCCGGACTGCTCGCGCGCCTTGTGCAGGTAGGCCTCGGCGGCGGTCAGCTCGTAGGGGGCGGCGGTGGCCGCGCCGGCGGACCGGGCGCCCTCGATCTCCACGTCGGCCGCGACGAGGGCCCGGGAGGACTGGACGGGACCGCAACCGGCGAGCAGCGCGAGCACGGGGAGGGCGAGGAGGGACCGCACGGCGGTGAGCTCCTTTCGAGAATCCGGGAGTGGAGGACGCTACCCGCGGCCCCCGGGCCAGTCAAGGAACGGCCGGGTGCGCCGCGGGCCTCCGGCTCAGCGGCTGGCGGCGCGGCGCAGGTCCTCCACCAGCTCCTGGAGCGCCTGGCCCTTGAAGGGCTTCTGGATGTAGCCGCTGGCGCCGGCCCGGGAGGCGGCGGCGTGATCGGTGGGGCGGACCCGCGCCGTCAGCATGTAGATGGGCGTGGTGGCGAAGCTCGGGTCGGCGCGCAGCAGGCGGAGCACGGAGAGGCCGTCCAGGCCCGGCAGGATGATGTCGAGCAGCACCAGGTCGGGGCGGTAGGCGATGGCCTCGGGGACGGCCTTGCCGCCGTCCTCCACGCAGCGGACCTCGACGCCGCCGCCCTCCAGCATCGCCTGCACGAGCTCGCGGATGACCGGTTCGTCGTCGACCAGGAGGACGCGGAAGGGCGAGGCTGGGGCTGGCATCCCGGGCATTCTGCCCCAGTTGCGACGGGGCGTGAACTGCCCTGGGGGTGGGCTCCGCACCTACCAGGCGCGGCCCGGCGCTCAGCCCGGGGCGAGGGGCCCGCCGGGCGAGGCGCCCTGCGGCTCGGGCCGCGCCGGGCCGGCCGGCAGCGCCAGCGGCTCCTGCGGCATGAGCAGCCAGAGCGCCACGTAGACGACCACGCCCCAGAGGGCCAGGACGGTGGCCAGGATGAAGCCCAGGCGGACCGCCACCACCGGCAGGCCGAAGCGGAGGGCCAGCCCCCGAGCCACGCCGCCGAGCATGGCGCCGTCGCGCGGGCGGGTCCACTCGCGCACCGGCTGGCGCTCCACCATCCAGCTGGTGCAGGAGGCGCAGCGGGTCGAGCCGGGGCGGTTCTCGGTACGGCAGTAGGGGCAGAGCATCGTGTTCCTCCGTTCGGCGGGGTCTACGGGCGGCCAGGCCGGCTATTTCGGCGCGGGCTGGCCACCCCCCAAACGGCGGGAGCCGCCCCAGCTCGAGGCGGCTCCCGGAACGTGACAGGTCGGCTGGCCGACGGTCAGTCGAGCTTGCGGCCACCCTCTTCGGCCCACTTCTCGAGCATGTCGGTGGTGACCGACTTGGGGCGCTCCAGGGCGCCGCCCAGGCCGCGGTCCCAGGTGATGTTGGCGAGCACGCCGAGGGCGCGGCCCACGCCGAAGAGGACCGTGTAGAAGTCCCACTCGCGCACGCCGTAGTGCCACTGGATGACGCCCGAGTGGCTGTCGACGTTCGGCCACGGGTTCTTGGTCTTGCCGTGCTCGGTGAGGACGCCCGGCGCCACCTCGTAGATCATGTTGACCAGCTGGAAGAGCGGGTCATTGGGCAGGTGCTTCTTGGAGAACTCGTTCTGCGCCGTGAAGCGCGGATCGGTCTTGCGGAGCACGGCGTGGCCGTAGCCCGGGATGACCTGGCCGGAGTTCAGGGTGTCCCAGAGGAACTGCTTGAGCTCCTCCTTGGTGGGCACCTTGTTGTTCAGCTTCTTCATCACGTTCTGGATCCAGCTGAGCACCTCCTGGTTGGCCAGGCCGTGCAGCGGGCCGGCCAGGCCGTTGATGCCGGCCGACAGGGAGTAGTAGGCGTCGCTCAGCGCCGAGGCCACCAGGTGGGTGGTGTGGGCCGAGACGTTGCCCGACTCGTGATCCGAGTGGAGGATGAAGTACATGCGGGCGACGTCGTCGTAGGGCTTCTTCTGCCCGATCATGTGGGCGAAGTTGCCGCCCCAGTCGAGCTTCGGATCCGGGGCGATGAAGGTGTCGCCCTTGTACTTCATCCGGTAGATGTAGGCCGCGATGACCGGCAGCTTGGCCAGCAGGTTCATGGAATCCTCGAACATCGGATCCCACATGTCGTTCTTCTTGAGCGTCCCCTCACCGTAGCGCTTGGCGAAGAGCGACTCGCGCTGCATGGAGACGATGGCCGCCGAGAAGAGGGCCATGGGGTGCGAGTCGCGCGGCATGGCGCGCAGCACGTCGATGACGTACTGGGGCACGTCGGCGCGGGACCGCCAGTCGGCCACCACCTCCATGGTCTGCTCGATGGAGGGGATCTCGCCGGTCAGGAGGTACCAGAAGAAGCCCTCCACGTACGGCTGGTCGGAGCCCGGCACCTTGGGCAGCGCCGCGAAGGTCTCCGGGATGGTCCGGCCACGGAACCGGATGCCCTCCTGCGGGTCCAGGTAGGAGATGTCCGTCACCAGCGAGCGGATGTCGCGGGCGCCGCCGATGCACTGGTCGATCGTCACCTTGTCGATGACGATCTTGCCGTGCTCCTTCACCAGCTTGGTGATGCGGGGCCGGTGCGCCTCGATCTTCTCCTTCAGCTTCAGCTTGAGATTGGACTCAGCCATGTATTGCCTCCAACGGGCAGCGAGATGGTGCTGCGGGGGGGGGGACTAGCGCGGTTGAACCGAGGCGGGCATCCTAGACATGGCCATACGAGATCCGCAAACGGGAACCGGTGCTAAGTTATCGAGTTGGAAGGTCTATTTAGGATTCGAGCGGTCCACGATGCCGCCAGAATCCACGAGACTTCCAGCCGATGGGGTCCCCCGGAAGATCGCCAACTCGTACCGTGATCCGGGGGGTTCGGCGCATCCGTCCGTGCGCCGGGCGCCCGGATCCCGCGATCTGCCCCTCGGCTTCTCCGGCGGCGGTGGCCGCGGTGGCCGCGACAGCAGACCGCACCAGCCGCAGCGGGCCGCGGGCCCTTGGCCTGCGCGACCGCCGCCTCCCTGGCCGTCGCCGACCGATCGGCGACCGATCAGCGACCGAGGCCGGCGGCCAGGGCCGCCGCCACCTCGGCGGCCAGCTTCCCGCCGCCCTGCGGCCTGGCCTCACCCGGGGCGGGCGCCGCGACGGCCGGCTGGGGCGCCTCGGGCGCCTGCGGGGCCAGGGCCTCCAGGGCCCCCTCCAGGAGCGGGGACTCCACGGTTTCTGCAGACTCCCGCCCCTTGCCCTTGGTCCCGGCCGCCGACCGGCAGGTGCGGCACCAGGGCTGGTTGCGGATGGCGCCGTCGGCCATCTTTCGCAGCCCGAACTGCGAGAGGGGGCGCATCTTGTGGCACTTCAGGCACATCAGGGTGATGAAGACCTCGGCGCCGTCGGCGTCGTAGACCGACGAGCGGCGCCGCTTGGGCCGCGGGGGCTCGCCGGGTGGGCGGACCTTGCGCTGCGCGGCCGCCTTGGTGGCGGCGTCCTTCACGATGGCGGGCGCGACCATGACCTTGACGGCCATCTTCAGACCTCCAGGCGGCTCCGGTGGTGCGAGGCGCGGCGATCACGCGATCAGCCGGCGCAGGCTCCAACCTACCCCGCGGCCCTGACATTCGCATGGTGTATCGCTTGCAAAGGCCGTCCCCCATGCCTCACTGCCCGCCCCCTCCCCCGGCCCGCCGCCCACCTGGCTGCCCGGCCAGCGCCCTCCCCTCGGCGGCTGCCCGCCACCCGGGCACCCCCTGCCTGCCTGGCGAGCCCGGCGCGGAGGCCCCGTGATCGCCCACCTGCTCATCGCCCTCATCGTCCTCCTGGCCGTCGCCCGGCTGGGCGGGCACCTGGCCGAGCGCCTCGGCCAGCCGGCGGTGCTGGGTGAGCTGCTGGGCGGCATCCTGGTGGGCG
This sequence comes from Anaeromyxobacter sp., assembly GCA_016718565.1. Lineage (NCBI taxonomy): Bacteria > Pseudomonadati > Myxococcota > Myxococcia > Myxococcales > Anaeromyxobacteraceae > Anaeromyxobacter > Anaeromyxobacter sp. The sequence continues at coordinate 51,680 of JADKCZ010000010.1, read as the reverse complement.
CCCTGCCCCTCCTCGGCCTGCACACCCTCGACTTCATCAAGCAGGACGAGGTGGTGGAGGCGCTGGCGGAGCTGGGCGTCATCCTCCTGCTCTTCGAGGTGGGGCTCTCCACCCGGCTGGCCGAGCTGGTCAAGGTGGGGCTCTCGGCCTTCCTGGTGGCCTGCGTCGGGGTGATCGTGCCCATGGCGCTCGGCTACGGCGTCGGGGTCTGGCTCCTCCCGGAGGCGTCCACCCTGGCGCACCTCTTCCTGGGCGCGGCCCTCTCGGCCACCAGCGTGGGCATCACCGCCCGCGTGCTGCGCGACCTGGGCCGCATCGGCTCGCCGGAGGGGCAGATCATCATCGGCGCGGCCGTCATCGACGACGTGCTCGGCCTGCTGGTGCTGGCGGTGATGGCCGGCATGGCCGGGGCCGGCGCGGTGCCGGACCAGGGCGGCGCCTGGGTGACCGCGGCGGTGGTGAGCGCCAAGGCGGTGGCCTTCATCGTGGGGGCGCTGGTGCTGGGGCGCTGGTCCGCCCCCCGGCTCTTCAAGCTGGTGGGCCGGCTGCGCGGCAAGGGCGTGATCTTCACCATGGCCCTCATCACCTGCTTCGGCCTGGCCTGGATCGCCGCCGCGGTGGGGCTGGCCCCCATCGTGGGCGCCTTCGCCGCCGGCCTGGTGCTGGAGGGGGTGCCGTTCGAGGAGCTGCTCGGCGAGGAGGAGAAGGTGGAGGACCACCTGTCGCCGCTGTCGATGTTCCTGGTCCCGATCTTCTTCGTGCGGATGGGGCTGGAGGTGGACCTGTCCTCCCTGGCGGGCGGGTCGGTGCTGCTGGCGCTGGCGCTCACCGCCGCGGCCATCGTGGGCAAGCAGGCCTGCGGCCTGGCGGTGGTCACCCCGGGCGCCGACCGGCTCGCCATCGGGCTGGGGATGATCCCGCGCGGCGAGGTCGGGCTGATCTTCGCCAACATGGGGCTGGCCCTGGTGGTGGCCGGCCGGCCGCTGCTCGGGCCAGGCGAGTTCGCCGCCATCGTGGCCATGGTCATGGTCACCACCGTGGTCACCCCGCCGCTGCTCCGCTGGCGGATGGGCCGGGCGGGCCGGGAAGGGGCGCCGGCGCCGGAACCGGCGTAACATCCGCCACCACGGGGGGGGGCTCCTGGACCACGAGGCGGACTACCACCTCATCGCGGTCTTCGGCCGGCTGGAGGAGGCCGAGCTGGCCCGTGGCCTGCTCGAGGCCGAGGGGATCCCGGTGGCCCTGCTCGACGCGCAGGTGAGCGCGCTCGGGCTCGGCGCCGCGGTGGGCGGCGTGAAGCTGCTGGTGCCGGGCTGGGACGTCGAGCGGGCCAGCGAGATCCTGGCCGCGCCCGTGGCCGGCTCCATCGAGGAGCTCCACCCCGCGCTGACGCCGCCGCACGGCGTGGCGGCGGTGGGCACGGCCCCGCCCGGCCACGCGGCGGCCGGGCGCGCCGCGGCCGACGCCGGCCCATCGCCCAACTCCCCCCGGCTGGCCCTGTGGACGGCGCTGCTGGCGGCCCTGCTGGCCGGCCTGGCCCTGCTCCGCTGACCGGGTCGCCGTCGCCGCGCCGCGGCGCGGCCGGGCCGCCTACCCGGCGTTGGAGAGCACCTTGTAGAGCGGGGAGAGGTCGCGGAACACGCCCAGCAGGTCGCCCATGGCGAGGCTGCGCGCCTCCTCGGCGCCGAGCGCGATGCCCACGTCCAGCCCCGCGCCCCCCGGGCCCACCACCTCGGCCAGCTCGAGCCAGAAGGCGGTGGAGTGGGCCGGCGCCAGCTCGGGCAGCTCCTCGAAGTTCCAGCCCTCGAACTGCCGGAGCTTGCGGAACGGCTTCCCCTTGCGCGCCAGGTTGCCGGCCTCGCGCACCAGGGCCAGGCGCATGGCGGCGCGGCGCGGCGACTCGCCCTTCACCCCCACCCGCGCGTGCAGGTGCTGGCGGGTCAGCACCACCGCCAGGTAGGGCGCGCCGCGCCAGCCCCTGGGCGTGTCGGAGAAGGCCACCAGCGCCTCCTCCGGGGCCTGCCCGCGCCGCCGCGGCGGCCGGGCGTCGAAGGGGTGCAGGTCGCGGCCGGCCACCCGGGCCAGGCCCGGCAGGCACAGGCCGGCCAGGGTGCGCAGCTTGGGCTGGAGCGTGGCGTCCAGCGCGGCGGCCCGTTGGTCCGGGTCGTCGATGCCGAGGAGCTCGAAGTCCGCGGGACCGAGTCCGAGACCAGCCATGCTCTCCCACCGCCGGGTTGGGCAGGGATCCTAGCACACGTTGACTCCCCCCTGGACCGGTGCGAGGTTTCCAGGGGTGCAGAAGTCCCAGCGGCTGCTCGACCTCGCCGCCTTCCTCCTCCGGGCGGCCGAGCCCATCTCCTGGCGCGAGATCCAGGAGCAGTTCGCCGAGGACTACGGCGGCTCGGGCGAGGCGGCCATCCGCAAGTTCGAGCGGGACAAGGCCGAGCTGCTGGAGCTCGGCATCCCGGTGCGCTACGTGGCCGGCGACGAGGACCTGCCGGCCGGCTACCTGATCGACAAGGACGAGTTCTACCTGCCGGACCTGAAGCTGCCGCCCGAGGACCTGGCGCTGCTCTACCTGGCCGGCTCGGCGGCCCTGGCCTCCGGCACCTTCCCGTCCTCGCGCGACCTGGCCCACGCCATGAACAAGCTCTCGTTCGCGGCCCGCGCCCCGGGCGCGTCGGAGGCGGCGGCGCTCTTCACGCTGCACCTCTCGCAGGACGGCGCCCGCGCCCCGGCGCAGGCCGGGCTGCTCGAGGAGGTGTCGCGCGCGGTGGCCACCCGCAAGCGCGTCCACCTGACCTACGCCGGCGCCGAGCGGCGGGCCCGCACCGAGCGCGAGGTGGACCCCTACGGCCTCTTCCAGAAGGGCGGCGCCTGGTTCCTCACCGGCTGGTGCCACCTGCGCCGCGGCCTGCGCACCTTCCACCTGGGGCGCATCGAGGCGCTCACCGTCAACGCCGCCGCGCCGCGCACCCCGGACTTCACGCCGCGCGCCGAGCTGAGCCTGGCCGAGGTGGCCACCCGCGAGACCTGGGAGTTCACGGTGCACGCGCCGCTGCGCTGCCGGGTCCGGCTGGAGCCGCCCACCCCGGCGGAGGTGCGGTCCTCCTTCGGCCCGCGCGCCCGGCTCAAGGACGAGGGCGGCGCCACCCTGGTGGAGGTGGACGCCACCAACGGCGAGGGGCTGGTGCGCCACGTCCTCTCGCTGGGCGACCGGGCCGAGCTGGTGGCGCCCAGGGCGCTGCGCGACCGGGCCCGCGAGATCCTGGCCGGGCTGGCGAGGAGGCTGCCGTGACCAGGCGCCGCGCCACGCCGCGCGCCGGCGCCGGGCCGGCCCCGCGCCGCGCCCCCCGCCCGGCCGCCGCGGCGCGCCGGCCCCACCCGCCCGCGGCCCCGGCGGCCCCCAAGGCCGACCCGCGCGACCGGCTGCGCCGGGTGCTCTTCCTGGTGCCCTACGCGGTGCGCCACCCCGGCATCCACGTGAAGGACCTGGCGCGCCGCTGCGGGATCTCGGAGAAGGAGCTGCTGGAGGACCTCGACTTCCTGCTCGGGGTGGGCTCGCCGCCCTTCGCCCCGGACGACTTCCTCGACCTGTACGTGGAGGGCGACCGGGTCCACGTGGCGCTGCACCAGAGCTTCTCGCGCCCGCCCCGCTTCACCGAGAGCGAGGCGGCGGCGCTGGCGGCGGCGGCCAGCGCCCTGGGCGGCGAGGGGCGGGAGCGGGTGGTGGCGGCGCTGCGGCAGTCGGTGCCGCGCGACCGGCGCGCCTCCTTCGACGAGCTCTCCGGGCGCATCTACGCCGGCGCCCCGCCCACCCGCGACTCGGTGCTGGGCCGGCTGCAGCGGGCCATCGCCGAGCGGCGCGCCGTGGCGCTCACCTACCAGTCGGCCTCCTCGGACGCCGCGGCCGAGCGCACCGTCCACCCCTTCACCCTGGCCCAGCGGCTGGGCCACTGGTACCTCTACGGCCACGACGCGGCCCGCGGGAAGCCGCTGGCCTTCCGGCTCGACCGCATCCGCGAGTGCGCCGTCACCGAGGGGCGCTTCGAGCCGCCCACCGAGGGCGAGCTGCAGCGGGCCCAGCTCTTCTCCGAGCCCACCGGCGAGCCCATCCGCCTGCGCCTCGACCCCCTGGCCGCCGCCTGGGCCCTGGCCCGGCCGGGGGGGGTGGAGGTGGTCAAGCGGACGGAGGACGGGGGCGCTGTGGTCGAGGTGCGGGGCGTGTCGGAGGCCTGGGCCACCCGCTTCGCCCTCTCCTTCGGCGGCGGCGCCGAGGTGCTGGGGCCGGCCGCGGCCCGCCGGCACTTCGCCGAGGCGGTGCGGCGGACCCTGGCGCGCTACGGCTGACCCGTCGGCCGCGACCCGGGGTCGGCGCGGCGCGGCCGCCACCCCCCCGATCCAGGCCATTTCTGCCCACCTGGCCAGGCACGCCACGCGCAGTGGCGCCTCCCCAGGTGAGGAGGCGCTCGACCGTGGCACACGTGCTGATCGTGGATGACACCGACATCGTCCGGAAGGCCCTGGAGGTGGCCGTGCGCCGCATGGGCCACGCCGCCGTCAGCACCTCCGACGCCGACGAGGCGCTGGCCATGGCCCAGCTGGACCCGCCCGACCTGGCCCTCCTCGACTTCCGCATGCCCGGCCTGGGCGGCGCCGGCCTCTTCCACGCCCTGCACGCCTCGCTCGGCGCCCGCTGCCCCAGGGTGCTGTGGGTCTCGGCCACGCCGGCCGACGAGGTGGCCCGGGAGACCGCCGCGGACGGCCCGGCGGCGGGCTTCGTGAAGAAGCCCTTCCACCTCGACGAGCTGATGCGCTCGGTGGACGAGGCCCTGTCGGACGCGGCGGCCTGAGCCGGGCCTCGCCCTAGACCCGCGCCTTGGCCCACTCCAGCAGGAGCTCCGCCACCGCGGCCAGGTCCTGCTCGCCGCGCCCGCTGGCCGCGGCGTCGCCCAGCAGCTGCCGCACCGCCGCGTTGACCGGCAGGCGGGCCCCCTGGTCGGCCGCCGCCTCCTGCGCCAGGCGCTGGTCCTTCTCGGCCAGCCCCAGCCTGAAGCGCGGCGCGTAGTCCTGCCGCAGGACCTGCTCGCCCTTCATCAGGTGGATCGGCGAGTGGAAGGTGGAGGCCTGCAGCACCTCCAGCACCTTGGCCCCGGGCAGGCCGCCCGAGGCGCCCAGCGCCAGCGCCTCGCCGAGGCCGGCCATCATGGCCCCGCCCACCGCGTTGACGCACAGCTTGAGCAGCGCCGCCTGGACCGCGTCGTCCAGCTCGAACATGCGGGCGCTGATGGCGCGCAGCGCCGGCCGGGCGCGCTCGCGGGCCGCCGCCGGGCCGCCGGCCACCACCACCAGCTGGGCCTTCTCGGCCGCGGCGCGGGAGCCGAGCAGCGGCGCCGAGAGGAAGCTGGCCCCCCGGGCGGCGCAGGCCGCGCCCACCGCCCGGGCCGAGCGCACCCCGGCGGTGGAGAGGTCGGCCAGCACCGCGCCGGCCGCCAGGCCGGCCAGCAGGCCCTCCGGCCCGCCGAGGACGGCGTCCAGCGCCGCCTCGTCGGCCAGGCAGGTGAGGACCAGGTCCCGCCCCTCGGCGCAGGCCCGCGGCGTGGCGGCCTGCCGGACCCCCTTCTGCACCAGCGGCCCGGCCTTGGCGGCGGTCCGGTTCCACACGGTCAGCTCGTGGCCGGCCTTGCGGAGGTTGTTGGCGATGGGTTCACCCATGGTGCCGAGGCCGAGGAAGCCGAGTCGCAGGCGCATGCCTGGATCTCTAGCAAGGCCGGGCGGAACGGGGAAGCGCGAGGTGTGGGACCGGGGGGCCCGAGGGGGGGGCTCCCGCGCTTCCCTCCGGCGGGCACCCGTGCGAGGCTCCGCCCGGCGCCGGGCCTGGCGCGGAACGGGAGCAGCGGCGGTGACGGAACGGTACGACGTGGTGGTGGTCGGCGCGGGCATCAGCGGCCTGGCCCTGGCCTGGAAGGCGGCCCAGGACGGCCGGCGGGTGCTGGTGCTGGAGCGCGAGGGGCGCGTGGGCGGGTGCCTCCACTCCGAGCGGACCCCCGAGGGCTACTGGTTCGAGCTGGGCGCGCACACCACCTACAACAGCTACGGCGCCTTCCTCGACGTGGTGGTGGGCAGCGGCGTGGCCGGCAAGATCGTGGAGCGCGGGCCGGCCCGCGCCGTCTTCGGGCTGCTGCGCGACGGCCAGTGCGCCTGGCTGACCCCGCCCAAGGTGCTCCTGCAGCTCAGCTGGCTGGAGGCGGCGGTGCACCTGCCGGCCGCCCTGTTCCTCTCCAAGCAAGGCCACACGGTCTACTCGTATTACTCGCGCCTCATGGGGCGGCGGAACTACGACCGGGTGCTGGGGCCCTTCCTGGCGGCGGTGCCCTCGCAGCGCGCCGACGGCTTCCCGCTCACCGGGCCGGGCTCGCTCTTCAAGAAGCGGCCGCGGCGGCAGGAGTTCATCAAGTCCTTCGGCTTCGACGGCGGCCTGCAGGTGGTGTGCGACGCGGCGGCCCGCACCCCCGGCCTGAAGGTGGAGCTGGGCGTCACGGTCACGGCGCTGCGCCGCCAGGGCGCCGGGTTCACGGTGACCACCGGCGACGGCCGCACCTTCGAGGCCCCGGTGGCCGCCCTGGCCATCCCGCCCGACGCCGCGGCGCCGCTGGTGCGCCACGACTTCCCCGAGCTGGCCTCCCAGATCTCGCGGGTCAAGACGGTCACGGTGGACAGCCTGGGGGTGGTGCTGCCCCGCGAGAAGGCCTGGATGCCGGAGTCGGCCTTCCTGGTGCCGGTGGACGACATCTTCCACTCCTGCGTGAGCCGGGACCCCTTCCCGGACCCGCGGCTGCGCGGCTTCGCCTTCCACTTCAAGCCCGGGCAGACCCGCCAGGCGCGGCTGGCGCGGGTGCTGGAGGTGCTGCGGGTCCAGGAGTCCGACCTGCTGCACCTGGCCGAGAAGCACGTCTCCCTGCCCTCCCCGGCGCTGGGGCACGGCGAGGTGGTGGCCGAGCTGGATCGCTGCCTGGCCGGCACCAGCCTGGCGCTCACCGGCAACTACTTCGAGGGGCTGGCCATCGAGGACTGCGTGCTCCGCTCCAACGCGGAGTGGCGCCGGGTGGGCCCGGCCGCCGGCTAGCCCGGGCGGGCCGCGCCGCGGCGCCTACTCGCCCGCCGCCAGCCGGCGCTGCCGCACCGCCTCGGCCAGCGCCTCCAGCACCCGCACCGTGTCCTCCCACCCGATGCAGCCGTCGGTGATCGACTGGCCGTAGGTGAGCGGCTTGCCGGGCAGCAGGTCCTGGCGGCCGGCCACCAGGTGGCTCTCCAGCATCAGCCCCATGAGGCGGGCGTCGCCGCCGGCCACCTGCCGGGCCACGTCGGCGCCCACCAGCACCTGGTTCTCCGGCTTCTTGGAGGAGTTGGCGTGGCTGGCGTCGATCATGACCCGCTGCGCCAGCCCGGCCCTGCCGATCTCGGCGCAGACCGCCTCCACGCTGGCGGCGTCGTAGTTGGGCGCCTTGCCGCCGCGCAGGATGACGTGGCAGTCCTCGTTGCCGTTGGTGGACACGATGGCCGAGTGGCCGCCCTTGGTGACCGAGAGGAAGTGGTGCGCGCTGCCGGCCGCCTTGATGGCGTCGATGGCGATGCGCACGTTGCCGTCGGTGCCGTTCTTGAAGCCCACCGGGCAGGAGAGGCCGCTGGCCAGCTCGCGGTGCACCTGGCTCTCGGTGGTGCGGGCCCCGATGGCGCCCCAGGCCACCAGGTCGGCGATGTACTGCGGGGTGATGACGTCCAGGTACTCGCAGCCGGCCGGCAGCCCCAGCTCGTTGATGTCGAGGAGCAGCTCGCGCGCCAGCCGGAGCCCCTTGTTGATGTCGAAGCCGCCGGTCAGGTCGGGGTCGTTGATGAGCCCCTTCCAGCCCACCGTGGTGCGCGGCTTCTCGAAGTAGACCCGCATCACGATCTCGAGCTCGGAGGCGTGCCGCGTGCGCTCGGCCACCAGCCGGTGGGCGTACTCCTTGGCGGCCTTGACGTCGTGGATGGAGCAGGGCCCCACCACCACCACCAGCCGGTCCTCCATGCCGTGCAGCACCCGGTGGATGGCCTGGCGCGCCTCGTAGACCGTGGTGGCCGCCCGGTCCGTCACCGGGAACTCCCGGGTCAGGTGGGAGGGCGGCGCCAGCTCGTGGATGCCCTTGATGCGGACGTCGTCGGTCTTGAAGGTCATGTGCGGTCCTCGCGGGGTCGCGCAGTGTAGCAGCGCGGGGCGCGAGGGGCACGGCCGTCAGGGCGCGGCGGGGTAGCAGTTGATGAAGGTGGCGTCCGCGTAGCGCTCGGCGCCCGCCGCCAGCACGCGCACCTGCAGCTCGCCGCCGGGCTCCGCGTCACAGCGGAGCGAGAGCCTCCAGCCGCCGTCTTCCAGCGTGGTGGACACCACGGCAATGCTCGGCGGCGGCGTCACCTCGAGCGTGGTGCCGGCGAAGTCGTAGGTGTAGGTCTTGCCGCGGATGTAGATGAGCCCCTTCCCCTCCCAGTAGTCGCCGACGTGGACCCGGTCCGGGATGTCGAGGCGGAAGGGGGCGCCGACGTCGGGGGTCCAGGGCTCCTGCCTGAAGAAGAGCACCTGGTGCATCCCGTTCGGCCCGGGCGGGTCACAGGCGGGCAGGGACGCCAGGAGCAGCAGGGCGGCGAGGACGCCGAGGGGGCGGGGGCGGGTCAGGGCCATGCGGGGCAGCCTGCAACACGCACCCGGAGTACGCAATAGGGGGGGGGGCCCCAGACCGCGACCTCGACTGCGACCCCGACTGCGACCCCGGCCCCGACCCCGGCCGCGATCCCGACTGCGACCCCGACCCCGACCGCGACCGCCTAGTGCGCGCCGGCGCCGGCCCGCGGCGCCGGGGCGCCCAGGAGCTCGGCCAGCCGGGCCGCCAGGGCCCGCGGCCGGAGGGCCCCGGCCGGCGCCACGAAGATGGTGTCGTCGCCGGCGATGGTGCCCAGCACCTCGGGCAGGCGGGCGTCGTCCACCGCCCGCGCCACCGCCGAGGCCGCCCCGGCGGCGGTGCGCACCACCACCAGGGAGGCGTTGCCCTCCACCGCCACCACCAGCCCGCGCAGCGCCGCCAGCGGGTCGGCGGCGGCGGGGCCGTCCACCTCGTAGTAGGCGCCGTCCGGGCGCGAGACGCGGCGGGCCCCGAGGCGGGTCAGGTCGCGCGACAGGGTGGCCTGGGTGGCCCGGAAGCCCTCGCGCGCCAGCGCCGCCAGCAGCGCCTCCTGGGTGCCGATGCGCCGGGTGCGCACCAGGCGGGCCACCGCGTCGCGGCGCCTCTCCGAGGTGGTCACGTGGCGGTCACCAGCGAGCCGACGCCGCGGTCGGTGAAGAGCTCGGCGATGACGGTGTGCGGCAGCCGGCCGTCCAGCACGTGGACCCGCTCCACCCCGCCGGCCAGGGCGGCCTGGATGGCCAGCGCCTTCCAGCGCATCCCGCCGGTGATGGCGCCGGCCTCGATGCGCCGGGTCAGGTCGGCGCTGGTCACCTGGCGCACCAGCTCGCCGTCCGGGGCCGACTCCAGCACCCCGGCCACGTCGGTCAGGTAGATGAGCTTCTTGGCCCCCAGCGCCGCCGCCACCGCCGCCGCCACGTCGTCGGCGTTGATGGAGAGGCCGGTGCCGTCGGCGGCCAGGCCGATGGGCGAGATGACCGGCACGTAGTTCTGATCGAGGAACATCTTGAGGAACTTCGTGTTCACCTCGGTGATCTTGCCCACGTAGCCCAGGTCCACCCCGCCCTCCAGGCCGCGCTTCTCGGCCTTGAGCAGGCTGCCGTCCTTGCCGGAGAGCCCCACCGCGCCCGCGCCGCGGGCGTTCAGCATGGCCACCAGCTCCTGGTTCACCTTGCCGGTCAGCACCATCTCCACCACCGGCAGGCTGGCGGCGTCGGTGATGCGCATGCCGTCGAAGAACTCGGAGCGCTCGCCCAGCTTCTCCAGGGTGCGGGTGATCTCCGGCGCGCCGCCGTGCACCACCACCACCTTCAGCCCCACCTTCTTCAGCAAGGTGACGTCCTCGACGAAGGCCGCCTTGAGGCTCTCCTTCACCATGGCGGCGCCGCCGTACTTGATGACCGCCACCTGCCCGGAGAACTGGGCGATGTACTTGAGCGCCTCCACCAGCAGGGTGCGCTTGAAGGTCGGGCTGTAGTTGGCGACCTTGTCGTCCTTGGCCAGCATGCCGTCGGGGCGCTGCACGATCATGGAGGTGTAGTCGGCGTTGATCTTGACGTAGTCGTAGGAGAGGTCGCAGCCCCAGGCGGTGGCGCGCGCCTCGCCCTCCGAGAGCTCCACCAGCACGTCCACCCGGGCCTCGCGCAGCTTGGCCCGCAGCGCCTCCAGGTCCAGCTCCACCGGCGCGCCGCGCTCGAAGACCACCACCCCCTGCATGCTGACGCGGGCCCGCAGGGGGTCGATGGGCCAGCCCTGCGAGCCGGCCCGGCTCCCCACCGTGGCCAGGATGCGGCCCCAGTTGGGATCGGCGCCGAAGAGCGAGGCCTTCACCAGCGGGGAGTGGGCGATGGCGCGGGCGCAGTCGCGGGCCGAGACCGAGCTGGGGGCGCCCGTCACCACCACCTCCACCATGCGGGTGGCCCCCTCGCCGTCGGCCGCCATGGCCCGGGCCATCTCGCCGAAGAGGTCGGTGAGCGCCGCCTCGAAGACCTCCAGGTCGGGGCCGGGCTCGCTGATGCGGGGGTTGCCGGCCAGCCCGTTGGCCAGCACCAGCACCGTGTCGTTGGTGGACATCTCGCCGTCCACCGTCAGCATGTTGAAGGTGTCCTGCACCGCCCGGGTGAGCACGTCCTGCAGCGCCCTGGGGGTGATGGCGGCGTCGGTGACCACCACCGCCAGCGTGGTGGCCAGCTGCGGCGCCAGCATGCCGGAGCCCTTGCAGATGCAGGAGAGCACGGCGGTCTTGCCGCCCAGCGTCACCTCGCGCGCCGACAGCTTGGGGCGGGTGTCGGTGGTCATGATGGCCTCGGCGGCCAGGTCGGCGTGGTCGCCCAGCTGGGCCAGCAGCGCCGGCAGCGAGTCCACCACCTTCTGCACCGGCAGGCGCACCCCGATGACCCCGGTGGAGGCGGTCAGCACGGCCCGCTTCTGCAGGCCCAGGGCGCCGGCCACCGCGGCGCGCAGGGTGGCCACGTCGTCCAGGCCGGCCTGCCCGGTGAGGGCGTTGGCGTTGCCGGAGTTGATCAGCACGGCGCGGATGCCCTCGGCCGGCACGCGGCCGCGCCCGTCCTGCACCGGCGCCGCCGCCGCCCGGTTCACCGTGAAGACGCCGGCCGCCGCGGCCGGGTGGTCCGAGACCACCAGCGCCACGTCGCGCCGCGCCGGCTTGAGGCCCGCCGCCACCCCGCCGAAGCGGAAGCCCTTGGGGATCTTCACGTCAGCCTCCCAGGAGCGCCAGGCCGTCGGTCTCGTCCCAGCCCCGCGCCGAGTTGAGCGCCTGCACCGCCTGCCCGGCCGCCCCCTTCACCAGGTTGTCGATGACGGAGACCGCCACCGCCACCCCGGCCCGGGCGTCGAGCGCCACCCCGACGTGGCAGCGGTTGGTGCGCACCACGTCCTTCACCTGCACCTTGTCGGGCGCCAGGGCCTTCACGAAGGGCTCGCGGGCGTAGGCCGCGGCCAGCGCCGCCTGCAGGTCCGCCTGGGTGGCGCCGGGCGCCGCCGGCAGCACCGCGGTGGCCAGGATGCCGCGCCGCATGGGGACCAGCACCGGCGTGAAGGAGAGCGCCCCGCAGGCGCCGGCGAAGCGCTCCACCGTCTGCTCGATCTCCGGCACGTGCTGGTGCTTGCCCAGCCGGTAGGCGCGCAGGTCCTCGTCGACCTCGCAGAAGCTGTAGTCCTCGCTGGCCTTGCGGCCGGCGCCCGAGACCCCGGAGAGCCCGGTGACCCGGATGCCGGTGGGGGCGCACAGGCCGCTGCGCACCAGCGGCGACACCATCAGCGCGATGGCGGTGGCGTAGCAGCCCGGGTTGGTGATGAGGCGGGCCTCGCCGAGCTCGTCCCGCGCCAGCTCGGGCAGGCCGTAGCGGGCCTCGGCCAGCAGCCCCGGCGAGGTGTGGGTGAAGCCGTACCAGGGCGGGTAGGCCGCCGCGTCGAGGAGCCGGTAGGCGCCCGAGAGGTCCACCACCTGGAGGCCGCGCGCCAGCAGCCGGGGGACCAGCTCGAGCGAGACCTCGGCCGGCGTGGCCAGGAAGACCACCTCGGCCTCCACCGCGTGGCTGCCGGACAGCGGGCCGTAGGTGAGCCCGCCCACCCGGCCGTCGAGCGGCAGGCGGGCCGAGACCGCCTCGCCGGCCCAGCGGTCGGAGGTGACCGCGGTGAGGCGCAGCCGGGGGTGGCCGGAGAGGATGCGGGTGAGCTCGAGCCCGGAGTAGCCGGAGGCGCCGACGACGGCCGCGGAGACGGTATGCATGATGATGCATATTCATGCATCCGGCCGGATGGATCAAGTGGGGGCCGGCCGCCCCTCACCCCGGCCCGGAGAAAAGACGACGCCGGCGAGGCGTGTGGCCATCGCCGGCGTCGAGTGCCCAGGAGAGGATTCGAACCTCCACGGTTTTGAGGCCGCCAGACCCTGAATCTGGTGCGTCTACCAGTTTCGCCACCTGGGCAGTGGGGGCCGGGAATTAGCGCAGGCCGCGGAGGGTGTCAACACCTCATGACTGGGCGTTTGCTCGACCCCCCGCCGCCCGCGGGTAAGATTCGCCCGCCTCACGCATAGGACCCCCCATGACCCGCACCTGCGCCGCGCTCCTCCTCGCCTCCGCCCTCCTGGGCTCCGCCCCCGCCGCCCGGGCCGCCGACGGCGGCCTCCTCGGCGCGCCGCAGCCGCGCTCGCTGCTGGGCGCCGAGAGCCTGGGGGGCGGCTCGGCCGCGCTGGCCTGGGCCGGCTTCGCCTCGCTGGGCGCCAGCTACGGCCAGGGCCTGAGCGCCCAGGACGACCTGCTGGCCTCGGTGGAGTTCGACTGGAGCTCCACCGAGCTGTGGCTCTCCGGGGCCTGGCGGCGCCCGGTGGGCTCGGCGGGCGGCTGGGACCTGGGCCTGCGGCTCCAGGCCGGCTGGTACCTCGACTTCGGCGGCACCTGGATCCACGACGACAACCTGGGCGACCGCGGCCTGCTGCTGGCCCCGGCCCTGGTCCTCTCGTCCCACGCCGGCGACGGCCTGATCTCGCTGACCGCCGCCGTGCCGGTGACCTTCACCACCTGGCGCGACGGCGGCTTCCTGGTCGCCCCCAAGGTCTCGGTGGGCTACGAGACCCTGGCCTACGGCGACCTCTCGCTGGGGGTGCGGGCGGCGCTCGGCTGGCGCGGCGGCGGCGGCGACGCCCCCATGCGCACCGGGCGCTTCGAGCCGGAGCTGCTGGTGCTGGTCGGCTACCGCATCTTCTAGAGCGGCGCCGCCGCTCACCAGCGGGCGGCGCAGGCCAGCGCGCCGGCCGGCACCGGGACGCCGCAGGCGTCGTCCACCGCGTCCAGCCGCTTCAGCATCTCGTCGGCGTCCACCGCGCCGATGATCCGGTCGCGCACCTCGCGCCCCTGGCCGTCGATGAAGATGACGGTGGGCATGCCGACCACGCCGTACTTGTCGGCCAGCGCCATGAACTCGTCGGTGGACTCGGTGCCGTCGGCCTTGACCGCCACGAACCGGCTGGCCTTGGCCTGCACCCGCGGGTCGGCCCAGGCGATCTTGTCGAGCTCCTTGCAGGCGGTGCACCACTCGGCCCAGAAGTCGATGATGACCGGGCGGCCGGTGGCCTTGGCCAGCGCCACCGCCTCGGCCTCGGTCTTGAGCCAGGAGAAGGCGCTGGCCTCGGTCAGGGCCCGCTCGCGCGCCCCGGCGGCGCCGGAGGCGTAGGCCACGGCGCCCACCACCAGCGCCACGCCCAGGGCCTTCAGGGCCCGCTCGGCCGCGGCGCCGTGGAAGCTGAGGTGCAGCGCGCCCAGCAGCACGCCCAGGGCGGCCACGCCGGCCGACAGCAGCGCCGCCGAGCGGGCCGCCGAGAAGAGCGGCCGCAGGGCCGGGACCAGGTCCTTCAGGTAGACCGCGGCCGCCGCCAGCAGCGCCACCCCGAAGACCGACTTGACGGTCTCCATCCAGGCGCCGCTCTTGGGCAGCGAGATGGAGAAGGCGCCGATCAGGAAGAAGAGCATGCCCATGCCGAGGGCGAAGGAGAGCATCAGGCCGGCGCCCAGCGCCACCGAGCCCTGCTTGGCGATGAGCAGCAGGATGGAGGTGAGCACCGGGCCGGTGCAGGGGGCGGCGATGACGCCGGCCACCAGGCCCATGGCGAAGGCCCCGGCCCGCCCGGTGCCGCCCACCGCGCTGAGGCGCGCCTGCACCGCGGAGGGCAGCGCCAGCTCGAAGGCGCCGAACATGGAGGCCGCCATCACCGCGAAGACCAGCGCCACGAAGCCGATCACCAGCGGGTTGTTCATGACGCCGCCGAAGGCCTGGCCGGTGAGGGCCGCCCCCACGCCGAGCGCCGTGTACATGGCCCCGATGCCGAGCACGTAGAGGCCGGAGAGCGCCATGGCCTCGCCGCGGCTGGCCTTGCGGGCGCCGAAGATCGACACGGTGATGGGGATGAGCGGGTAGACGCAGGGGGTCAGGCTGGTGAGCACGCCGCCGAGGAAGGCCAGGCCGAAGGCCAGCAGCGGTCCGGCCGCGTCGAAGAGCCTCCTGAGCCGATCCTGGGTCTCACCACCTGCCGGCCCCGAGGAGAGCAGGTCGGGCAGGAAGGCCACCGCGGCGAAGGCGGCGAAGGCGAACAGGAGGCGGTTGAGGTTTCGCATGGTCCTTCTCTCAAAGATAAGCAAAAACGACGCCTTCTGCACGCTTGGATCCAACCTGGGTGCCTTGACCACACGACAGAAATCCCTATACTCGACCCTCATTGTCCACGATCAGGTCGGGGCGTCACGGCGCCCCCCCCTGCTGCGTGAGAGGTCCGCCGGCCCGATGAAGATTCCGATCTACATGGACTACCACGCCACCACCCCGGTGGACCCCCGGGTGCTGGACGCGATGCTCCCGTACTTCAGGGAGGATTTCGGCAACGCGGCCTCCAAGAGTCACCGCTTCGGGTGGCGCGCCGAGGAGGCCGTGGAGCAGGCCCGCGCCGAGGTGGCGGCCCTCATCGGGGCCTCCCCGAAGGAGCTCGTCTGGACCAGCGGGGCCACCGAGTCGAACAACCTGGCCATCAAGGGCGTGGCCGAGTTCCACGCCGGCAAGGGCAAGCACCTGGTCACCGTGGCCACCGAGCACAAGGCGGTGCTCGACGCGGTGCACGCGCTGGAGCGGCGCGGCTACACCGCCACCATCCTGCCGGTGGGCCGCGACGGCCTGCTCGACCCGGCCGCGCTGAAGGCGGCGCTCCGGCCCGACACCGTGCTGGTGTCGGTGATGCACGCCAACAACGAGACCGGGGTGGTGCAGCCCATCGCCGAGATCGGCGCCATCACCCGCGCCGCCGGGGTGCTCTTCCACTGCGACGCGGTGCAGAGCGCCGGCAAGATCCCCTTCGACGTGGAGGCGGCCCAGGTGGACCTGGCCTCGCTCTCGGCCCACAAGATGTACGGCCCCAAGGGCGTGGGCGCGCTCTACGTGCGGCGCAAGCCGCGGGTGCGGCTGACCGCCCAGATGGACGGCGGCGGGCACGAGCGCGGCTTCCGCTCGGGCACGCTCAACGTGCCGGGCATCGTGGGCTTCGGCGCGGCCTGCGCCCTGGCCGCGGTGGAGCGCCAGGCCGAGGCGGCCCGGGTGCTGGCGCTGCGCGAGCGGCTGCGGCTCGGCCTGGAGGCCGGGCTCGACCTGCTCAGCCTGAACGGCAGCCTGGAGCACCGGCTGCCCGGCAACCTCAACGTCAGCTTCGCCTACGTGGAGGGCGAGGCCATGATGATGGCCATCAAGGACGTGGCGGTCTCCTCCGGCTCGGCCTGCACCTCGGCCTCGCTGGAGCCGTCCTACGTGCTGCGCGCCATGGGCGTGGGCGACGACCTGGCCCACAGCTCCATCCGCTTCGGCCTGGGGCGCTTCACCACCGAGGCGGAGGTGGACCACACCATCCGCCTGGTCATCGAGAAGGTGAAGCGGCTGCGCGACATGAGCCCGCTGTACGAGATGGTGAAGGACGGGGTGGACCTCTCCCGCATCGAGTGGGCCAACCCGCACTAGCTGCCGCAGCGCCGCGCGCGCCCCGCGCGGCGGTTCCCCGGGGGGAACCACCGAAGCGCACGAAAGGGACGACGATGGCGTACTCAGAGAAGGTCATCGACCACTACGAGAACCCGCGCAACGTGGGCACCCTGGACAAGGAGGCCCCGGACGTCGGGACCGGCCTGGTGGGGGCCCCGGCCTGCGGCGACGTGATGAAGCTGCAGATCCGGGTCAGCGACGACGGCGTCATCGAGGACGCCAAGTTCAAGACCTTCGGCTGCGGCTCGGCCATCGCCTCCTCGTCGCTGGTCACCGAGTGGGTCAAGGGCAAGACCGTGGAGCAGGCCCTGACCATCAAGAACACCGACGTGGCGACCGAGCTGAACCTGCCGCCGGTGAAGATCCACTGCTCGGTGCTGGCCGAGGACGCCATCAAGGCGGCGGTCACCGACTGGCAGAAGAAGCGCGGCGCCCGGGCGCCCGGCGCGGCGGCCCACCCGGCCCCCTCGCCGGCGGCCCCGGACGTGCTCAAGCCCGGCCTGTAGGCCCGGACCAGGGAGGCCCACGTGGCGACGGCGATCGAGATCAGCGAGAAGGCGGCGGACCGCATCAAGGTGCTGGCCGGCGAGAAGGGCACCCCCGGCGGCGGCCTGCGGCTGGGCGTCAAGGGCGGCGGCTGCTCGGGCCTCTCCTACCACGTGGACTGGGCGGCCGGTCCGGCCCGCTTCGACCAGGTCATCGAGCGGGACGGGGCGCGGGTCTTCGTGGACCCCAAGAGCGCCAGCTTCCTGGCCGGCACGGTGGTGGACTTCCAGCAGACCCTCATGCAGACGGGGTTCGTCTTCAAGAACCCCAACGTCAAGAGCGCCTGCGGCTGCGGCGAGTCCTTCACCATCTGAGCCTGGGTTCCTGCTAGGTTCCCGCCGCCGCGTCACGGGGCCGGCGGTGCGGGGTGCGAGCGCGTGAGCTGCTGGAGCTGCAACGGTCCGACGGTCCAGAGCACCTCCTTCTGCGGGTCGTGCCGGCGCATCCAGCCGGTGGGCCGCACCGAGGACTACTACTCGCTCTTCGACCTGCCCCGCGAGTTCGCCCTGGACCCCGCCGAGCTGGAGCGCCGCTTCCGCGAGCGCTCCCGCCAGCTCCACCCGGACCGCTTCGCCCGGGCCGAGCCGCGCGAGCGGCGCCTCTCGCTGGAGCGCGCCACCCGGCTCAACGACGCCCACCGGGCCCTCAAGGACTGGCGGCTGCGGGCCGCCTACCTGCTCAAGCTGGCCGGCCAGGACGTCTTCGGCGAGGGCCGCACCTTCCACGACCCGGCCTTCCTGGAGGAGCAGCTGGAGTGGCGCGAGGCGCTGGGCCTGGCCCGCGCCGACGGCGACGCCGCCGCCCTGGCCGACATCGCGGCGCGGGCCCGCCACAGCCTGGCCGCCCTGGAGTCGGAGGTGGCCACCTTCTTCCGCGAGCCGGAGTGGTTCAGCGAGACGGTGCTGGAGATCTCCCGCCGCCTCTCCCGGGCGCGCTATTACGACAACATCGTCTCGGACGCCGAGCGCGGCTGAGCCGGCCCGCCCCGACGCCACGCCCCCGGAGCCCCATGCCCCGCGCCATCGGCATCGACCTCGGCACCACCAACTCGCTGGTGGCCTTCGTCGACCCACGCAACCGCCCGCAGGTCGTCCCGGTGGACGAGGGCCGCCCCCTCCTCCCCTCGGCGGTGCACTACGGCGGCGACGGCGCCGTCGAGGTGGGCGCGGCGGCGCGCCGCCAGGCCCCGCAGCGGCCGGTGGACACGGTGCTCTCGGTGAAGCGCTTCATGGGGCGCGGCCCCGGCGACATCCGGCCCGAGGACCGCGGCATCTCGACCTTCGACGAGGGCGGCGCGGTGGTGCGGCTGGTGGTGGCCGGCGGGGCGCGCGTGGTGACGCCCATCGAGGTCTCGGCCGAGATCCTGCGGGTGCTCAAGCGGCGCGCCGCCGAGGCGCTCGGCGAGGCCCCGGGCGGCTGCGTCATCACCGTGCCGGCCTACTTCGACGACGCCCAGCGCCAGGCCACCAAGGACGCCGGCCGGCTGGCCGGGCTGGAGGTCCTGCGCCTCCTCAACGAGCCCACCGCCGCGGCGCTGGCCTACGGCCTCGACAAGCAGATGACCGGCACGTTCGCGGTCTACGACCTGGGCGGCGGCACCTTCGACGTCTCCATCCTGCGGCTGGAGGGCGGGGTCTTCGAGGTGCTGGCCACCGGCGGCGACACCCACCTGGGCGGCGACGACTTCGACCGGGTGGTGGCGGCGCACCTCATGGCGGGCGGGCTCACCCCACCCACCGCCGCGCCCTCGCCGGCGGTGCTGCGCGGCGCCACCGCGGCCGCCCAGCGCCTCCGCGAGACCCTCTCCACCGAGCAGGTGGTGGAGGCCGACGTGGCGCTGCCCGAGGGGCACCGGCTGGCCGTCCGCCTGACCCGCCAGGAGCTGGAGGTGCTGCTGCTGCCGGTGGTGGAGCGGACCACCGGCCCCTGCCGCAGCGCCCTGCGCGACGCCGGCCTGGGCGCGGTGGACGGGGTGGTGCTGGTGGGCGGCTCGACCCGCACGCCGCTGGTGCGCCGCCACGTCAAGGCGCTCTTCGGCCTCGAGCCGCTCTCCGACCTGGACCCCGACACGGTGGTGGCGCTGGGCGCGGCGGTGCAGGCCGACGCGCTCGACCGCGGCGGCCGCGAGGACGTGCTCCTGCTGGACGTCATCCCGCTCTCGCTCGGCGTGGAGATGATGGGCGGGGTGGTCGAGAAGATCATCCTGCGCAACTCCACCATCCCGGCCTCGGCCACCCAGCAGTTCACCACCTACGCCGACGGCCAGACCGGCATGGTGATCCACGTGGTGCAGGGCGAGCGCGAGCTGGCCCGCGACGGGCGCAGCCTGGCCCGCTTCACCCTGAAGGGCATCCCGCCCATGCCGGCCGGCATCGCCCGGGTGGAGATCACCTACGCGGTGGACGCCGACGGCATCCTGCAGGTGGCGGCCAAGGAGCTGACCACCGGGCTGGAGCAGGCCATCCAGGTGAAGCCCACCTACGGCCTCGGCGAGGACGAGGTGGAGGCCATGCTCATCGAGTCCATCGAGCACGCCGAGGCCGACGTCACCGAGCGGTTCGTGCGCGAGTGGCGGGTGGAGGGCGACCGCATCCTCTCCTCGCTCGACTCGGCCTTCGCGGTGGACGGCGAGCTCCTGCTGGCCACCGAGCGCGGCGCCATCGAGCAGCAGCTGGCCGGCCTGAAGGGCGCCATGGCCGGCGACGACTACCTGGCCATCAAGGCCTGGATCGAGGCGGTGGACGACGCCACCAAGGTCTTCGCCGAGCGGCGCATGGACAAGCACATCAAGATGGCCATGGCGGGCCGGCGGGTGGAGGAGTTCGCCGACCAGCCGCGCACCACCCGCGAGGGCGGGGACGAGGACTGATGGCCCGGGTCACCTTCCAGCCGGCCGACCGCGTCGTCGAGGTGGCGCCCGGGACCACCATCCTGGAGGCCGCCGAGGCGGCCGGGGTGGAGCTGCCGCACAACTGCGGCGGGGTCTGCGCCTGCGTCACCTGCCACGTCTGGGTGGAGGCCGGGCTGGCCTCGCTCGAGCCGCCCGGGGACGCCGAGGACGACAAGCTCTCCGAGGCGGTGGGGCTGGCCGCCTCGAGCCGCCTCGGCTGCCAGGCCACGGTGGGCGCCGCGGACCTGATCGTGCGCATCCCGGGGAACCGGATCGCCAGCTAGGCGCCCAGGGCGCCCGAGGAGGCATCACATGAAGTGGCGCGACGTGCGCGACATCGCCATCGAGCTCTCCGAGCGCCACGCCGGGGTGGCGCCGCTGTCGGTCCGCTTCACCGACCTGCACGCCTGGGTGTGCGCGCTGCCCGGCTTCGACGACGACCCGGCGCGCTCGAACGAGAAGGTGCTGGAGGCCATCCAGATGGCCTGGCTGGACGAGGTGGAGGAGTAGGGTCGAGGTCGAGGTCGGGGTCGAGGTCGGGGTCGAGGTCGGGGTCGGGGTCGGGGTCGAGGTCGGGGTCGGGTCGAGGTCGGGGTCGAGGTCGGGGTCGGGGTCGGGGTCGAGCCGCACCTCTCCCCCTCTCCCCCAGCTTGCTGGGGGAGAGGGCCGGGGTGAGGGGGCCGCGGCGGTCGGGTTCGCGGTCCGCCCCTTGGTCCGCCCCGCGGACCCCGCCCGACGTCCCTGCCCCCCTGGTTTCGCCCCCTTGGCCCAGGCACGCGGCCTGCTCTCGAGAGCGCCCGCATGCTCGCCCTCTCCCTGGCCTCCCTGCTCGCCCTCACCGCCTCGGCGCCCCCCCTCCGCGCCGCCTCCCTGAACCCCGACGCCGCCGGACCTGCCGCGGAGGCCCGCGGCGCCTGGCCGGAGGTGCCGGATCCCCGGCGGGTGGTGGCCCGGCTGGCGGCCGGCGAGCCCTCGGTGGCCGAGGCCCAGGCGGCCGCGGCGCGGCTGGTGGAGGAGGCCGCGCCGGACCCGGCCGCGCTGGCCTCGCGCCGGCGGCTGGCCGCGCTCCTGCCGCGGCTCACCGCCGAGGTCTCCGCCGACGAGCGGAGCTACCGGGTGGTCGGCCTGCAGGGCACCAGCGAGGTGGACTACGTCCGCTCCTCGCCCGGCACCAGCGTGAAGCTGCGCGCCACCTGGGAGCTGGCCGACCTCCTGGTGACGCGCGGCGAGCCCACCGCCACCTCGGCGGCGCTGGCCCGCGCCAGGCGCCTGGAGGAGGCGGTGCGGCGGGCCACCTCGCTCTACTACGAGCGGCGCCGGCTCCTGGTGGTGCTGGCGCTCGACCCGCCCACCACGCCCCTGGCCCGCGCCGAGGTCGAGCTGGAGCTCGACCGGACCACCGCCGAGCTCGACGCCGCCACCGGCCGGGTCTTCGCCCGCTGGGGTGGCCGGTGAGCAGCCGCGCCCAGCTGGCCGCGGCCTTCCTCGCCCTCTCGGCCTGCGGCCCGCCGCTGCCCGACCCGCACACCCGGGTGACCGGCTGGGCGCCCACCGGCAGCGGCGTGGCGCCGGGGGCGCTGGCCACGGTGGAGCTCTCCGGCCCGGTGTCCCCGGCCGGCGTCACCGACGGGCGGCGGGTGGGGCTGGCGCGCGGGGCCGACGCGCGGGCGGTGGCGGCCGCAGTGGAGTCGGAGGCCGGCCTGGGGGCCGGGGCGCCCGCCCTGCCCTGCGCGGTCTCGCTCTCGGCCGACGGCCGGCGCATCGAGCTTCGGCCCCTCATGCCGCTGGCCCTGGGGGCGGTCCACGCCCTGGTGCTCGGGCCGCTGGAGGATTCCGCCGGGCGGCCGGTGCTCGACCCCGAGGGCCGGCGCCGCACCTTCGTGGCCACCTTCGAGACGGTGGCCCCGCCGCCCGGCCCCCCACCCCGCCCGGTGGTCACCGAGGTGCGGGCCGACGCCGCCACCCCCGAGGCGGGCGGGGAGTACGTGGAGGTGCAGAACCGCGGCGAGGGGCCGCTCGACCTCACCGGCTGGCGGATCGCCAAGCGGACCACCTCCGGCGCCTGGTCCTCCTGCGAGCTGGTCGCCGCGGCGGGTGGACCGGTGGCCCCGGGGGCCTTCGCCCTGCTCACCGGCGCCGCCTGGGACGGCCGCTACCCGGTGCCGGCCGGCCTGGCGCGGGCGGCCTGCGCCTCGGCCTCGCTGGCGGGCGGCCTGTCCGACGAGCGGCCGCCGGAGGTCCGCCTCCTCGACCTGGCCGGCGAGGTGCGGGCCGGCCTCGGCGAGGGGGGCGGGGCGCCGCGCTGCCCGGGCGGCGCGGTGGAGCGGCTCGACCCCGAGGGCCCGGACGCGGCCGCCAACCTCACCTGCACCGCCGGCGGCACGCCCGGGGCCTGCAACGCCGCCACCCCGCCGGGCCGGTGCCCCTGACCCTCAGCCGGCGTTGTCCACGACCCACTTCCCCAGCACCTCGTCCTTGTGCAGGAACCCGTCGGCGCCGCACTCCTGGGCCAGCCGGGCCAGCTTCTCGCGGTCCTCCCCGGAGCAGAGCAGCACCTTGATGCCCTTGAAGCGGTCGTTCCGCTTCACGAAGCGGCAGAACTGCGCCCCGTCCACCTTGGGCATGTTGAGGTCGAGCAGGATGAGGTCCGGCCGGGTGGTGCGGCGCAGGATGATCGAGGTGGCCCGCTCGGCGTCCGGCGCGTACTGGATCTCGAAGCCCTTCTCCGACAGCTCCTCGGCCAGCAGGCGCGCCACGATCTCCGAGTCGTCCACGATCAGCACCTTGCGGCGCCGCGCCAGCGCGGCCACCAGGCGCGTCGCCAGCCCCTCCGGGGGCGAGAGCAGCACGGCCCCGTCCAGCCACATGTCGCCGGCCAGGGCCGCCAGGGCGGTGGGATCGCCGTCCCCCAGCAGGAGCGCCCGCCCGACGAAGCCGCGGTCGCGCAGCAGGGCCGCCGCCCGCCGGGCGCAGGGGGCGTCGGCCAGCAGGACCCCGGCGTCGGCGCCCTCGGCCGTCAGCACGGACGGATCGCGCGCCGCCACGACCTGGTGGCCGGCCGGCTCGAGGGCCAGGGCCACCGCCGCCTGCACCAGCTCGCTGTCGGCGCACAGGAGGATCTTCACGCCACGCTCCACCCCGGCCTCGAGTGTTGGACCGCAAACCGTATAGCCCTTCTTGCTGCGGCCTCCCATACGGGCTGATAATCGCCCTCCATGTCCGAGGCCAGGGGCGAGTCCGAAACCGCCAGGGGCGGCGCCGCCCGGGGTGGGCTGGAGGCCTGGTACTTCTGCCTCCGCCTCCTCGGCGGGCGCTACGCCTTCGAGGCCTCGCACGTCACCGAGGTGGTGCGGCTCGGGCCGCTCACCCGCCTGCCCGCCGCCCCGGCCTTCCTGCCCGGCGTCTTCACCAACCGCGGCGAGGTCCTGCCGGTGCTCGACCTCGGCCAGCTGGTCGGCCAGGGGTCCACCCCGCTGCGCCCCTCCACCCGCGCCGCCATCGTCCACTGCGAGCCCTGGAAGGTGGCGGTGGTGTCCGACGGGGTCGAGGGGCTGGTGTCCCTGCCGCTGCGCACCATCGAGCCCCCGCCGGCCGAGCGCGCCGGCCTGGCCGAGTTCCTCTCCGGCGTGGGGCGCGACCCCCGCGGGGTGGTGGCCATCCTGGACCTGCCGCGCCTGGTGGCGGCCGCCCGCGCCCGGGCCGTGCCGGCCGGGGGCCAGGGCGCGTGACCGCCCCCGCCGAGCTCCTGCTGTTCCAGGTGGGCGCCCGCGTCTTCGCCACCGCCGTGGCCGACGTGGTGCGCGTCGGCAGCGTCCGCGCCGTGCCGCCCGACGAGCTGGTGGAGGGCACCAGCCTGGGCGCCACCTTCACCCGCGAGCGGGGGCTGGTGGTGGCGGACGAGCGCCAGGGGCTGGAAGCCACCCTGGTGGTGGACCAGGTGCTGGGCATCCGCCAGGTCCCGCGGGAGGAGCTGCGCCCGCTGCCGGCCTTCGCCGCCGCGGTCCTGCAGAGCGGCGCGGTGTGCGGCCTGGTGCTGCTGGACGACCTCCCCACCATGCTCGTCGATCTCCCCACCCTGATCCGCGAGCGGCGCACCGCCCTCGCGCCGACCTGACGCCACCCCGGAAGAGGCCCGCCATGCCCGAGTTCTTCGACCTCGACGACGACCAGCCCGCGCCGGCCCGCAAGGGCGCGCGCGCCGCCCGCCCACCCGCCACGGCCGCCAGGCCCGCCGCGCCGGCCAAGGCCACCCGCCGGCGCGCCGCCGCCGCGCCCGCCCCCAGGCCGCGGGCCCCCGCTTCCCGCGCCGCCGCCGGGCGCGCCGCACCTGCCGCCGGCCCGCGCGGCCGGGGCGGCGGCGAGGCCGGCCGGCTGGCCGCCGCGGTGCAGTCCCTCTCGGAGGGGAACCACGAGGTGCGCCTCGACCCGGCCCGCTTCAGCGACCCCGGGCTCCGCCAGATCGCGCGGGCGGTCAACGCCGCCTCGGAGCACATCCAGGGCGAGGTCGCCGAGTTCCGCAGCCGCGTCAAGAACGTCTCGGACGGCGTGGACGAGGCCATCGAGGCCATGGTGAAGCTGGTGGTGCAGGGCGACCTCTCGGGCGAGCTGCGCCTGGGCGTCACCGACGCCGCGCTCACCCCGCTGGTGGCCGGCATCGGCCAGGTGATGGAGACGCTGAAGCGCTTCACCACCGAGATCCGCGAGGCGGCGCTGCAGCTCTCCACCTCCTCGGCCGAGGTGCTGGCGGCGGCCACCCAGAACGAGTCCTCCACCGCGGCCCAGGCCAGCGCCATCCACGAGACCACCGCCACCATGGAGGAGCTCAAGGGCGCCTCCCACCAGATCGCCGAGAACGCCCAGATGGTGGCGGCCATCGCCGAGCAGACCCTGGTGGGCGCCCGCGCCGGCGAGGGCTCCATCAAGCTCTTCATGGCCTCGATGGAGAAGGTCCGCCACAACGCCGTGGAGGTGGACGACGCCATCGGCAAGCTGTCGCGCCGGGTGGAGCGCATCGGCACGGTGGTGGAGGTCATCGACGAGATCGCCGATCGCTCCGACCTGCTGGCGCTCAACGCGGCGCTGGAGGGGGCCAAGGCCGGCGAGGCCGGGCGCGGCTTCTCCATCGTGGCGGCCGAGATGCGGCGGCTGGCCGAGAACGTCATGGAGAGCACCAAGGAGATCAAGAACCTCATCACCGAGATCCGCGAGTCCACCCACGCCGCCAAGGAGGCCTCCGACGGCAACAAGCGGATGGCCGGCGAGGGCGAGAAGCTGGGCGGCGCGGCCATGACCTCGGTGACCGGCATCCTCACCGGCATCCAGGAGACCAGCGACGCGGCCCGCGTCATCCACCTGGCCACCCAGCAGCAGCGCACCGCCACCGAGCAGGTGGTGCAGTCGATGGGCGAGATCGAGGAGGTGACCCGCTCGGCCCAGACCGGCTCGCGCCAGGCCACCGGCGCCGCCTCCGAGCTCACCCTGCTGGCCGAGCGGCTGGCCGAGCTGGTGAAGCGCTTCAAGGTCGACTGAGCCCGCCGCGCCACCAGGGCACCGACCGCACCATGGGCGTCGCCGAGGAGATCCGCCAGAAGCTGCTCCCGCGGTTCCGGGAGACCACCACCGACCGGGTGGAGCGGCTCTCGGCTGGCCTGCTGCAGCTGGAGCAGGGGGCGGGCGGGGCGGAGCCGCTGGCCGAGGTGACGCGCGAGCTGCACACCTTGAAGGGCGAGGCCAGCATGATGGGCTTCGCCGGCCTGGCCGCGCTGGTGCACGCCGCCGAGGACCTGCTCCGGGCGGCCGGCCCCACGCCCGGCCGGGCCGACCTGCAGGCCCTGCTGGAGGCCTGCGACGCGGTGCTGCCGCTCCTGGAGCAGCCGGCCGACGGCGGACCCGGCGTGGCGGCGCTGGTGGAGCGGCTGCAGGCGAGGGGGGCGGAGGGGGCGACCGGGGACCCGACCTCGGCCGCGACCTCGACCCCGACCCCGACCCCGACCGCGACCCCGACCTCGACCGCGACCCCGGCCGCGACCTCGACCCCGCCCTCCACCCGCCCCTCCTTCCACGGCGCCCGCCCGCGCCTCGAGCTGCGCGGCGACCGGGCCACCTCCTCCATCCGCGTGGACGTGGACCGGCTCGACGAGATCGCCGCCGTGGCCGGCGACCTCCTGGTGGAGGGGGCCCGCGCCCTGCGCCGCGCCCGCGACCTGGCCGGCCTCTTCGCCCGCTGGAACCGGCTCTCCGACCGGATGGTGGCCCTGGCCGAGCAGCTGCGCCGCGACGGCCGCGGCGGCCGCCCGGTGGAGCAGCTGGAGGGCGACGTCCACCTGCTGCGCTCCGACACCTTCCGCTTCGTGCGCGGCCACACCGAGGCGGTGCAGGGCGCCCAGGCCCAGTTCAGCCGCATGGCCGAGCGGGTCGGCTCGGCCCGGCTCATCCCGCTCTCCGGCGTGCTGGCCCCCTTCCCGCGGGCCGCCCGCGACCTGGCGCGCGAGCTGGGCAAGGAGGTGGAGTGCACCGTGCAGGGCGGCGAGACCGGCGTGGACAAGGCCATCCTCCTCTCGCTCAACGACCCGCTGGTGCACCTGGTGCGCAACGCGGTGGACCACGGCCTGGAGACGCCGGGGGTGCGGGAGGCCGCCGGCAAGCCGCGCGCCGGCCGCCTCACCATCAGCGCCCACGCCGACGGCGACCTGCTGGCGGTGGTGGTGCAGGACGACGGGCGCGGCGTGGACCCCGACGCGGTGCGCGCCGCCGCCCTGCGGAAGGGGCTCATGGGGGAGCAGCAGGCCGCCGCCCTGTCGGGCCGCGCCGCCCTCGACCTGCTCTTCGCCCCCGGCTTCTCCACCCGCGAGGCGGCCGGCGAGACCAGCGGCCGCGGGGTGGGGCTGGACGTGGTGCGCAAGCGGGTCACCGCCCTGGGCGGCTCGGTGACGGTGGAGTCGGAGCCGGGCCGGGGGGCGCGCTTCACGCTGCGCATGCCGCAGTCGCTCTCGCTCATGAAGGTGCTGCTGGTCCGCATCGACGACGACGTCTACGGCCTGCCGGCGGTGGACGTGGACGCGGTGGGCCGGCTCGACCCCAAGGACGTGGCCGAGGTGGCCGGCATCCGCGCCGTCCGCTACCGCGGGCGGCTCCTGCCGGTGGTGGCGCTCGGGCCGCTCCTCTCCCTCAACGGCGGGCCCCGCCACCCGCGCCCCACCGTGGCCTACGTGCTGCACGGCTCGGAGGGGGCGGCGGTGGTGGTGGACGGGATGTACGGCGAGCGCGAGGTGGCGGTGAAGGCGCCCGGCGCCTTCCTGAAGGGCATGCGCTACGTCACCGGCGCCGCGGCGCTGGAGGACGGGCGGGTGGCGCTGCTGCTCTCCACCCCGGACCTGGTGGGGGCGGCCCGCCGGCTGGCCAGCCCCGGCGCCGGCCGCGACCGCGACCGCCGCCGCCGCCTGCGGGTGCTGCTGGTGGACGACTCGGCCATCGCCCGCGAGGCCGAGGCGGCGCTGCTGCGCTCGCTCGGGCACGACGTGGAGGAGGCGGTGGACGGCGAGCAGGCCTGGCAGCGGCTGCTGGGCGGCGGCGTGCAGGTGCTGGTCACCGACGTGCAGATGCCGGTGCTCGACGGCATCGACCTGACCCGCCGGGTGCGGGCCACGGCGCGCTTCACCAAGCTGCCGGTGCTCATCCTCTCCTCGCTCTCGGCGCCGGAGGAGCGCCGCCGCGGCGTCGACGCCGGGGCCGACGCCTACCTGGTGAAGGGCGAGCTGGACCCCGAGGCGCTGGCGGCGGCGCTGGACCGGCTCTGCGGCGGCGGCGGCGGCGGCGGGGGTGCCCGGTGAGCGGCGAGCGGCCGGTGCGGGTGCTGGTGGCCGACGACTCGGCCCTCTTCCGCGAGCTGCTCTCCCACGTCATCGCCGCCGACCCGGGCTTCGAGGTGGTGGCCACCGCCGCCGACGGCAACGAGGCGGCGGCGGCGGCGCGCCTGCTCAAGCCGGACGTCATCACCATGGACCTGGCCATGCCCGACGCCGACGGCTACTCCGGCATCGCCCGCATCATGGCCGAGACGCCCACGCCCATCCTGGTGCTGACCGCCAACCGCGCCGAGGTGGTGGGCTTCCAGGCCCTCTCGCTGGGCGCGCTCGACATCGTGGAGAAGCCCGGACCCACCACCGACCTCGAGGAGTACGGCGCCCGCATCCGCTCGCGCCTCAGGCTGCTGGCCGGCGTCAAGGTCATCCGCCACCTGCGCGGGCTGCGCGGGCGGCGCGCCCCGGTCCACGGCAAGGCCGGGCGCACCGACCTGGTGGTGATGGGCGCCTCGCTGGGCGGGCCGCGCGCCCTGGCGGCGGTGCTGCGGGGGCTGCCGCAGGACTTCCCCGCGCCGCTGGCCATCGTGCAGCACATCGCCGACGGCTTCACCGAGGGGCTGGCCGGCTGGCTGCAGCAGGAGTCGCGCCTGGAGGTCCGCGAGGCCAGGGACGGCGACGTGCTGCGGGCCGGGCTGGTGCTGCTGGCGCCCAGCGGCTCGCACCTGGTGGTGGTCGAGGGGGCGGTGCGGCTCTCCGACGCCGCGCCGGTGGACACCTTCAAGCCCTCGGTGACGCCGCTCTTCGTCTCGGCGGCGCGCACCTACGGGGCGCGCGCCTGCGGCGTGCTGCTCACCGGCATGGGGCGCGACGGCGCCGACGGCCTGAAGACCCTGAAGGACGCCGGGGCCCCCACCCTGGCGCAGGACGAGGCCACCAGCGCGGTCTTCGGCATGCCCAAGGCGGCCATCGACCTCGGCGCGGTGGACCGGGTGCTGCCGCTCGACGACATCGCCCGGGCGCTGGTGGAGCTGGTCCGGTGATCGCCGTCGACCCCGTCCTGCTGGCCGAGCTGGCGGCCATCCTGAAGGCCCGGGTGGGCCTGCACATCCGCCCCGACAGCTTCTCGGCGCTCCGGCTGGCGGTGGCGGCGCGCCTGGAGCAGCTCGGGCCGGCCGCGCCCGACCCGGCCGGCTACCTGGGCCTGCTCGACTCCGGCCGCGGCGACGACGAGCTGCGCCGGCTCCTGCCGCTGGTCACGGTGGGCAAGACCAACTTCTTCCGCGACGAGCGCCAGTTCGGGGCGCTGGCCGCCCTGCTGCCCGGCCTGCTGGCCCGCGCCCGCGCCGGCGGGCCGCCGCTCAGGCTCTGGTCGGCCGGCTGCGCCACCGGCGAGGAGCCCTACTCCATCGCCATGGCCTGCGCCGAGGCCGGGGCGGCGCCCGCCGAGGTGGAGCTCCTGGCCACCGACGTGAACCCCGAGGCGGTGGCCGCCGCCGTCCGCGGCCTCTACGACGCCCGCCGGGGCCGCGAGATCCCGCCGCCGCTGCTGGCGCGCCACTTCGAGCCGGAGGGCGACGCCTTCCGCGTCCGGCCCTCGCTGCGCCGCTACCTGGCCGGGATCCGGGCCCACAACCTGGTGTCGGGCCCGTTCCCGGCGCCCGCCGCGGGCGGCTGGGACCTGGTCTTCTGCCGCAACGTCATCATCTACTTCGACACCCCCACCACCCAGCGGGTGCTGGAGGCCTTCCTCGCATCGCTCAGCCCGGGCGGCTGGCTGTTCCTGGGGTACTCCGAGTCGCTCTTCCGGCTCTTCGAGGGCTTCGAGCTCACCGAGGTGGCCGGCGCCTTCCTGTACCGCAAGCCGGAGGACGGCCGGCGCCCGGCGGCCCCGCCCCGCCCGGCCGCGCCCCTGCCCTCCTCGCCGCCCCGGGTGACCCACCTCGGCTACGCCGCCGCGGGCGGGCCCGGCGCCGGGGCGCCGCCTCCACCGCCCCCGCCGGCCGAGGCGGCGGAGACGCCAGAGCCGAGCCGCCCGGTCGGGCCGGTCGGGCCAGCCGCCCCCGGCCAGGCGCTGGCCCCGCAGGAGTTCCTCGACGGCGCGGTGGCGCTCTTCTCGGAGGGGCGCTTCGGCGCGGCCCGCGAGCTGCTGGAGCGGCAGCTGGAGCAGGGCGGCGAGGATCTGGCGGTGCGGCTCACCCTGGCCAACCTCTACGGCGCGCTCGGCCAGGCCGACCGGGCGCGCCAGAGCTACCAGGTGGCGCTGGCGCTCGAGCCGCTCAGCGCCGAGGCCCACCTCTTCTACGGCGTCCACCTGCTCACCGGCGGCCAGGCCGACGCCGCCGCGCTGGAGCTGACCCGGGCCCTCTTCCTCGACCCCGACCTGGCGCTGGCCCACTACTACATGGGGCGCTGCCGCGAGGCGCAGCGCGACGCCGACCGGGCCCGCCTGGCCTACCGCAACGCCATCGAGGCCCACCGCCGCCTGCCGCAGGGCCGGCGCCAGGCCTTCCTGGGGTACTATCCCGACCTCCCCGAGGACGGCGCCGCCTTCGCGCGCGCCGCCGAGTACGCCCTGGCGGCCCTGTAGCGCCGCGCCCCCCAGATCTCCCATGGCCGAGAAGAAGAAGATCCTCCTGCTCGACGACTCGGCCATCACGCTCGAGATGGAGCAGGCCGTGCTCGAGGCGCGCGGCTACGAGGTGGCGGTGGCCTCCAACCTCATCGAGTTCCAGGCCGCCCTCGACGCCTTCCAGCCGGAGATCATCCTCACCGATCTCATGATGCCGGACATCTCGGGCAAGGACATCGTGCGGGTGCTCAAGCAGGACTTCCACACCGAGCGCATCCCCATCGTGCTCTACAGCTCGCGCTCCGACGAGGAGCTGGCCGTGATCGCCGAGCAGGCCGGCGCCGACGGCTACCTCTCCAAGTCGCACGGCATCGAGCAGCTGGGCGACATGGTGGACGAGCTGGTGGACTCCATCATCTGGTAGCGGCGCCTGGCCGCCCGCGGCGGCGGGCGCGGCGCACGGGGGAGCGGGATGCGGGCCTACGAGCTGATCCACCGCAAGCGCGACGGCGGCCGCCTCTCCGACGAGGAGCTGGGCGCCCTCATCGCCGGCTACACCGCCGGCGAGATCCCCGACTACCAGCTGGCCGCCTTCTGCATGGCGGTCTTCTTCCGCGGCATGGACGAGGGCGAGGTGCGGGCCCTCACCGCCGCCATGCTGCACTCCGGCGACGTGCTCGACCTCTCGGCCATCCCGGGCGTCAAGGTGGACAAGCACTCCACCGGCGGGGTGGGCGACAAGGTCTCGCTGCCGCTGGCCCCGCTGGCGGCGGCCTGCGGCGTCAAGGTGCCCATGGTCTCCGGGCGCGGCCTGGGCCACACCGGCGGCACCCTCGACAAGCTGGAGGCCATCCCCGGCTTCCGGGTGGACCTGCCGGTGGAGCGCTTCGTGGAGCTGGTGCGCGACCTGGGGCTCGGGCTCATCGGCCAGACCGCCCGCATCGCCCCGGCCGACAAGCGGCTCTACGCCCTGCGCGACGTCACCGCCACGGTGGAGTCCATCCCGCTCATCGCCGGCTCGATCATGTCGAAGAAGCTGGCCGAGGGCATCGACGCCCTGGTGCTGGACGTCAAGGTGGGGCGCGGCGCCTTCATGAAGACCCTGCCGGAGGCGCGCCGGCTGGCCGAGACGCTCATCGGCATCGGCCGCGGCATGGGCAAGCGGGTCACGGCGCTGCTCACCGCCATGGACCAGCCGCTCGGCCGGGCGGTGGGCAACGCGCTGGAGGTGGCGGAGTCCATCGAGCTCCTGCGCGGCGGCGGGCCGGCCGACCTGCGCGAGCTGACCGTGGCGCTGACCGCCGAGATGGTGCTCCTGGCCCGGCTGGCCCCGGACCTCGCCGCGGCGCGGGCCCGGGTGGAGCGGGCCATCCTGGACGGCAGCGGCCTGGCCACCTTCCGCGCCGTGGTGGCGGCGCAGGGCGGCGACCCCCGGGTGGTGGACGAGCCCGGGCGGCTGCCGCGCGCCGCCCAGGTGGTGCCGCTCCTGGCCCCCTCGGCCGGGGTGGTGGAGGCGCTGGACGCCGAGGCGGTCGGGCTGGCCGCCATGGCGCTCGGCGCCGGCCGGGCCCGGGTGGAGGACGCCGTGGACCCCGCGGTGGGCGTGGTGCTGCTCCGCAAGGTGGGCGATCGGGTGGCGGCCGGCGAGCCGCTCTGCCTGGTGCACCGCAACGCCGGGGGCGAGGCGCAGTCCCTGGTGGCCGCCCGCCTCCTCGGGGCGTACCGTATCGGCGGGGGGCCCGCCGCGGAGCCGGCGCTGGTCCTGGAGAGGATGGCCGAGCCATGACCCGACACGCCGACCTGGCGACCAGGCTGGAGTACGCCGTCGCCTGGGTGCGCGGCAAGACCGACTCGAAGCCGCTGGTGGGCGTCATCCTGGGCTCCGGCCTGGGGGCCTTCGCCGACCGGCTGCTCCGGCCGGCGCACATCCCGTACCAGCAGATCCCCGGCTTCCCGGAGTCGAGGGTGGCCGGCCACGCCGGGCGGCTGGTGGTGGGCGAGCTCGACGGGCCGGACGGCCCGGTGGCGGTGGCCGCCATGCAGGGGCGGGTCCACGGGTACGAGGGCTGGCCCGCCGCCGAGGTGGCCTTCGGCGCCCGGGTGCTCTGCTCGCTGGGCGTGCGCGCCCTGCTGGTCACCAACGCGGCCGGCGGCATCAACCCGGAGTACGCCCCGGGCGAGCTGGTGCGGCTGACCGACCACCTCAACCTGACCGGCCAGAGCCCGCTCACCGGCCCCAACGACGACAGGCTGGGGCCGCGCTTCCCCGACCTGAGCGAGGCCTACGACCGGCGGCTCGGCCAGCTGCTCGAGGAGGCGGCCCGCCAGGTCGGCCTGGTGCTGCGCCAGGGGGTCTACGCCGGGGTGGCCGGGCCGGCCTACGAGACCCCGGCCGAGATCCGCATGCTGCGGACCATGGGCGCCGACCTGGTGGGCATGTCCACGGTGCACGAGGTGATCGCGGCGCGCCACCAGGGGGTGCCGGTGGCCGGGCTGTCGGTGGTCACCAACCTGGCTAGCGGGCTCTCGGCGGCCCGCCTGAGCCACGAGGAGGTGCAGCTGGTGGCGGACCGCGCCACGGACCGGCTGACCGCCCTGCTGAGCGCCTTCCTGCCGCTGGCGGCGCGCTGATCGGGCGCCGCCGCCGTCCTCCCGCCGACGCTGCCGCGCCGCGGCGCGGACCATCGGTGGAGGCGCGTTGAAGGGGTGCCGGCCGGCTGGTAGCGTGGCTGGCACCACAGGGGGAGCCGACGATGCAGGAGCCGAACGACGACCGCCGCGACAGCCAACGGGTGCCCTTCCGCTTCCAGGTGCGGGAGCGGGAGCTGGGCGGCTCGTTCGAGGAGCACCAGGGCAACCTGTCCATCGGCGGCGTCTACTTCGCCGGCTTCCACCCGACCACCGGCGCCGTGGTGGAGCTGCGCTTCATGGTGCCCGGCTACGACCACGAGGTGCTGGCCACCGGCGAGGTGCTGCGCATCTCGCGCGACGGGGCCCAGTTCGGCACCCACATCCGCTTCACCGAGATCCCGCTGGAGGCCGAGCTGGCCCTGGCCCGCTTCTTCCAGGCGGGCGTCCAGGCGGTGGAGTGAGCGTGAAGGCGCGGCCCGCCGGCGCCTGGCGCCCGGCCCTGGCCGCCTGGCTGGCCGGCCAGGCCCGCGCCGCCCGCAGGCGCGCCTACGCGCCCTACTCGGAGTTCCAGGTGGGGGCGGCGCTGCTGGCCAGCGGCCACCTGCACACCGGCTGCAACGTGGAGAACGCCAGCTACGGGCTCACCGTGTGCGCCGAGCGGAACGCCGTCGGCGCCATGGTGGCCGCCGGCCACCGCCGGCTGGAGGCGGTGGCGGTGGCCAGCGCCACCACCCCGCCCACCCCGCCCTGCGGCATGTGCCTGCAGACCCTGGCCGAGTTCGCCGGGCCGGACCTGCCGGTGGTGCTCAGCGGCGCCCGCGGCGCCCGCGTCGAGACCACGCTCGGCGCGCTGCTGCCGCAGGCGTTCGGCCGGCGGTTCCTCTAGGCGGGCGCCGGCCCGTCGGCCGGCGTGGCCGGGGCCGCCTCGGCCACGGGCGCAGCCTGGGCCTCCACCTTCACCTCGGCCACCGGCTCCACCCTGGCCTCGGCCTTCGGCTCGGCCGGGACCTTGCCGGCCGCCCGCTCCGCCAGCTGCCGCTCCTCGCGCGCCGCCTGGCGGACGGCGTCGATCAGCTCGTCGTGCTGCTTGCGCAGGGCGTCGTTGCGCTTCTTCAGCTCGGTGTAGCGGTCCTGGGACAGGTCCAGCTCGCCCTTGGTGACCATGTAGACCCGGCGCTCGGTCTCGATGCGCCCCTTCTGCACCTTCAGGTCCTTCTCCACCTCGGAGAGCTTCTTCCGGAGCTCGACGCCGCGCGCCTCGGCCTTGTCGGCGCGGTCCTTCTCGGCGGCCAGCTCGGCGCCCAGGCGGGCCTGCACCTCGGCCAGCTCGGGCGCCACCGGGGCCACCGGCGGCGGCTCGGCCAGCTTGCGGTCCAGCGCGGTCTTGACCCGGTCGTGCTCGGCCACCGCCTTGGCGCGGGCCAGCTCGGCGGCCCTGGCCACCTCGGCCTGGTGCGTCGCCTCGGTGCGCGCCTCGGCGAGCCGGGTGGCCACCTTCTCCAGCTCCTCGCGCAGGGCCACCGCCCCGCCGGCCTTCTTCTGCGCCTCCGCCTGCTCGAAGGCCTTCTTCTTGGCCGTGTCCAGCTGCTGGCGGAGGGTGGAGGCCTCCTCGCGCTTCTCCCTCAGCTCGGCCCGCTGCTCGGCCAGGGCCTTCTGGGTGGCGGCGGCGTCGGCCCGGGCGGTGACCACCTCGGCGGCGCGGGCGGCGGCCTCGGCGCGGGCCGTGCGGGACATCATGAAGAAGGCGACTGCGGCGAGGACGCCGACGAGGGCGGCGAGCAGGGCGAGGCCGGTCATTGGGGGGAGTGCTCCGGTGGACGGTGGGGCGGGTGGGTGGTGTGGAACGGGGAATCCCATTAGGTACCGCAGCAACCGGCGGCTTGGGAAGCGGTAGGATGCGCCCCCCCACCCGCCCCGGAACCGATGCGCAAAGTCGCCACCAAGATCGTCCTGACCTTCGCCGTCGCCCTGGCCGCCTTCGGCCTGGTGGCGGCGGTGTC
Source organism: Anaeromyxobacter sp. (assembly GCA_016718565.1). NCBI lineage: Bacteria > Pseudomonadati > Myxococcota > Myxococcia > Myxococcales > Anaeromyxobacteraceae > Anaeromyxobacter > Anaeromyxobacter sp. Next base: position 16,995 of record JADKCZ010000010.1, on the reverse strand, counting down.
CATCGTGCGGCTGCACGCCCTGGGGCAGGACCTGCGGCTCCTCTCCAACGGCTACTTCCCGCTGGGCCGCATCGCCGCCCAGCTCGAGGTGAAGGACTGGGTGGCGGCGCGGGCCCTGGAGGTCAGGGACCTCGACCCGGCCGTGCGGCGGGCCTACCTGCCCATCGCCCGGGCCCAGTTCCCGGCCCTGGTGCGCGAGAAGATCGAGGAGGGCAAGCGGGTGGCGCGCGACGCCGCCCGGCTGGGCGGCGAGGAGGACGCCCGGGTGCTGGGCGAGGTGGAGGCCCGCCTGGACCAGCTGGGGGCCCGCTGGTCGGACTACGACGCCGCCGCCCGCGGCCTGCTCGACCTGGTGGAGGCCGGCGGCCCGGCCGGCGCCGGCCTGGAGGCGCGCGCCCAGGAGGTGCGGCAGCTGGAGAAGGGGCTGTCCCTGGAGGTGAAGCTGCTGCAGGCCCAGCTGGAGAGCCGCATCGCCGACCGGGTGCACGCCGCCGAGCGGGCCGAGTCGCGCACCGTGGCGCTGATCGTCATCTACGCCCTCATCGCCCTGCTGGTGGGGGTGGGCTCGGCGCTCTTCGCCCGGCGGCTCCTGGCCCCCATCGAGCGGCTCACCGAGGGGGTCAAGGCGGTGGCCGCCGGCGACCTGTCGCGCCAGGTGGTGGTGCAGAGCCAGGACGAGATCGGCCTGCTGGCCGGCGAGTTCAACGCCATGGCGGCCTCGCTGGCCTCGCAGCAGCGCGAGCTCCGGCGCGCCGAGCGGCTGGCGGCGGTGGGGCGCATCTCGGCCCAGATCACCCACGAGGTGCGCAACCCGCTCAACGCCATCGGCCTCAACGCCGAGCTCCTGGCCGAGGAGCTGGAGGCCCGCCCCGAGCTGCCGCCCGAGCCGCGGGCGCTGTGCGCCGCCATCTCGCGCGAGGTGGATCGGCTCAACGCCGTCACCGAGGAGTACCTGCGCTTCGCCAAGCCGCCCCGCCAGGCGCCCGGGCGGCAGGACCTGGCCGAGCTGTGCGGCTCGCTGCTCGACTTCCTGGCGCCCGAGCTGTCGGCGGCCCGGGTGGAGGTGCGCCGCGAGCTGGCCGCCGGCCTGCCGCCGGTGCGCGGCGACGAGGGGCAGCTCAGGGCGGTGCTGCTCAACCTGGTGCGCAACGCCCGCGAGGCCATGGCGGGCGGCGGCACCCTCACGGTGGCGGCCCGCCGGGCCGAGGGCGCCGTGGAGGTGGACGTGCGCGACACCGGCGGCGGCATCCCGGAGGACGACCTGACGCGCATCTTCGACCCGTTCTACTCGACCAAGGAGCGCGGCACCGGCCTGGGGCTGGCCTTCGTGCAGCAGGTGGTGCAGGAGCACGGCGGCCAGGTGCGCTGCCAGAGCGAGGTGGGGCGCGGCACCTGCTTCACCCTGCGGCTGCCGGCGCTGGCCGAGGAGCGGCTGGGCGAGCCCACCCCCGCCGAGCTGGTGACCACGTGAGCCGCGCTCCCTCCCGGCGCGCGGCGCGCGGCGCGCGGCGCCCCCGCACCAGCACCCCCGGCCCCCCCGGCGACCGGCGGGCCTGGGGCCAGCTCTCGCGCGACGTCCTGCCCAACGGCGTGCGGGTGCTGACCGCGCCCACCCCCGGCCTGCACTCGGCCATGATCGCCCTCTACGTGCGGGCCGGCTCGCGCCACGAGACCGCCGCGGTGAACGGCGTCTCGCACTTCCTGGAGCACCTCTTCTTCCGCGGCTCGCAGGGCTGGCCCGACTCGGTGGCGATGAACGCCGCGGTGGAGGCGGTGGGCGGCAACCTGAACGGCGTCACCGCCCGCGACCACGGCTGCTACTACACGCCCATCCACCCGGACGCCCTGGGCACCGGGGTGGCCATCCTGGGCGACCTGGTGCAGCGCCCGCTCCTCAAGGAGATGGAGGTGGAGCGCGAGGTGATCCTGGAGGAGATCCTCGACGAGATCGACGCCGACGGCCGCGACATCGACCCGGACAACCTGGTGAAGCGGCTGGTCTTCCCGGGCCACCCGCTCGGCTTCAAGATCGGCGGCACGCGCGAGACGGTGAAGGCGCTGCGCCCGCGCCACGTCCGGGCCCACCTGGAGCGCTTCTACACCGGCGCCAACCTGGTGCTGGCGGTGGCCGGGCCGGTGCGCCACGCCGAGGTGCTGGACCTGGCGCAGCGCCACCTGGGTGGCCTGCCGCGCGGGGTCCGCACCGAGGACCGCGCGCCGCCGCCCTGGCCCGACGCCCCGGGCCTGCAGGTGGTGGGCCACGACGACGCCCAGGCCGAGCTGACCATCGCCTTCCCCTGCCCGCCCGAGCACCACCCCGACTACCCCGCCTTCCTGTGCATCCGGCGGCTGCTCGACGACGGCCTCTCCTCGCGCCTGCCCTTCGAGATCGTGGAGAAGCGCGGCCTGGCCTACTCGCTCCACTGCGGCCTCGACACCTTCGCCGACGCCGGCATGCTGGTGGTGGACGGCGCCTGCGCCCCGCGCAAGGTGCCGCTGGTGGTGACCGAGGTCCTGAAGGTGCTGGCCGACCTGGCGGCCGGGCCGGTGCCGGAGGCCGAGCTGCTGCGGGTGCAGCGGCGCCACCGCATGTCGCTGGCCTTCTCGCTCGACAGCCCGGCCGACCTGGCCGGCTGGTACGGGGCCGGCGAGGTGCTGGCGGCGCCCGAGGGGTTCGAGGCGCGCTGCCGCCGGGTGGAGGCCGTCACCCTGGCCGACGTGCAGCGGGTGGCCGCCGGCGCCTTCACGCGGCGCAACCTGGCGACGGTGGTGGTGGGCCAGGTGGGGCGGCGGGCCGAGAAGGCGCTCGACAAGCTGGCGGCCAGCGGCGGTCCGCTCGCTTGAGCCCAAACGGGGCGTAAGCGGGGCATCCTGTCGCACGCTCATGGCCGTTCCATACGGCGCGTGTGGCTCTAGTATCCCGGGCCACCGCGCCTCGTCGCGCGGGGAGGCGACCCGTGGCGCTCCAGTGGAACAGCACGCTGTCGGTGGGCGTGGCCGAGATCGACGCGCAGCACCAGGAGCTCTTCCGCCGCGTCGACCGGCTGCTGGACTCCATGCTGCGCAACGACCGGTCGGAGGCGGTGCGCCTGCTCGCCTTCCTCGGCGAGTACGTGGTGGTCCACTTCGGCGACGAGGAGCGGCTCATGGACGAGGTCGACTACCCCGAGCGGGCCCGCCACGCCGGCGAGCACCAGCAGTTCCGCGCCGGCCTGCGCGAGCTGGCCCTGGCGCTGGCCGAGCGTGGCCCCACCGCCTCGCTGGTGCTGCAGCTGGAGCGCGAGACCATCGGCTGGCTGAAGGACCACGTCTACTTCACCGACCTGGCGCTGGGCCGCTTCGTGCTGGCCCACCGCGCCTCGGCCCCGGCCCGCTCGGCGTGATACTTTCCGGTCCACGCACCATGGTGGACTTCGTCACGCAGGTGGTCCGTCGCCTCAGGCAGGACCCGAGCTTCAGCCGCAACCGGTTCTTCCTGGCGCTCTCCTCGCCCGAGGGGCGCCGGGCGGTGCGCATCCACCGCCACCTGCGCTCCCTGGAGCGCGATCTCGCCGCCGGCCACCAGGTGACCGTGACGCGCGAGGCCGGCCGGGTGCGCCTCACCCTGCGCGGCCGCACCACCTCGCGCAGCGCCTGGCTCACCCGCACCGAGTACGGCCTGCTGTGCGCCGACCCGGCCACCCGCGCCAGGCTGGGCGCAGACGTGCAGGAAGGCTGACCGTGGAAGACCGCATCCGCATCACCTGGGACAAGAACCTGGAGACCGGCGAGCCGGAGATCGACGGGCAGCACCGCGAGCTCTTCGCCCGCATCGACAAGCTCCTGGCCGCCTCGCGCGAGAAGCGCAGCCGCGAGGAGGTCGGGCAGATGCTCACCTTCCTGGGCGACTACGTGGTGCACCACTTCGCCGCGGAGGAGGCCATCATGGCCACCGCCGACTACCCCGACGTGGAGGCCCACCGCGCCGAGCACGCCCGCTTCGTGCAGGAGTTCGGCCTGCTCTACCGCGAGTTCAAGAGCGAGGGGCCCACGGTGCTGTTCATCATCCGGGTGGGCAACCGGGTGACCGGCTGGCTGCGGGAGCACATCTACAAGACCGACCGCTCGCTGGTGGACCACCTGAAGAAGCAGCGGTGAGCGGAGCGCCTGCGCAGCGGGCGGTGAGCCCAGGCACGGCCCCTCAGTAGCTGGCCAGCCGCACGGCCGCGCCCGCCAGCAGGGCCCGCAGCGCCTCGGCCGCGTCGCTCCCCTCGAACGCCACCCCGCCCGGCGAGCCGACCAGCCCCGCCAGCGCCGCGTCCCCGGCCGCGCCGCACACCACCAGCGGCAGCCGCTGCGCCCGGCCCAGCTCCTCCAGCAGCGCCGCCGCGCCCTCGGCCGGCAGCAGCACCAGCGCGCCCACCGCCCCGGCGGCGAAGGGGCGCCAGAGCGGCCGGTCGGCCGGCGACGCCGGCAGCGCCACCAGGTCCACCCGCACGCCGTCGCCCAGGGTGAGGCGGCCCAGCGTGCCGAAGTCCTCCGCGCCGGCCGCGCCGGGCGTGGCCTGGAACCCCGGCACGGTGGCGAAGCGCGCCGCCGCCGCCTGGCGCTCGGCCGGCCCGCCGCCCGCCACCACCACCTTGCCCACCACCTGCGGCCCCGAGGAGCGGCCGCGCACCACCCGGGCGCGCAGGGCGTGCAGCTCGTGCGGCGCCAGCAGGGCCACCGCGGCCTCGGGCGGCGCGGCCGGGCGGCGCCGGGCGAAGCCGCGCTCCAGCAGGGCGGCCACGGCGCGGGCCGCCTCGAGGTCGCTGGCGTGGCAGCGGTCCAGCACCTCCACGAAGGTGCGCGGCGCCGAGAGCAGCGCCACCACCTCCTCGGTGACCGGGTGCAGCCCGGCCGGCAGCGTGGCGGCCCCGTCCACCAGCTCCAGCCGGTCCTGCGGCGGCGGCAGGGAGGGCAGCAGGGCCGCCAGCTCGTCGGCCTGGCGCAGCCCCTCCAGCAGCAGGTCGTCGAGCCGGCGGTCGATGCGCTCCGGCCCGGTGGCGGCGCTGGGGGAGAAGGTGAACTGCCCCTCGCGGCGCGACAAGAGCCGCCACAGCGCCTTCTCCGCCACCACCGGCCCGAGCGCGGCGTCCACCACCCGGCCCTCGCGCAGCACCACCTCGGCCCGCTCGCCCTCGCGCTCCACCACCAGCCGGCCCGACTTGCGGTTGACCGCCAGGATCTGGAGCAGGTCGGGCAGCGGCAGCTGCGCCAGGTTGCCCTCCAGGTCCTGGCTCTCGCCGGCGGCGCGGGCCGCGTCGGCGCGGCGGAAGGCCTGCTCCACCCGGGCCAGCACCTGGTCGAGCTGCAGCGGCTTCTGCAGCCAGGCGCCCAGGCGGGCCCGGTCGGTCTCCGGGGCGGTGCCCATCAGCACCACCGGGATCCGCTCGGTGCGCGGGTTGGTGCGCAGGATGCGGATGAAGGTGCGCGGGTCGAGCAGCGGGGTGTGCTCGTCGAGCAGCACCAGGTCCGGGAAGCGCAGGATGGCCACCTGCAGCGCGCGCGGGCCGTCGTGGGCGGCGTGCACCTGGTAGCCGCGCTGGCGCAGCGACGGGGCCAGCAGGCGCACCGTCTCCGGGTCGGCGTCCACCACGAGCAGCTTCTTCACCGGGGGCATGGGCCGCTCCTCACACCGGCTGCAGGTCGTAGAGCGCCTGCAGGCGGGACACCAAGAGGTCCACCAGCGGGGCGTCGGAGGTCTGGAACGACCGGCCGCCCGGGCCGGTCAGGTGGGCGTAGGCCGAGTGCTCGGTGAGGAAGAGCAGCACCTGGTGGCCGGCGAGGCGCTGGTCGCCGTCCAGGAAGACCTCGGTGACCAGCGGGTGGTCCACCGGGGCGGCCCCGCCGCGCGGGCCCAGCAGGGTGACGCGCACCGTGGCGTCGCCGGCCCGGCCGGCCGCGTCGCCCGGCGGGAGCGCCGCCAGCACCACCTCGCGCGAGCGGCCGCCGGAGGTGCCCAGGTAGAGCAGGCCGCGGGCGCGCGGGTCGCGGGCGATCTCGCGGGCCGCCTCGCGCTGGGCCGCCTCGAAGCGGGCCGGGTCGGCCGGCTGGCGCGACGACGGGGCGCCGTCCGGCAGGCGCACGCCGTCGCCCAGCAGCAGGTCGCACAGCTCCCAGAAGGCCGCCTTGCCGAGGTCGCCCAGGTGGAGCCGGCGCACCAGGGAGGCCCGCTGCGCCTCCACGCGGGCCCGGGCCCAGTGCAGGAGCTCGTCGAAGTCCTCCCCGTCCTTCGGGAAGGTGGCCGCGCCCATGGAGAGCAGCACCGGGGCGCGCTCCTCCAGCGCGCGGATGCTGGCCTCGCCGCGCACCTCCTCGGCGGCGCGCCGGAGGAACATGAGCGCCCCGAAGGCGTCGGTCTCCGGCAGGAGCACGTAGTACTCGCCCTCCGAGACCTTGGCCAGGATGTCGGCGTCGCGCACCACCCGCGAGACCGCCGCCACCAGGTCGCGCATGGCGCGCCGGTAGGGCTCGCGGCCGCCCGCCTTGCGCAGCTGCTCCACGTTGTCCACCGCCACCACCACCAGCGAGAAGGCCCGGCCGTAGCGGCGCGACTTGTAGAACTCCTTGCCGGCGTAGTCGACGAAGTAGGCCAGGTTGTAGGCGCCGGTGTCGCGGTCGCGCAGGCCGATGCGCTCCAGCGCCTGGAAGCGGCGGGCGTTGCGCACCGCGATGGCGGTGAAGTCGGCCACCGCCAGGGCCGCCGCCTGCTCGTCGCCGCCGAAGCGGCCGCGGGCCCGGTCGGAGAGGAGCGCCAGGCCGAGCGGCTCGCCGTCGGCGGTGAGCGGCACGTAGCAGGCCTCGCCGTGCGGCGCGCCCGGCGCCTGCAGCACCTGGCCCTGCTCCAGGGCGGCCGCGAAGGGCGGCGCCTTGGGGTCGAGGCGGGCCGGCAGGGCGGCCCGGTCCACCAGGCCGCGGTAGGCGCGCAGGGTGAGCTGCCCCTTGTCGTCGGCGATCCAGAGGGCCGCCCCCTGGGCGTCGGTGACGCGGGCCAGCACCTGCAGGGCCAGGTCCTGCAGCTTCTCGAGATCCAGCGTGCCCAGGATGGCCAGGCTGTCGCGGTAGAGGGCCTGGCGCTTCACGAACTCCAGGTTGTCGGCCAGCAGCTGGCCGTGCTCGCGGCCGAGGCGGGCGCGGGAGAGCGCCTTGCCCACCACCGCCGCCAGCTCCTCCTGGTCCACCGGCTTGAGCAGGAAGTCGGCGCAGCCCGCCTTCATGGCCGAGACCGCCAGGCGGGAGTCGTCGCGGCCGGTGACCGCCACCACCTCCAGGCCGGGGTCGCGGGCGCGGGCCTCGCGGGCCAGCGAGATGCCGTCCAGGCCCGGCATGACGAGATCGGTGAGGAGCAGGTCGAAGCGCTCCTCGCCCAGGCGCACCAGCGCCTCCTCGCCCGAGGCCGCGGCGCGCACCTGGTGGCCGGCGGCGGACAGCACCTCGCCGTACAGCTCCCGGAAGAACCGCTCGTCGTCGACGATCAGCACCCGCCCGGTGGCCATGATCAGAGCCCGGTCTCGCCCTCGAAGGCCCGCTCGGCGGGCCCCCGCATGGTGACGCGGGTGAGGTCCGGGCCCACGGTGACGAGCAGCGGGCCGCCCGGCAGGCGGACCTCCACCGGCACGCCGGTGGGGGCCTGGCCGGCGCGGACCGAGGCCACCGCGGCGGCGCAGGCGCCGGTGCCGCAGGCCTCGGTGAGCCCCGAGCCGCGCTCCCAGACCACCAGATCGATGCCGGAGGGGCCCGGCCGGGCGAAGCCCACGTTGACGCCGCCCGGCACGGCGCGCTCGATGACCGGGCCCACCTCGCAGGCGCGGCCGCGGTCCGGGTCGTCGAAGAGCACCGCGTGCGGGTTGCCCATGGAGATGCGCACCGCCCGGAGCCGCTCGCGCCCCACCGTGAAGTCCTCGGTGCCCTCCACCCGGGCCGGCCCCATCTCCACCGAGACGGCCTCCACCCGGCCGGCCGCGTCGCGGTGGATGGTGCAGGCCTTCGGGCCCGCGTCGGTGTCGATGAGGAGCTCGCCGTGCAGGTCGCGGGTCTCGGCCAGGTGGCGGGCCAGGCAGCGGATGCCGTTGCCGCACATGGCGGCCACCGAGCCGTCCGAGTTGTAGATGTGCATGGTGGCGGCCGCGCCCGGGGTGGTGGGGGGCAGCACCGTGAGCACCCCGTCGGCGCCGACGCCGCGGCGCCGGTCGCAGAGGCGGCGGGCCCGGGCGGCGTCCATGAGCGGGCCCTCGACCAGCACGAAGTCGTTGCCGAGCCCCTGGTACTTCACGAAGCGGAGGGTGGACACGGGCGCAGTCTAGCCTGTCAGGTGCAGAACCGCTCGATGGCCCGGGTCAGGATGTCCGCCGCCTTCTCCAGCTCCGCCACCGCCACGTGCTCACCGGTGCGGTGGGCCACCCGGATGTCGCCCGGGCCGAAGACCACCCCCTCCGCGCCCATGGAGGCCACCTCCGGCAGCTCGGTGCCGAAGGGCACGGTGGTGCTCTTGTTGCCGCTCTCGCCCTCCAGGAAGCGGACGATCTCCGCGTCCGGCGGGGTCACCGCCGCCGCGTCCACCCGCAGCGGCGCGATGTCCACCGTGATGCGGCCGCCGCTCTGCTCGGCCAGGCGGGCGCAGGCCTCCTCCAGCAGGCGCAGGGCGCGGCGCGGGTCCTGGCCCGGCAGCGGGCGCCACTCGTAGCTGAAGCGGCAGCTGCCCGCGATGATGTTGCGGGCCTTGCCGCCCTCGATGACCCCCACGTTCCAGGTGGTGTAGGGCGGCTCGAAGGCCGGGTCCGGCTTCTTCTTCAGCTCCAGGCCGATCTTCTCCAGCTCGCCGAAGAGCTTGCCCGTGGCGTGGATGGCCGAGGCGCCCACCTCCGGGTAGGCGCTGTGCCCCTCCACCCCGCGCACCTCCACCTCCACCGCGCAGTAGCCCTTGTGGGCGCGCACCGGCACCAGGCTGGTGGGCTCGCCCACGATGGCGTGGCGCGGGTGGATGCGCCCCTCGGCCAGCGCCTGCTTGGCGCCCAGGCAGCCCACCTCCTCGTCGGCGGTGAAGAGCAGGGTGAGCGGCACCTTGCCCGCGGCGGTGCGGCCCGCGGCGGTGACCGCCGCGGCCAGGAAGCCCTTGGTGTCGGCCGTGCCGCGGCCGAAGACCAGGCCGTCGCGCAGCGGCGCCGCCAGCGCCTCCTTCCACTCCGGGTCGAAGGGGACGCAGTCGGTGTGGCCGATGAAGGCCAGGCCGCCCGCGTGCTCCGGGCCGCGGCGGCAGATCAGGTTCTCCTTCGGCACGCCGTCGGCGTCGGTCCAGCGCGAGCGGCGCAGCTCGAAGCCGTGCGGGCGGAGCTGCGCCTCGAGGAGGTCGAGGACGTGCCCGTTCGGGCGGGTGGAGGTGGAGTCGATGCGGACGAGCGCCTGCAGCAGGGGGACGAGGTCCATAGGGGATGGGCGGATCCTAGGCGGAGGCGCAGGAATCCGAAACCCCCCCCGGGCCGTTCGTGCCGAGTGGAGCGGCCGCACCTCGGCCGCGGAGTCGAGGCACGCCCAGCGCTACGGCACCACCACCGCCACCGCGTCCAGCTGCAGCGTGACCCGCTCGATGGAGGCCGCCGTCACGTCGCGGTGCTGGCGCAGGCGGTCCAGGGCGTGGTCGATGGACTCCCGCTCCGCGCCGCCGGCGAAGGCCGCCTCGATGAGCCGCTCCTCCTCCGCCGAGGCCTGGGCCGAGAGCCGCTCCAGGGCCGCCAGCTTGCGGCGGGACAGCTCCGACTCCGCCTCGCGCTCCGCGGTGGCCAGGGCCGCCTCCAGGGCCGGCATCGGCACCGGGCCCACCTTGGCGTCCTCCGCCGCCTCCGCCTCGTCCTCCAGGCGCAGCGCGCCGCCCGTCACCAGGCGGGCGCCCTCCAGGTCGGCCATGGCCGCCAGGGCCGAGCCGTCCAGGTAGCGCGAGGCCTGGCGCGAGCCCACCCGGGCGCCCGGGGCCAGGTCGGCGGCCGAGCCCCACTTCAGCTCGAAGCGGGCGTGCAGCCCGCCGCGGCGGGGCGCCCAGGTGCGGCGCAGGGCGGCCGCGTGGCCAGCGTCGCCGTCGCGCACCAGCCCCATGAGCGCCTCCACCAGGCGGTGGCCGGTGGCGAACCAGTTCAGCTCGTCGTGCGCCACCGCCGTCTCGCGCCAGAAGGAGCCCAGGAAGGTCTCCGGCTCCTCCGGCATGGTCATGCCCGGCAGGGCCTCGATGCGCAGGCCCGCGCCGATGGTGAAGGCCACCTCGAACGGGTGGACGTTCTGGTCGGTGTCCACCTCCATGCCCACGCGGTGGCCCACCTCGGTGCACAGCTCCTCCAGCTCCTCCTCCAGCCAGCGCGAGAGCGTGACCAGCGCCTCGCGCAGCGCCTCCATGCCCACCTCGGTGGGCAGGCCGCCCAGGGCCTCGATGCCCTCCGGTGGCTCGTCGCCCAGGCGGGCGAAGGCGTTCTTCACCAGGGTCGCCAGCTCCGGCAGGGCCGCCGAGCGGATGTCGAGCAGCGGGTCGCCGTCGTGCTGCGCCTTGCGCCCCTCGGCCACGCGGGCCGAGAGCTTCTGGCGGAAGGCCTGGCGCGCCTTCTCGGTCTTCTTGCGGGCCAGGGCCGCCAGGTCGTCCGGCAGGGAGGCCAGCACCGCGTCGAGCCCGCCCACCGGCTCGTCGAAGATGCCGATCTCGTGCTGGTAGAGGTCGGCCAGGAAGGACTCGTCGCCCGGCTCGACCACCAGGTGGATGGCCACCGGGCGGGTCTGGCCCAGGCGGTCCAGGCGGCCGATGCGCTGCTCCAGGGTGAGCGGCGAGGTGGGCAGGTCGGCGCAGACCAGGTGGCAGGCGAACTGGAAGTTGCGCCCCTCGCCGCCGGACTCGCCGGAGAGCAGGATCATCGGGCCCTCCGGATCGCGGAAGCGGGCCACCAGGCGGTCGCGGGCCTCGAGGGAGGTGGCGTCGTCGTAGAGCAGGGCCTCGTGGCCCGCCTCGCCGATGGCCACCTGCAGGGCGCGCAGGGCGTCCAGGTCGCCGCCGAAGCAGAGCACCTTCTCGCGCTGGGTGGCCAGGCGGGCGCACAGCTCCGCCAGGGCCTTCAGCTTGGCGCCCTCGGCCACGTCCTGGCGCTTCAGGACGCGCGAGGTGAAGGCGCCCACCTTGACGCGGCGGTTGCGGATGAGCCGGGCCGAGAGGGAGTAGCGGTCCGCCAGGTGGGCCAGCAGGGCCTCGCGGGAGATGGAGCCCTCCTCGAAGACCAGGTCGTCCGGGGAGAGCTTGCGCAGCACCTTCAGGGCCGCCGACACCGGGCTGCCCGCCAGGAGCTCGCGGGCCAGGTCGGCGTAGGCCTCGTGCTGGTCCAGGCGGGCCAGGAAGCCCTCCTCGCTGGTGGTCGGGATGGGCTCCACCAGGGAGAGGAGGCGGTAGTACTCGCGCGGATCCAGGCGCACCGGGGTGGCGGTGAGGAGGAGCGCGCCGTAGGAGGCGCGGCAGAGCGGGCCCACCAGGGCGTGCAGGGTGTCGTCGGCCAGGTGGTGGGCCTCGTCCACGATGACCAGGTCGAGCGGGAGGTCGGCGGCGGCCTCGGCCAGCTCCGGGTCGGCGCGCAGGGTCTCGAAGGCCACGATGGCCAGCGGCGAGCGGGCCAGGGCCGTCTCAGCGCCGCCCAGGGCGGCGACGCGCTCCGGGGTGAGGAGGGTGAAGAGGGCGTTGAACTTGTGGAAGAGCTCCGCCAGCCACTGGAAGGAGAGGTGCTCCGGCACCACCACCAGGACCCGCTCGGCGAGGCCCAGCTGGCGCAGGCCCGCGAAGACCAGGCCCGCCTCCACCGTCTTGCCCAGGCCCACCTCGTCGGCCAGGACGAAGCGCGGCATGCGGTCCGCCAGGATGCGGCCGGCCGCGCCCACCTGGTGCGGCAGGACGTGCACGCGGGAGGAGAGGAGCGCGCCCAGGCCGTCGGCGCGGCGCAGCGCCTCCAGGCGCAGCACGCGGGCGCGCAGGGCGAAGGCCGAGGCCGGGCCCGGCTGGCCCGAGGCCAGGGCGTCGAGCGGCCCGCCCGCGCCGGACTCGAGCGGCGTGTCGGCCGGGACCTCGGTGAGGGCCGGATCGCGGCCCGACACCACCGTGACCCCCTCGCGACCCGCGAAGCGGACCGCCAGGCGGCGGCCCTCGTCGCCGACCTCGACGACGACGCCGACACCCCAGGCGCGCTGCGCGCGGTGGACGACCTTCTGACCCTTCTTGAACGCCATGCCGGCGCCCTCGTATCACCCGGCCGGAGGTGGGACAAGGTGCGGCTGGGGCTGCGCAGAAGGCGTGAACCCGCGGGCGGTTGCACCCACACCCTCCCCTGCGCGAACCGGCGCGTCACCCGTTGACACCGGAAGGAGGGCAGGCTAGAAACCGCTCCTCTTTCGTTCGCCTTGGGCGGATAGCTCAGGGGTAGAGCGTCGCCCTTACAAGGCGAGGGTCGCAGGTTCGATACCTGCTCCGCCCATTTCAAAGTTTGGGGTGTTAGTTAAGTTGGTTATAACGCGGCCCTGTCACGGCCGAGGCCAGGGGTTCGAGTCCCCTACACCCCGCCATCCTGAAGGCCCGTAACTCCTCAGAGTTGCGGGCCTTCTTCTTGGCCTCAGTGCCGCTGCTTCTCCAGTGCCATCGTGGCGCCATTCGCCCTTCGCAACTCGGCCGCAAAGACAGCACTTCACCACCCTTCGCCACCACCTGGACGCACGCCACGGCGTCGCAGAGCGCCTCCCACGACGGCGTCACGTACACGTCGAAGACCTCCGACGGCCGCGGGTGGGTGATCTGCTTCACCAGGTCCTTCGAGGCCCCGCCGTTCAGCGCGAGGGACATGAAGGTCCGCCGGGCGTCGTACTGCCGGCGCCGACGGAGTCCGAGCTCGTCCAGGTCCTCGTGGAAGTCCATCGAGGGCCTTCGGACGTCCCGCTGCGTGCCGTTGATCGTCGGGACGATCAGGTCGGCGGGCAGCGGGCGTGCGGCCGTGGCGCTCTGGCCAGCCGCGGAGCTTCCACTCGGCGAGGATCTTCGCCAGCACCGGGTGGACCGGCACCAGGTGGTCGACTCCGGTCTTGGTCGACTTCACCTTCTTCTTCCACGAGTTCCAGGAGCGCGACGACGAGAGGCGACCCAGCGGCTGGAACGTCGGCTCGTAGTCGCCGAAGCGCAGCTCGAAGACCTGGCCGGGGCGGAGCCCGGTCAGGAACGCGATGGCGTAGATGACGCGGCGGTGGAACGGGATCTTGTCGCTCGAGATGAGCAACTCGACCTCGTCCCTGGTGAAGACCGCGCCCTTGCGCCAGCTCGGGTCCTTGTCGACCTTCTTCGGCAGCACGCCGCGCCCGAGCACCACCGGGTTGCCCACCACCAGCTCCTCCAGCAGTGCGTACTGGAAGAGCTGCTTCAGCAGGAAGTAGATGGCCCGGATGGTCCCCGAGGCCAGGTTGCCTCCGCGGACCGAGGGCGTCTGCTTCAGCTTCGACACCAGCTGGTGGGCGTGCTTCGGCCGGAACTCGGAGACGCGGACGCCCCCGACCACCGGCAGGATGTGATCCTCCAGCCGCTGCTGGTCCTTCTCGGTGTCGAGCCCCTCACCCCGGCGCTGCGCCAGGAACTTCACCGCCAGCTTCTTCACCGTGACGCCGGTCTGGGCCGCCTCGGCGTCCCGACCCTTCGAGATGAGGAACGCCTCCCGCTCGCGCGCCCACTGCTCACGCTTGCGGTCGGTGTCCGCCCAGCCCGTCGGGATCTGCTGCCGCTTCCGCACCGGGTAGCGCGTGTTCGGGAACATGATCTCGTAGTCGACGACCCAGCCGTCCTTCTCGCGGATACACGCCGGCCCGCAGCCCTTGTTGCGCTTGCAGTCGACCACGTGCACCACGTTCACGACCCGCTCCTTGATCTTGTAGCTCATCGCCTCAGTCCTCCTGGGGCGACGACACGCTGCTCTCCTCCAGCCACCTTACCAGCACGGCCCGACTCACGAGCAGGCGGCGCCCACGCCGGCGGACCCCGGGAGCTTGCGTCGCTCCCAGAGCCTACGGACGGCCTTCTCGGTGGTGCGGAGGAAGTCAGCGGCCTCGACGAACGTCAGGTACGGCGACTCGGATGACATTGGCGACTCCGGCCGCGCTCAGGCGCGGCGGCGTCGGGCCCTGGAAACGCCAGGGAGCCTCCAGCCGGCACCATGCCGGCGGGGTGGCTGTCGTGTTCGAGTTCTTCTTCCAGTTCGGCATCCGAGTTCTAGTTCTTGGTCGAGTTCTTTGGCTGACGGGGCCCGTGCGTTCACCGTAGCCGTCAGAGAATGCCAGTATGGTGTGGGGCCAGAGCGCGACCAGCCCGGGGGGGGGGCGCGTCGGTCGGGGAGGACCTCGTGGGGTGCGGGGAGGAACCTCGGTGGCCGGCCCGGGAAACCTTTGGGACTTCTCGGCTCGTAGGGATCCCTTTCGGCTCGCGAGACCCGCGGGCGCGGTCCAAGGCGCCGGCGCCCTCGCGGAAACCTCCTCTTGGAGACTTTCGTGCAGTGCTGGGCCGACTGAACGGGCGGGTACCTCCAGCGAGGCTACTGCGAGCAAGGCGCTGGAGATCGAAATCCTCGCAGCGATGGTTTCGGCGAGGTGGCGGTGAGGTTCCCTTCGCTTCGAGCCAGCAAGCAGAAGAGGTTGGAACCTAGAGAATCCTGGGTTCTGGCCCAGCCTGGAGCAGCCAATGGCGCTCTCCTACAAGCCGAAGGGCATCCAAGCGGCTGATTCCAGACTGGAAGTCGCCGGGCACCCGACGCCAAGCCAGGCCGGCCTCGTCAAACCAGGCTCGATGCAGGCGCCGAAGGCTCCGCACCAGCCACCGATCCATCAGACTGGCATCTACCGCTTCTTCGTATGCGTCACCTGGCGCTCCTGATGCTGCTGGAGCGCGTCGCCGACGCTGGTGAGGACGGCAAGGCCCTCGCGCAAATCGGCAATATGCTGCCGGAGCACCGCGAGCCCCATGGGCTCATCCGGAAGGAACCCGCCGAGCTTACCGAGTGGTAGCCTGCCGCAGCCTGGATCTTTGCAACCGCGCTATCGATTGATTTCTGATCGAACTCAAGAGGTTTGCTTCACTGGTACCCCGCAACAACGCTTGAACCGGAGAGAATGGCAACGCTTCAGCCTTACACGTCTACCTGGTCGACCTCGAAGGAGGGCCGCTCAATGGCGGTCTTGAAGACCTCCTTTCCGGTGCCACGCGATGTAGGCTGCAGCCGGCCGCAGCCCATCCCGCTTCGGGAGCCGCAGCGGCTTTCCATCGAAGCTCCAGAGCCACGCTACGGCGCTCTCCGACTGGACCACGGCCCCAGCGATCTCGATCTCCCAGTCCGCGCTAAGCGTGAACCCACCCAGATCGAAGATCTTGTGGTGACTCGAGCATAGGCATAGGCCGTTGTCTACTGAGCTCGGGCCACCGTGCTGGTGCCACCGGATGTGAGCAGCTTCCACTGCTAGAGAGACCGTCCCCAGGCGGATGTCGAAGCCACAGACCGCGCAGGCGCGACCATAGGCATCGAGTACGGCCTCTCGAAACCTGGGGTCACGAGGCAGCCGCGCCGATCCCGTGTAGACCGCCAGGCCCACCGCCGCCAGGATGTCCCCGTGGAGCGTCTCTGCGAAGTTGGTCGCGAGGAGAGCCATTGCAAGCTCGAACACGACTTGTGGGTTCGACTGAAGAAGACCAAAGACGTCTTGGGGCAGGCCACCCCTTGCGTTGGCGCTGCGTAAGGCGGCGGCCGTGACGCTGCTGTCTCCAGGTTTCGGCTTGACCTCGACGTCCGCGGTCAGCTCCCGTAGACGGTCGCTCCGCAGGTGCCAGAACGGGAACTCCGTGTGATAGGAGCGGCGGCGAGGACCGAATTCTTCCAGCATCTCCTTCAGGGGGCCAGAAGCTTCCGCGAACGCGACGAGTCGTTCCTTCCCGGTCTGGAGGCGACCGAGGGCGTAGAGCAGCAGCAGCGGCTTATGTGGCGCCACCTGGCTCCCCTTCTTCCACGATCGAATGTTGGCTACCCGGGCCCTGATCTCGTCCAGGGTGATTGGCATCATGCGCCTCCCTTCCATCGCAGCATGATGGTGCGCAGCCGCTCGACCCCGGGAACCCTGGCAAGCATCGCGCAGACCGAGCTCGAACGATGAACCCGGAGCTGGTTCAGCAGTGTAGCGTTCGAGAGTTCGCCTCGCGTTCGCAGGTACTCCCAGGCCAGGTTGAGCATCCACGCAGGCACAGACTGCGGACCGGTCCGCCTGAGCCCGGTCCGCTCTGTCTCGATCAGTGCTTCGGCGGACGTCAGCGCCACGACCTTGTTCGGGCGTGGACTGGCCCCCAAGGTCACGAACACCGGATCGCGACGCTGCTCCCGCACCAGCGCCGCGTAGAGCTGGGGCTCTATCTCCTCCCCAGGCGCATCGGCGGCCCTGGCTACCCAAGGCTCGCTCCGCGCGTCCCCCCAGAGCGCCTCCCCGATTTCCCAGGCGCGGGCCAGCGGTCGGTTGTCGCGGAGCCCCGCGAGCGCTACGCCCACCTCGACGTTGCACGCCAGGCCAGCGGTCAGGTTGGCGGAGCCGATGACGGCCCGGGCGTCCCTGCCCCTCGCGCCGAGGTAGAGCTTGGGGTGGTAGGTGCCCCCCGCGTGGTTGTGGACGCGGACCTCGACGCCCATCCCTCGCGCCACCGCCAGCGCGCCGGCCGTCGTTGCGGAGCGGCCAAGAGCGGTAGTCACCAGAAGACGGCTCCGGGCTCCGCGCTGGCTGGCCGCCTCGAGCTCCTTTCCGAGAAGCCGAACGCCCCGCTCGTGGGCGAAGGCTACGCAGAGGAGGACGTCTTCGGCGCTGGCCAAGGTGGCGCGGACTGCGTCGAGCAGCCCGAAGCCTGTAGCCGTCACGGTCTCGACCTGGAGCGTCACGCCGCCCGACCACCGATGAAGACGTTCTCGC
>JADKCZ010000009.1 GCA_016718565.1 Anaeromyxobacter sp. | reverse complement strand
GCCAGCCCGGTGGTGTCGGAGGGGGACGAGCTGCCGCTTTCGCAGATCGCCGGCGTCCTGCTCAACGCCGTCTTCCTCGACTCGCCTGACACCGACCCGGAGCGGCTGAGCGGGTCGGACCGGACGCTCTCCTACATCCCCCGGAGCGGCTGGTGGCCCGGGTGAGCTCGACCTGCGCCCCATCCTGCGCTGGCGCTGCGCCCGTCCGATGACTCCGGGGCCGCTGGCCGCCGACGAGTACCACCGCTTCCCGGCCATGCTCCGGCCATTTCAAGGGCATCGGCGTGACCGAGCACTCCCCCGGGCTCGGCCTCGCTCTCCTACCTGGCCTTCGAGGCCGGTCTACGTGGCGCGCGGGCCATGGAGCTGGGCTACCGCGACACGCTGGGCTCGCAGGACGAGGGTGGCCGCCTTCCTGGGGGACGAGCCGCGCGGGCGGCGGCTGGAGGCGTCGGGGTAGCCCGCCGCCCGGCCCGGCCGCTCAGGGCCGCGCCGGCCGCCCCACCAGCGCCGGCTGCACCGTCCGCCAGGTGGTGGCCGCCAGGATGACGGCGCCGCCCGCCACCGCCCAGGGGCCGGGCCGCTCGCCGGTAAAGAGCCAGGTCCAGACCGGGTTGAGGATGGGCTCCAGCAGGATGAGCAGCGCCGCCTCCACCGCCGGGGTCCCCTCCAGGCCGCGGGTGAAGCACAGGTAGGAGAGCCCCAGCTGGAAGACGCCCAGGTAGGCCACCAGCCAGAGGTCGAGGGGGGTGGCGGCGGGCCCCTGCGACCAGAGCGGCAGGGTCACCAGCGCCGCCAGGGCGTTGCCCAGCACCAGCGCGGCCGGGCCGCCCTGGCCGAGCCGGCGCAGCCCCATGATGGAGAAGGCGAAGGCCACCCCGGAGGCCAGCGCCACCAGGTTGCCCGTCACCTGGCCCGGCGTGAGCTGGTCCAGGAAGAACAGCCCCAGCCCCAGGCCGAAGACCGGCACCGACCAGAGCTCGGCGCGGGTGGGGTGCTCGCGCAGCAGCCAGGGGGAGAGCAGCAGCACCCACAGCGGCGCGGTGTCCTGGATGAAGATGGCGTTGGCCGCGGTGGTCAGCTTGGTGGCCAGGACGAACAGCACCACCGTGAAGAGGTAGGCCACCGCCACGCCGAAGGAGAGCCAGGTGGGGCGGCGCCGGGTGGCCGGCACCAGGGCGAAGAGCAGCAGCCCGGCCACCAGCGAGCGACCGCCGGCCACCTGCCAGGCGCTGAGCCCGCTGGACTTGATGGCGGCGCCCCCGGTGGACCAGAGGACCGCCGCGGCGAGCAGGAGCAGGCGGTGCTTCACGGCCGGGGCGGCCGGGGCAGGCCACCCGGGCGCGCCGCGCGGCCGCGGCGGCCAGGCTCACGCCGTCACCCAGTCGCGCAGCACCTTGTCGATCTGCTCCTCCGAGAGCTCGCCGGCGTCGGCCAGCGCCTTGATGCGCTGGGTGATGTCCTTCAGCTCCCGCTCGCCGAAGGTGATGCCCATCTCGCGGGCCCGGTAGGCGATGGCGGCCCGGCCGGTCAGGCGCGAGCCGAGGATCAGCTTGCGCGAGAGGCCGAAGGCCTCCGGCGGGATGATCTCGTAGCTGCCCGGGTTGGCCATCATGGCCTTGAGGTGCATGCCGGCCTTGTGGCTGTAGGCGGTCTCGCCGGTGACGTAGTTGTTGAAGGGGATGTCCACGTTGGCGATGCGGGCCAGCAGCCGCTCCAGCTCGCGCAGCTGGCCGAGGCGGTACTTCTCGCCCACGCCCTGCGGGTCGAGCGAGAACATGCGGGCCACCATGCCGCCCAGCGGGGTGATCCCGACCCGCTCGCCGACCCCCAGCACCGACACGTCCACGTGGGTGGCGCCGGCGCCGATGGCCTCGAAGGCGTTGGCGATGGCGCAGCCGGTGTCGTTGTGGCCGTGGAAGCCGATGTCGCACTTGACGGAGCGGCGCACCTCGCGCACCAGCACGAAGACCTGGCGGGGCGTGCCGATGCCCACCGTGTCGGCCAGGCCGACCCGGTGCACGCCCAGCTTCTCGGCCGCCTGGTAGACGCTGATGAGGTCGACGGTCTCGGAGCGGAAGGTGTCCTCGGCGCTGAAGCGCACCTCCAGGCCGGCCTTGAGGGCGTACTCGATGGGCGGCCCATGGCGTCGATGATCTGCTGGATCGACTTGCCGTGGGACGACTCGCGCAGGATGCGGCTGGTGGCGAAGAGCAGCCCCAGGCCGCGCACCCCGCAGTCCACCGCCGCCTTGACGTCGTCGAGGACGCAGCGGGTGTGGCTGATGACGCGCGCCCCCAGCCCCAGCTTGACGATGGAGGTGGCGTCCTTCTGCGACTGCGGGGAGGCCGCCGGGGAGGTGACCTCGATGTACTCCACGCCGAAGGTGTCGAGCGCGCGCGCCAGCTCGATCTTGTCCTCCGAGCGGAAGGACGCCTTGGAGAACTGCTCGCCCTCGCGGAGGGTGGTGTCGATGAGCTTCCAGGTTGGCTTGGCCATGGAGTTAGACGTGCCTCGCTACCACTTGAAGGGATCCTCGGCGTCCAGGTCCCGCACCAGGCCGCCGGAGCCCGGGTCGGTGCGGAAGCCGAAGCGCTTGAGGTACTCGGGCTGGAAGTAGCCGGTCTCGACGGCCTTGACGCCGCGGGCCCGCATGCGGCGGAAGAACTCGCGCATCAGGCCGTCGGCCACGCCCTTGCCGCGCTGCTTGCGGCTGATGACCAGCTTCTCCATGTGGACCCGGTCGGCCCGCACCGGCCTGTAGAAGAGGCCGCCCAGCACCGCCTCCTTGGCGTCCAGGGTCAGCAGGAACTCGTGCTCGGTGGCGAAGGCCACCTGCAGGTTGGACTCGCCGAAGAGGTGGAGCAGCCGGGCCACCTCGCGCGGCGAGACCGGGCCGCGCACCGCGAAGCGGTTGCCCTCCTCGTCGGTGAGGGCCACCACCACCTCGGTGGTGACGTGGCCGCCGTGCGGCATGGAGATGAGCGCCACGTCCTCCCCCGGGGAGAGGTAGCGGTAGGTCATGTGGGCCAGCAGGAAGTCCTCCTCCTCGGTGGCGTGCACCCCGGAGCGGATGGCGGCCACCTGCTCGGCCAGGTCCAGGCCGCCGGCCGGCAGGACGCGCACCCGCTGCATGAGCCGGTCGAGGGCCGCCCCCAGCTCGGGGCGGGCGCCCACCAGCACGGTCCGGCGGTAGAAGCGGATGCGGGTGTCCGGCCAGGTCTGCTCCAGCTCGGAGAGCCGGTAGGTGCCCCACAGCTCGCCGAGGTGCTTGACCTGGGCCTCGGGGGTGGCCTGCGGGTTGACCTCCAGCCAGCGCTTGAAGCGGCGCGCCGCGAAGAAGACCCGCTGCGGCGTGGGCCCCTCGACGCGCAGCCGGTCCAGGAAGGTGGAGACCGCGATGGCCCGCTTGCCGCTGGCGGCCTCCTCCAGCGCCGGCAGGGCCCGCTCCGGGCCGAGCCCCTCCACCACCGCCGAGAGGATCATCTCGTCGGTCACCTTGCCGGCCAGCTCGGGCCGGACCTGCCCGACCTTCTCGAGGAAGGCGGTGTCGAACCGGTCCAGCAGGTCGTCGAGCGAGG
Organism: Anaeromyxobacter sp.; assembly: GCA_016718565.1. NCBI lineage: Bacteria > Pseudomonadati > Myxococcota > Myxococcia > Myxococcales > Anaeromyxobacteraceae > Anaeromyxobacter > Anaeromyxobacter sp. Next base: position 15,157 of record JADKCZ010000009.1, on the reverse strand, counting down.
TGCAGGCCGAGCGGTCGGCGATGGAGACCAGCCGGGCGCCCGCGTGGTAGTCGTGCGACGGCACGATGAAGGCGGCCGGGGAGGGGTTGCGCAGGGCCAGCCGGCGGCCGGCCCGGTCCCAGAAGCGCACCAGGCACTCCAGGGCGGTCCAGCCCACGAAGGGCCAGAGCAGCTCGAGGCGGCGGGCCTCGCCCTGCCGCAGCAGGCGGGCCACCTGGCGCTCCACGTCGTCGCCGGGGATGAACTCCTCGGAGAAGATGCCCCACTCGCCGAAGTAGCCGCCGAACTGCTCCACCAGCGGCGGCGGCGCGCCGCAGGCCAGCAGCCAGTTGACCTCCTCGCGCAGCGCCGCGAAGGAGAGGTCCTCGGCCACGTTGATGGCCAGGTCGAAGACCTCGCGCGAGCGGGTGTGGATGGAGAGGCGGTAGACCGCCTTGCCGTGCTGCCGGCCCAGCAGGCTGACGGTGGCACCGCCCGGCGGGATGTCGGCCAGCGAGAGCAGCACGCCGCGCCCCAGCAGGAACACCGAGGCCCGCACCAGGGTGGAGTCGGCCACCGCCTGCAGCAGCACCTTGCGGGCCGCCTCCGAGACGCTGGGCTCGAAGGCCAGCACGTCGCTCCAGCCGTACTCGTGGCCGCCCTGCGGGTCGATGGCGAGCCGCAGGTTGGGGCCGATCCAGTTGGAGAAGCCGCGGCGCAGCCGGTCGAACTCCTCGCCGGCGCGGGCCGCGATGGCGGCGTCATCGTGCAGCGTGAGGCGGGCCAGCGGCACGCGCACCCGGGCGAAGTAGTTGGGGTGGGCGATGGCGGTGGCGGTGAGGAGCCGCATCACCCCGATGAGGGCGCGCCGGTCGGAGGGGTCGGCCAGCGGGCCGTTGGCGCGATCCGAGGCCAGGTGGGCCAGCAAGAGCTGCACCTGGGCGTCGGTCAGGCCGCGCTCGCCCAGGTCGGCCAGGTCCTCGTCGCGCAGGGCCACCGCGCCCATGCGGTCCAGGAAGAGCCGCAGCGTCTCCAGCGTCTTGTGCGGCTCCTCGTTGGGCAGCAGCACCCGGAAGGCGCGCCGCTTGACGTCCTCGTCGGGGGCGTCGGCGGCCCGGCGCAAGAGGGCGCGGCACAGCACCGCCTGCTCGCTGGCGGCGGCGGCCAGGCCGATGTGCAGGTGGCTGATGGCGCGGCGGGCCTCGGGCCGCTCGGCCCGCAGCAGCTCGCCGGCGGCGTGGATGGAGCGGAAGGTGACCTCGTGCCCCTCGACCAGCTCCAGCAGCTCGCCCAGCCGGTCCACCGACGGCGCCACCCAGAGCCGGGGGTCGATGCGCAGGTCGCCGCCGCCCTTGCGCCGCCGGCCCACCAGGGCCAGGAAGGCCTCGTCGCCCAGGAAGGCGCGCAGCGCCTCGTTGCCCAGCCAGAGCGAGGGTCGGGCCAGCAGCGCCCCCAGGTCCAGGACGGTGGAGTCGTTGGCGTAGGCCAGGTCGCCCAGCCGCATCGAGCCGGGCGCCGAGGGCTCCGGCCCCACCTGGATGGAGCGCTCGCCGGCGGTGAGCAGGCCGTGGCGCAGCGCCACCTCGTGCTGCAGGACGCCGATCTCGCGCAGCACCCAGTTCGGGATGCGCAGGAACATCCCGTCCATGGAGAGGGCCAGGTGCTTCTGCTCGTACATCTTCTCGATGAGGTCCTTCCAGACCTTCTCCACCACCTCGCGCTTGAAGCTGGCCTTGTGGGTCAGCTCGCCGTGCTCCAGGTCGAGCGCGCGCGGCAGCACCTGGAAGGCCACCACCCGCTCGAAGGGGGCCAGGAAGCGGTTGGCGCTGGCCACCAGCGACGACAGCAGGTCGCGCAGCTGCTCCGGGCTGCGCTCCCTGAGCGACGGATCCTTGTCGAAGTTGGGCCAGACCAGCAGGGTGTTGTAGTCGCGGTGGTCGCCCACCAGGAAGGCCTGGGCCACCGCCTCGAAGTCGCGGAAGAGGTTCTCCACCCGCTGCGGCGCGATGGTCTGCCCGGCCCGGTTCTTGTAGATCTCCTTCTTGCGCCCGACGATGCGGAAGTGGCCGTCGTCCAGGCTGACCAGGTCGCCGGTGTGGAACCAGCCGTCCGGGTCGTGGGAGCCGGCCTCCTCCGGCCCGGGGTCGAGGTAGCCCGGCGAGATGTAGACCCCGCGGATGAGCAGCTCGCCGTCGTCGGCGCGGTGGCACTCCACGCCCGGCAGCGGCGTGCCGATGGAGCCGTCCACGTAGCCGCCCGGCACCGTCATGGTGATGCCGCCGGTGGCCTCGGTCATGCCGTAGCCGGAGCAGAGCTCCACCCCGGCCCGGTGGAAGTTCTTGAAGATGGCCGGGTCCAGGTAGCCGGCCGCCGAGAGGCCGTAGCGCAGCCGGGTGCCGGTGATGACCCGCAGGTGGGCGGCCGTCTCGTCGGGGTCGTCGGAGGCCGCCTCCCAGACCGCGGCGTCCTGCAGCTCCATCCACTTCTTGGGGACCGAGATGAAGACCGACGGCTTGACCGCGCGGAAGTCCTCCAGCAGCGTGGCCTGGGCGGTGGAGCGGGCGAAGACGTAGGTGGCCCCCCACCACAGGGTGCCGGTCAGCTCCAGGTAGCGGCCGAACGTGTGGTAGAGCGGCAGGTAGCACAGGAAGGTGTCGCCCTCGCCCACCTCGCGCAGCGCGAAGCCGCGGCACAGCCGCTTCGAGACGATGTTCTCGTGGGTGAAGATGATGGCCTTGGGCTTGCCGGTGGTGCCCGAGGTGTACATGGCGGTGGCCATGTCGGTGGCCTTGACCCGGGCGGCCCGGGCCTCGCGGGCGGCCTCGTCGAAGCCGGCCCCCTGGCCCACCACCTGGTCGAGCGAGAGCAGGCCGTTGCGCTCGGCGCAGCTCTTCGAGAAGCAGACCACCTCGCGCAGGTCGGGCAGGCCGGAGAGCGCCGGCAGCACCTTGGCCACCTGCTCCTCGTCGCTGCACAGCAGCACCCGCGCCCGCGAGTGCTTCAGCATGTAGACGATCTGCTCGGCCACCGCGTTGGCCGGCAGCGGGAAGTCGACGAAGCCGTTGGAGAGGCAGGCCAGGTCGCAGAGCGCCGCCTCCAGGCAGTTCTCCGACAGGATGGCGACCCGCGCCTCCGGGTCGTCGCCCAGGATGGCCAGCAGGCCGCGGGCGATGGCGCGGGTGCGGCGCGCCACCTCCGACACCGTCAGCTCGGTGGCGTCGGCGCCCAGCACGCGGATGGCCACCGTCTTCGGGTCGGTCTCCTCGCGGGAGCGCAGCAGCTCGCCGAAGGTGTAGTCGGCCTCGCGGATGACCGGCAGGAGGAGCCGCAGCCAGGGCTCGACCTGGTCCTCCGGCAGCGCCTGGGTGAAGAGCCGGCGGCGCACCGTGTCGAGCAGGCCCCAGAGGGCCCGGCGGGCGGCCTCGCGGGCGCCCGCGTCCGAGAGGCGCGCCCGCAGGACGGCCACCAGGGGGGCCACCAGGCCGAGGTCGCCGGGGGTCAGGCCGCCGAAGGTCTCGCGGGTGTCCTCCACCAGCACCGGCGCCGGGGTGCCCGGGCCGGTCCAGCGCGCCGCCAGCCGGGGGTAGGGCGACTCCGCTTTCACCTGGAACATGCTGGGATCCTCGCCGCCGCCGGGTCGTCTGCGGGTCCCTGATATAGCCGCGGGGCGGGGGTGTTGTCGACGCGGCAGGCGGGCGCTTCGGCCGCCCGGCCGGTTCGGCCGGGTCGGTCCAGCCGGGGCCGCGCCGACGCGGGTGGGGCGCGCGCCGGGGGTCCGGGCGGCGCCGGGTCGCCGCCCCCGCATTCACGAAGGATTTCGCGTCCGGGTCCGCCCGCACCGGCGCGGGGACGCTCCCGTGGTCCGGCCCGATCCGTGCGTAGAGAGACCCGGCGGGCCAGGCGGCCCGACCGGAGGAGCAGCGATGGACACGACGCTCAGGGTGGAGCTCCACAGGGCGCGCGGCGCGGCGGCGCAGGCGCGGGCGCTGGTGGAGGCGGCCCGCCTGGCGGGCGGCCAGGCGGCCGAGGTGGCGCGGCGGCGTCGCGAGATCGAGCGGCTCGAGGACCTGGGCCGCTCGGCGGTGCTGGAGTGCCTGGAGGCGGGCGACCTGCCCCTGGCGCTGACGGCGGCCCGCGGCCTGGCCGGCTCACTGGACGACGAGGCGGAGCGCGCCGCCCGGTCCCTGGCGCTGGCGCGGCTCGGCGCCGCGGAGGCCCGGTGAGCGGGGCCGGCGGGGCGGCCGGGGGGACGCGGCGGTCCGGCGAGGGGGGGCGGCCGCTGGGCGGCGAGATCGCCGCCGCCCTCGACGAGGCGCGCCAGCTGGAGCAGCGGGCGCGGCGGCTGGTCCTGCTGGCCAGGGTCCACGGCGGCGAGGCGGCCACCCAGGCCTGGGCGGACGAGCTGGCCCGCGAGTCGGCCCGCAGCCGCTCGGCGGTGCTGGCGCGCCTGGAGCACGGCGACCCGCTGGGCGCCCTCCGGGTGGCGCTGACGCTGGTGGACACGGTGCGGGCGCACGGGTTCGACGCCTACGCCCAGACCCTGGAGGCCATGGCGCTGGCGCGAGGCCAGGCCGGGCAGGCCTGACGAGCCGCCCGGTTCGACTGCCGGTGGGGAGGCCTCGGGCGGCCGGCTCCGGCCGGTGGCCGCGCCCCGGGCCGGCCAGGTCGCCGGCGGCCCCGCAAGGGTCGCTGCGGGGGGTTCGACCGTCCGCCTAGGCTAGCGGGCCTTTCACCCGCCCGAGGACACCGCCGCCATGGCCCACCCGCCGCAACGCACCGCCGACCTGCTGGCCCGCCTGCTGGCCGCTGCGCCAGCCGAGGCCGCGCCGGCGCTGGGGACCACCAGCCTGGAGCAGTTCCCGCTGCGCGGCCTGATCCACTCGGTGGCGGCCACGGCCCTGCTGGCGCTGCTCCTGTGGGGCCTGGTGGGCCTGCGGCGGCTGGCCTCCGGCTGGCTGGCGCACCTGGCCCAGCGGCGCGCCGAGGGGCTGGCGAGGCGCGGGATCGACTTCGGCCCCCTCATCCGCGCCGTGGTGCGCACCGTGGTGCTGGGCGGCTTCTGGGTGCTGCTGGTGGGGCTGGTGGACGCCTGGCTGGCCTTCGTGCTGGGGCGCTTCGAGGCCACCGCGCCGTGGGCTGCGGCACTCAACGGCCGGGTGCTCGAGGTGCTGGCCGGCGTCGGGCTGGAGGTGGTGCGGGCCATCCCCGGGCTGGTGGCGGTCTTCGTCATCGTGCTGCTGGCGCGCGGCACCACCAGCTTCCTGGCGGGGGTGTTCGGGCGGGCCGAGGCCGGCACCCTGGCCATGCCCGGGCTGCACCCCGAGACGCTCAAGGCGACCCGCCGCCTGGCCACCGCGCTGGTCTGGGTGGTGGCGCTGGCCGCCTCCTACCCGTACCTGCCCGGCACCAGCTCGGAGGGCTTCAAGGGGCTCTCGCTGGTGCTGGGCGTGATGATCTCGCTGGGGTCCACCGGCCTGGTGTCGCAGGCCATGAGCGGGCTGGTGGTGGTCTACTCCCGCTCGCTGGCGGCGGGGGACTACGTCCGGCTGGGCGAGACCGAGGGGGTGGTGAGCGAGGTGGGGATGCTCTCCACCAAGGTGATCACGCTCCGGGGCGAGGAGGTGACCGTCCCCAACAGCGTGGTGGTGGGGGGGCCGGTGCGCAACTTCACCCGCCTGACCCGCGGCCAGGGCGCCCAGGTCTCCACCACGGTGACCATCGGCTACGACGCCCCCTGGCGCACGGTGGAGGCGCTGCTGCTGGCGGCCGCGGCCCAGACCGCCGGCCTGCGCGCCGACGTGAAGCCCTTCGTGCTGCAGCGCGAGCTGCAGGACTTCTACGTGGTCTACGACCTGGTGGCCCGGCTGGAGGTGCCGCTGGACCGGCCGCAGGTGCTGTCGCGGCTGCACGCCAACATCCAGGACGGCTTCAACGCGGCCGGGGTCCAGATCATGTCCCCCCACTTCTTGGCGCAGCCTCCCCAGCCGGTGCTGGGGGCGTCGCCGCCCAGGCCGGCGGCGGGCTGAGCGGCGCCGGGAGGTCGATGCCGAGGAGGTCGAGGATCCCGCTGATGATGGTGAGGGGGTGCGGGGGGCAGCCCGGGACGTAGAGCGCCGGCACCTCCCGACCCAGGAACCCGCGCGCCAGGACGCTCGACCCGGCGTAGGGGCCGCCGGAGATGGCGCAGGCGCCGACCGCGACGACGAAGCGCGGCGCCGGCACGGCCTCCCAGGCGAGGTCGAGCGCCTCGCGCATGTTGCCGGTGAGCGGGCCGGTCAGGACCAGGCCGTCCGCGTGTCGGGGCGAGGCCACGAACTCGATGCCGTGGCGGCCCAGGTCGAAGTTGACGTTGCCCAGGGCGTTGAGCTCGAGCTCGCAGCCGCCGCAGCCGCCGGAGGAGACCGAGCGGAGCCTGAGCGACCGGCCGAAGGCCTCGGTGAGGGCCCGGGAGACGGCCACGGCGGGCGGGGCGGCGGCGCCCTCGACCACCACCAGCCCGCCCGGGGAGTCCGAGGCCATCCGGTGCTCCGGGGTGAACTCGATCCTGGCCGGTGGGCAGGCCGGGGCGCAGTCGCCGCACAGGAGGCAGCGCCCCAGGTCCAGCCGGAGGGGCGCCAGCGCCAGGGCCTCGGCGGGGCAGGCCTCGAGGCAGGCCCGGCAGGCCTCCGGGCACGGGTCGCCGACCAGCACGGGCAGCCCACGGAAGCCCCTGGGGGTGGCGGTGCGGAGGTCCGGCAGGTACTGCCGCCCCTGTGAGATCCGGACCTGGATGGCCTTCAGCATGGGGTCAGCTCCGGTTCAGAGGTCGTTGCCGCAGTAGGAGAGGTCGAAGCTCTTGTTGCAGACCGGGAAGTCCGAGATGTCGTTGCGGCGCATCGCCAGCGCCAGGCCGAGCCAGTTGCGCAGCGACGGGTCCTGCACCTTGTAGTGGCGGAGCTGGCCCTCGCCGTCGGTCTCCAGGGCGTGCACCACCTCGCCCCGCCAGCCCTCGCGGAGCCCGATGGCCAGGGTGCGCGGCGCCAGCGGCCCGAGCGTCCCGGACCAGCGCGTCAGCCCGGGCCGGGAGTCCAGCGCGGCCAGGACCCAGCGGGTGGACTCCTCGATCTCGCGCATGCGCAGCGCCGCCCGCGCCAGGCAGTCGCCGCCGGCCTCGACGACCGGGGTGACGGGCAGGGCGCGGTACAGGGCGCCCGGGCGGCGCGCCCGCTGGTCCAGGTCGACCCCGCTGGCCCGGGCGGCCTGGCCCACCAGCCCGATCTCCAGCGCCTGCTCCCGGGTCAGGGTGCCCACCCCCTCGAGCCGGTGGCGCACGCTGGCGGACGCCCGCATCCGCTGGTCGACGAGGCGGACGTCGCGCGCCAGCAGGGCCAGGCCGGCGCGGGTGGCCTCCTCGCGAGCGGCGTCCAGTGGGGCCCGGAGGGAGGCGGGCCGCACCCAGCCGCGGCCGAAGCGGCTGCCGCACACCAGCATGCTGGTGTTGATGACGGTGGTGCGCAGGCGCCCGTAGGAGGCCGCCCCCTGCAGGAACGCGATGTCGCTGGCCATGCCGGAGAGCCCGGCCAGGTGCATGCCGATGCGCTCCAGCTCCAGCCCGATGCCGCGGTGGACGTCCAGGGCCGGCGGCGTGGCCAGGCCGGCCAGCGCCTCCACCGCCTCCGCGTAGGCCCAGGCGTGCGCCACGCTGGCGTCGCCGGCGATGGTCTCCACCAGCGGCGCGAGCAGGCGGGGGTCGCGGCGCAGCAGGAGCCGCTCCGCGCCGCGGTGCTGGTAGCCCAGCTGGATCTCCAGGTGGTGCACCGTCTCGCCCAGGCACGTGAAGCGGAAGTGCCCGGGCTCGATGACGCCGGCGTGGATGGGGCCCACCGCGACCTCGTGGACCTCCTTGCCCTCGACCGCGTAGAACGGATAGCCGGTCATCCCGGCGGGGCCGGGCGCCGGGAACCTGATCGGCTTCAGCCAGGGGTGATCGTGCGGCTTCACCCCGTGCTGCTCGAAGATCTCCCGCTCGAAGGCGTGCAGCGCCGGGTGGGCGCGGGTGAGCGAGTGGAAGCCGTGGCTCCGGGCCACCTCGGTGCGGAGCGCCGAGAGGCTCCCGCGTCGTCCAGCAGCATGGTGAGCGTCAGCGCGGCCGGGTCGTCGGCCGGCTGGCCCCAGAAGGCGACGGGGCGGTCGCCCGCCGTGAGCCGGGCGCCCACCGCGTCGAAGAAGGCCCGGGTCGGCAGGCCGAGCGACGCGACCGGGGCGCAGAAGGTGGCGCTCACCGGCCCCCCAGGGTCACGGCCACCTGCCGGAAGAGGGCGTTGACCGGCGCCGGCAGGTAGATCCCCATGGCCAGCAGGGCGCTCAGGAAGATCAGCTTGGGCAGGACCGTGGCCACCTTCTGGCTGGCCCAGTCCACCTGCCTCTTCGGCTCCCCCCAGATCATCGGGAAGACCGACCGGCCGGTGGCGATGAAGGTCACCGTCAGGATGGCGCAGAAGGCGGCGAAGACCAGGAAGTGCCCGGCGCCGATGAGGCCGCTCATGATGATGAGCTCCCCCAGGAAGCTGCCGAAGGGCGGGAAGCCGAGCAGGGCGAAGGTGCCGACCATGAAGAACAGCCCGCTGTAGGGCATGTCCTTGAGGAGCCCGGAGACCTCGCGGACGTCCTCGGTCCGGTAGCGCGCCTCGATCTTGCCGGCGGTGAGGAAGAGGATGGCCTTGATGAAGGCGTTGCTCACCGCGTACAGCACCACGCCGTAGGCGGCGCCCTGGCCGATGCCCAGGCCCACGGCGATGACCCCGCCGTGGTTGAGCGCCCCGAAGGCGATGAGCTTCACGTAGTTGTGCGTGGCGATGATGCCGAAGGCCGAGAGCGCCATGGTGGCCAGCCCCAGCGTCAGCAGGATGGGGCCGATCAGGTCCCGCTCGGCGGCGCCGTAGGCCTGCAGCACGCGGAGCAGCGCCACCAGCACCACGTTGAACTGGACGGCGCCGAGCAGCGCCGTCACGGAGGGCGGCGCGGCGTGGTAGGTCTCCGGCAGCCAGGTGTGCATGGGGGCCAGCCCCAGCTTGGTGCCGTACCCGAGCAGCAGCAGCGCCAGGCCGACCCGACGCCAGGCGTCGGGCGGCTGCCCCGCCGCCACCACCAGCCCGTCCAGGAAGAGCGAGGCCTGGCCGCCCCCGTGCGCGTCCAGGCCGTGGGACAGGCAGAGGAGGCCCAGCAGGCTCAGGGCCAGCCCGACCGACGAGAACAGGAAGTAGCGCCAGGAGGCGCGCACCCGCGCCGGCGTGAGCCGGAACTGGATCATCGGGACGGCCGCCAGGGTGGTCCCCTCCAGCAGGATCCAGGTCGCCACCAGGTGGTTCGAGAGGATGGCGAGGTTGGCCACCACGATGAAGACCAGGGCGAAGCCGGCCAGCCGCTCGATGCCGTCGCGCAGCTCGGGGGTGTCCTTCACCCGGGACCACAGGTAGGTGACGATGCCCACGAACACCAGGTTGATCACCAGCAGGAAGAGCCGGGAGGTGGCGTCGGCCACCAGGTAGCCGCCGGCGAAGACCACCACCTCCGCGGCGGGCGCGGCCAGGGCGAAGTAGCCGGCCAGGGCGACGTCGAGCGCGGCCACCGCCAGCAGCAGGTTGAGGATGCCGGGCCGGATCAGCCGGACCTCGGGCGCCGGGGCTGGTGCCCGTGGCCGGGCTGGGGACGGGGCGGGTGGTCACGGGGCGGGCTCCGCCGCGGGCGGCTGGTCCGGCCCGGCGGCCCCGAGGCGCCGGAGGAAGCCCCCCAGCGTCAGGACCGACAGCAGGAGCACCACCGCCACCCCGAGCTGGATGGGGAGCTCCGGCTGGTGGTCGCCGGCCAGCTCGAAGAGCGCGATGGCGTACTCGACGCGCAGCACCCCGATGATCTGCCCGAAGGTGCTGGACTGGGTGCCCAGCACCAGCAGCCCGAGCAGCAGCCCGGAGGTGGCCACCGCCAGGTGGGTCGCCGCGGCGCCCGGCGCGGCGTGGAGCAGGGTCGAGAACCGGAAGGCCACCAGCACCAGGGCGCCCGCCATGGTCCAGGAGAGCAGGTTGGCCGGGATGACGTCGCGGCGCTTCGGCCCGCCGAGCCGGTGCATGATGGCGAAGAGGTGCCGGGGGACGAACCAGGTCCTGAGCAGCAGCAGGTCGAGCAGCAGCAGGACGCCGCCGGCCGACGGGGTCCAGCCGCGCTGCGCCACCATGGCGGCCATGAGCAGCCCCTGGAGCCCGAGCCCGACCAGGCTGAGGCGCCACGAGGCCGTCAGGAGCGGGGTGACCAGCACCACCAGGAAGGTGAGGAGCAGGTAGGTCATCGTCCGCCGCCCTGCGCCCAGGCGGTGGCCAGGAGCGCCAGCGCGGCGGAGATCCCGCCCGCCAGCACGTACTGCGGCACCACGGCCAGCTTGAGGCGCGCCACCAGCGACTCGACGAAGCCCACCGCCACCGCCACGGCCGCCACCAGCCCGAGCTGGACCGCCGCCGCCAGCAGCGGGCCGTCGGCGAGGCGCAGCGGGTTCAGCAGGCCGGCGATGAGCCCGGCGCAGACCGTCAGCTTGAGCGCCGCGGCGTACTGGAGCGCGGCCAGGTCCGGGCCGGAGTGGTCGAGGATCATGACCTCGTGGATCATGGTGAGCTCGAGGTGGGTGGCCGGGTCGTCCACCGGCACCCTGGCCGTCTCGACCTGCAGGAGGACGAGGAGCGTGAACAGCACGCCCAGGCTGGTGACCACCTGCGCCGGGGAGCGGAACCCCACGTCGAGGATCTCGGCGAAGGTGGTCCGGCCGGTCGCCGCGGCCAGGGTGCCGAACGCCAGGAACAGGGCCGGCTCGACGAAGGCCGCGTAGGTCGCCTCCCGGCTGGCGCCCATGCCCTCGAAGGCGCTGCCGGTGTCGAGCGCGGCCAGCATGAGGAAGATCCGGCCCAGGCCCCACAGGTAGGCGAAGGCCACGAAGTCGTAGGGGAAGGCGAGCGGGGCGAACCGGCCGAGGAGCGGGGTCAGCAGGCCGGCCACCAGGGTGGTGGCCAGCACCACCAGCGGCCCGGCGGCGAAGAGGATGGTGGTGGTGCGGCTGTAGACGGGGCGCTTGCGCAGGAGCCGCCGCAGGTCGGAGGCGCTCTGCAGCAGGCGCGGCCCCTTCCGGCCGGCCCAGAGGGACCTGGTGCGGTTGATCAGGCCGATCACGGGGAAGGGCAGGAGCAGCAGCGCCCCCAGGTGGGCCAGGGCGAGGAGGGGCGTCACCAGCGGCCTCCGGCGCCGGAGAGCACCAGGGCCACCACCGCGATGAGCACCACCAGCCCGGCGGCCAGCGAGAAGCGGGGCTCGAGGGGGATGCGGCCCGCCGTCCGGACCACCATCCGGTCCCCCTCGCCCATCACCTCGAACATGCGCTGCTCGACGGCGTCCACGCAGTGGGTGCTGAGGTGCCCCTCGCGCTGGGGGAACGGCTCGGTGGGGAGCCGCTCGCGGCGCAGGTGGCGCAGCACGGTGTCGAAGATGCCGGCGAACTGCGCCGAGAAGGACGTCCCGGTGTACTGCATCCGGGGGGTGGCCCCGACGTAGCCGCAGCCCCAGGTCACGGAGCGCGGCGCCGCCGCGCCGTGCAGCAGCCAGCGGCGCAGCAGGGCCAGCGCCGCCAGCACCAGGAGGAGCAGGAGCCCCAGCCCGGCGACCGGGCCGAGGAGGCGGGTGGCCTCGAGGGCCGCCGCCGGCGCGGGCCCGCCGCGCTGCCCGAGGAAGAGGCGGACCGGCTGGTCGACGAGGGCCAGGCCGAGCCCGGGCAGGAGGCCGAGCGCCAGGACCCCGACGGCGTGCAGCGCCATGGGGAGGCGCATGGTGAGGGGGACCTCCCCCTCGCAGTGGAGCCGCGGGTCCCTGGGGGCTCCGAGGAAGGCCAGGCCGAAGGCGCGCGTCATGGCCAGCGCCGAGACGCCGCCCACGAAGGCCAGCAGCGCGGCCACGATGGTGAAGAGCCCGCGCTCGACGCCGGGCGGCGCGCCCTGGCCGAGGAGCCCCGCGTAGATGAGGAACTCGCCGACGAACCCGTTGAGCGGGGGCAGCGCGGAGATGGCGAGCCCGCCCAGCAGGAAGAAGCCGGCCGTCCACGGCATGCGCCTGGCCAGGCCGCCGAGCCGCTCCAGGTCGACGCTGTGGGTCGAGCGGTAGATGGCGCCGGCCGCGTAGAAGAGGAGGCACTTGAAGAAGGCGTGGTTGAGCAGGTGCAGGAGGCCGCCGCCGAAGCCCAGGGCCACCAGCGCCGGCTGGTGCCAGGCCAGCCCCAGGGTGCCCACGCCGAAGCCCATCCCGGCGATCCCGACGTTCTCGGTGGAGGAGTACCCGAGGAGCCGCTTCAGGTCGCGCTGGGTGGTCGTGTAGAGGACGCCCGCCAGCGCCGAGAGCGCCGAGAAGGCCAGCACGTACCACCCCATCCAGTCCTCCGGCGTGCCGAGGAGCAGGGTGAAGCGCAGCAGGCCGAAGAGGCCGGCCTTGTGGATCACCCCGGACATCAGCGCCGAGACGTGCGCCGGCGCCGCCGAGTGGGCCCGGGGCAGCCAGGTGTGGAACGGGAAGAAGGCGGACTTGAGGCCGAAGGAGGTGACCAGCAGGACGAAGGTGACGCCCCGCAACGGGCCGGGCGTGCGGAGGAACGCGCCGAAGGCCTGGAAGTCCATCGAGCCGGTCTGGCTGTGCATGACCATGAAGGCGGCCAGCAGGAAGAAGAGCCCGATGTGGGTGGAGACCAGGTAGTTGAAGCCGGCGAAGCGGATGCGCTGGTTGCGGTAGTCCCACACCACCAGCAGCCAGGCCGCCACCGCCGCGATCTCCCACCCGAGCAGGAACACGAAGGCGCTCTCCAGCGTGTAGATCATGACGAAGGAGAGGGAGGTGACGTTGAGCAGCGCGAACTGGACGCCGGCGTTCCTGGTCTGGAAGGAGGGCCGCAGGTACCCGAGCGCGTAGACGGTGCCGAGCAGCGTCATCGGCAGCGACCAGGCCAGGAAGAAGGCGCCGAGCGGGTCGAGGTGCACGGCGATGGCGTCGATCGGGTAGGACCAGGGCACGGTGGCGCGGACCTCGCCGCCGCCCATGAGCACCGGCAGCACCCCGGCGAGCACCAGCCCGCTCGCCAGCGCCTGGGTGGAGATGGCGGCCCAGCCGCGGTGCCGGTTGTCGCGCAGGCCGAGGGCCAGCACGGCTCCCACCAGCAGGACGGCGGCGGCGACGAGGACCAGGCTCACCGGCCGGACCTCGGCCCGCCGTCGGGGGCCACCGCCAGGCCGAGCACGACGTCCACCGAGCGGCTCAGCGCCTCCGGGAGGAGCGGGCAGCGCAGCACGCCGACGCCCTTCCGGGCCCAGGCGGGCGGCTCCTCGGCCTGCCGGTAGCGGATGACCAGCACCGGGATGCCGGGGCGGAGGCGATCCCGCGAGGCCAGCAGGTGCCCGACGTCGGCGGCGGAGACCGCCGGGGAGGCGATCAGCAGGGCGATGGGCCGGGCCCGCAGGGCCTCGTCGGCGGAGGCGAGGGTGGCGCCGTAGCCCACCTGGTAGTCGTGGCGCGCCGCCAGCTCCCGGAACAGGCCATCCGGGTCGGTGCCCCCTGGCGCCACCACCAGCAGCGCACGCGCGGCGGCGGGGGCGGCTGGGGGCGCCGCGGCGGCTCGGTCTCTCTGCGTCACGCCCCGCGCCTAAAGCACGAAGCGGGCCAGCGGCGCGGCGCCCCTCGAATGGCGGCCTGGCGTGGTGGGGCGCCCGTCGGACCCGGCGGCCACCCGGCGCCGGCGCGCGGCTCATGCCGAATCGGCACCGCGCCGCGCCGAGGCCTGCCGCCGGTACTGGCCCAGCTTGGTGTAGAGCGTGCGCAGGCCGATCCCGAGCACCCGGGCCGCGGCGCGCTTGTCGGGGTGGCGGCGCAGGGTGGCGAGGATGAGGTCGCGCTCCGCGGCCGCCAGGGTGGAGCCCACCCGGAGCGCCAGCTGGCCGCCGCCCGCGGCGCCGGAGCCCGCCGCGCCGCCGGCGCCCGGCCCCAGCTCGGCGAAGCCGTCCAGGCCGATGGTGTCGCCCGTGGCCAGGATGGCCGCGCTCTCCACCGCGTTCTTCAGCTCGCGCACGTTGCCCGGCCAGTCGTGGTCCATGATGGCCCGGAGCGCCTGCGGGGTGATCCCGCGGATCTTCTGGTCGTTGCGCCGGTTGAAGTCCGCGATGAAGGAGTCGATCAGGGCCGGCACGTCCTCCTTGCGCTCGCGCAGCGGGGGGATGACCAGGGTGACCACCTTGAGGCGGTAGTAGAGGTCGTCGCGGAACCGCCCGAGCCGGAGCGCGTCGTCGATGTTCCGGTTGGTGGCCGCCAGCACGCTCAGGTCCACCTTCACCTTGCCGGTGCCGCCGACCCGCCGGAACTCGTTCCGCTCCAGGACCCGGAGGAGCTTGGCCTGCGTGGCCGGGTCCATCTCGGCGATCTCGTCGAGGAAGAGCGTGCCCCCGTCGGCCAGCTCGAAGAGCCCCTTCTTCCGGTCGTCGGCCCCGGTGAAGGCGCCCCGCTCGTGGCCGAACAGCTCGTTCTCCAGGAGCTCGCGCCCCAGGGTGGCGCAGTTGAGCGGCACGAAGAGCTGCTGCCGGCGCGGCCCGCGGGCGTGCAGGGCGCGGGCGATGAGCTCCTTCCCGGTGCCGCTCTCCCCCAGGATGAGGACGTTGGTCTTGTACCGGGAGATCTTGTCGATGGTGGAGAGCACCCGGCGGATGGCGGCGGAGCCGCCGATGAGCCCGGTGAACGAGGTGACCGGGGCCTGGGGCGCCGGCCCGGGGGGCCCCACCTGCTCCACCAGCCGCCTCAGGCGCGCCAGCAAGGTCTCGGCGTCGAAGGGTGGTGCGAGGTAGTCCGCCGCCCCCTGCTGCATGGCGTCCACCGCCTCCTGCACGGTGCCCGAGGCCCCCAGCACCACCACCGGCACCGCCGGGTGCTGGTGGCCGGCCCGGGCCACCATGGTGGTGATGGCGACCGGGCTGAAGGAGCGGGGGATGAGGGCCGCGGCCAGCGTCTCGCGGTCCAGCACGGCCAGCGCCTCCTCCTCGGAGGAGGCCACCACCGTGGAGAACCCCGCCGCGGCCAGGTGGCGCGCCACCGAGGGGCTGCCGCCCCCGGCGGGCCTGACCACCAGGCAGGTGCGGCCGAC